>CAXNIN010000140.1:0-10406 GCA_964202365.1 Myxococcota bacterium | reverse complement strand
GGGCACGACGAGCACGCTCTTGCGCGAGCTTCCGGCCGGTGACTGCACGGTCGCCGCGGGCGGCCTCACCACCCGTGTCCGCCTCGACAGCCCCCGGGGCGTCGCCTGCGCGGTCGAGGGAGAAACGCTCACATGTCGCTGATTCTCCTCCTCGCGGGCTCTGCGCTCGCCGATCGCGTGCTCTGGCTCACCCCGCCCGACCCCGCAAGCGCGTCCGCGGTGGCCCGCACGCTCCCGGGCTCCACCGCCGCGCCTCTCGACGCCCTCGTCACCGGCGGCGTGGCCGCGTTCGACCCCGCCACGCTCGACACGCTCCGGACGGAGCTCGGCGAAGTTCGTCCGCTCGCGGACGTGTTCGACGGCGAACTCCAGATCATGTCGCGCCTCGCGAAGGCCACGGAGGACGTGCACATCCTGCGGAGCCCGGAAGAGCGCAACCTCCTGCGCCGCGCGCTCTTGTTCGAAGGCTTCGCGGTGCACCGCTATTTCCAGGACAAGCTCGGGGTGGAGGCCGCCGCGGCCCCGTACCGAACGGGAACCGGTGCCGACGCGTGGGTGACCCCGTGGATGGACGCCTGCGCGTTGTTGGCCGCGCCCGCCCAGTTCGCCGACGAGGACATCCCGGAGCCGGCGCAGCGCGCGGCGTTCGACCAGACGCAGGCCCAGTGCCAGTCCATGCCGAGCGCCACGTTCATTGTCGGCACGATCGCGTCGGGCGCGGAGCTCTACATCGACGGCGTCAAGATCCCCCACGAACCCGGCCTTCGGGTCCGGCTCATCCCCGGTCGTCATCTGTTTCACGTGAACGTCGGCGACACGATGCTCCTCGCGCAGGACGTCCGCATCAAGCCCGGCGCGGACGCCGTCGTGAGCGCGCCGTTCGGCCCCACCGAGCTCGCCGAGCTGCGTGGGCTCGCGCTGTCGGGGAGCGAGGGGTGGAGCGTCCCCGCAGCCGCCAAGGTACCCCTCGGAGGCTTCGGCGAACCCGTCTACATCGCGACGCCCGCGGCCGAGAAAACGTTGCTCCTCCGCGTAGATGGCGACATCGCCACGCGGCGCCCCATCCGCCCCGCCGAGTCCCCGGCGCGCACGCGGGTGGTGGGGCGCGCGACGCTCGGCGGCGGGTGGCTCTCCACCGGGGACTTTTACCTGCAGAACCTGGCCTCCGGCGCACCGCACACGGTCGACACCGTCAACGCCGGCACGCCGGCCGCGTCGCTCGGGGTGTCCGTGGACAACGCGTGGTGGACCGCCGGTGTCGGCCTCGACGCCCAGCTCACCGTCGGCGACTTCCACACGCTCCCGACCGGCGAATCCTCCACCAACGTCTTCCTCTTTCCGCACGTCGCGGCCGGGCTGCCCTGGCTTCAGGCCACGGTCGGGCCGCTCTTCCCGTGGTACGTGGGCGTGGGCGGACGCGCTCGGATTCCACTGGTCAAACCGGTGGAGTTGTTCGCGTCGGGCGTGTACGGCCTCCCGGTGGACCGCCCGCGGTCCGACGGCGAGCCAACCTTCGAACCCCTCCCCCTCTTCTCCGCGTGGGCCGGCGTGACCGTCCAGATCGGCAGATAGCCCCTACAAGGGGCGCGGTACCGCAACGGCGCCGCGCAGGGGCGCGCTCCCGGTCGAGCCGTCCGCCATGGCCCCCGCCCCCGCTACAACGGGGTGCTGGAAAAGAACGAGGCCGCCTACGAGGGTCTCTTCCAGCAGGAGGCGAACCAGCGCGTCCAGGCGGCGGGGCTGTAGCGCGGCGATCGTGCGCCGATCACGATCCAAACGCGGGCGAGGTGGCATTATGGTGCGGAGAGGAGTCCACGCATGCTCGTCCGTTCCCCCCTGCTGCTCCGCGGCCCGTTGGCGCTCTGGGTGCTCCCGCTCGCGCTCGCCATCGGCTGCGACACCGCGAAGATCGACTTCACGGACACCGGCACCGTGGGCGACACCTCCTCCGACCCCGATGACACCGACACCGACGACACCGACGACACCGACGACACCGACACCGTCGCCGACGGCGCCCTCTCGGTCTCGCCAGCCTCCCTCGACTTCGGCGTCGCGTTCGTCGGCGGCACCGCCACGCTCGAGATCACCGTCGAGAACGTCGGCGAGGGCGAGGTCGCCCTCGCGGCCGCCTTCGACGGGGCCGACGCGGCCGCGTTCGCCGTGAGCACGTTCACCTCGCCCGCGCCCGGCGCCTCCGTGACGATCGCCGTCACGTACACGCCCGCCGCGGTGGGCGAAGCCACGGCGAACCTCACGATCTCGGACACCCTCGGCGACGGCACCGTGGTCGTCACGCTCGCGGGCCGCGCGCAGATCGACGCCGACGGCGACGGCTACGGGAGCATCGAGTCCGGCGGCGACGACTGCGACGACACGAGCGCCACGGCCTACCCCGGCGCCACCGAGGTCTGGTACGACGGCATCGACGGCGACTGCAACGGCGGCGACGACTACGACCGCGACGCCGACGGCTCCGACTACACCGCGGACTGCGACGAGGACGACGCCACGGTGTACCCGGGCGCCCCGGAGACCTGGTACGACGGCGTCGACTCCGACTGCGCGGGCGACGACGACTACGACCAGGACGCCGACGGCTTCGCGGCGGGCATCGACTGCGACGACACCGACGCCACGGTGAGCCCCGCCGCCGAGGAGGTCTGGTACGACGGCGTCGATCAGAACTGCGACGGCCAGGACGACGACCGCGACGGCGACGGGTACGGCATCGCGAGCGACTGCGACGACCTCGACGAGGCCATCAACCCCGGCGCCACCGAGGTCTGGTACGACGGCATCGACCAGGACTGCGCCGGCGACAACGACTACGACCAGGACGCCGACGGCGTCGCCTCCGACACGGACTGCAACGACACCGACGCCAGCACCACGGGGCCCGTCGCCGAGACGCTCGACGGCCTCGACACCGACTGCGACGGTGTCATCGACGACGTCGCCATCGGCGACGTAGCGAGCGGTGTGTTGTACGGCGGGTCGAGCAGCCTCGGGCTCGGCGACGCCGACGGCCTCTCGCTCGGCGGCGACGTGACCGGCGACGGCGCGGACGACGTGGTGGTCACGACCGACGCCTCCGGCGCCGGCTACGCCTTCGTCGTGAGCGGGGCGACCGCGGCCACCGCGGCGGGCAACGTCGACAGCTACGACACCGCCACCATCACCGGCACCTCTTCGTACTACCCGCTCGGCAACATCGCCGGCCCCATGGTCGACGTGACCGGCGACGGCACGAGCGACCTCGTGGTGGCCGGCCCGGGCGCCTTGAGCTCGTACTACGGGGCCTACGGCGCCGGCTGGGTGATGACCGGGGGCGCGGCGCTCGCGGGCTCGCTCTCCACGTCGTCCACCTACGCCGCCTACTTCACCGGCGACTCCTCCTACGACGGCCTCTCCTGGCTCGGCGCGGGCGACATCGACGGCGACGGCGTGAACGACGTGGTGTCGGGGGCCATCTCCGACGACTACGTGAGCGGCTACTACAGCTCCGACGACATGACGGGCAACCTCTCGATCTTCTCGGGCGCGGTGTCCGGCGGCTTCGACTTCGAGGACGCCGAGGACCAGATTCACGGCTCGGACGACTACGACTACCTCGGCAGCTCGCTCGTCGTCGCCGACATGAACGACGACGGCTACGCCGACATCGTCGCGGGCGCCTACGGCAACGACGACGGCGCGAGCAACGCGGGCGTCGTGTACCTCGTGCTCGGCAACAGCTCGATGGACTGGGACTCCCGCATCGACGACGCCATGCAGGCCCGGCTCCTGGGCAGCACGTCCAGCACCTATGTGGGCGGCTACCCGCTCACCGCCCCGGGCGACGTGGACGGCGACGGCAACCTCGACCTCGCCTTCGGCAGCCTCGCCGCCGGCCAGGCGTGGCTCTTCTGGGACGCCTCCTCCCTCTCGGGCAGCGCCAGCGTCACCACCGCGGACATCACCGTCACCGGCACCGCCGCGAGCTTCGCGGCCTCCGTGGCGTACGCCTCGGACCTCGACGGCGACGGCGCCGACGAGCTCTACGTCGGGGACAGCGGCGACGACACGACCGGCAGCAACGCCGGCGCCGTGTTCCAGTTCAAGCCGGCAGCGGGCGCCACGGGCGCGTGGACCACGAGCAACGCCTCGGCGCGCTTCTACGGCGCGGCGGCCGGCGATGGCCTCGGGACCGGCGTCGCGGGCGGCGGCGACGCCGACAATGACGGCAAGGACGACCTCCTCATCGGCGCCACCGGCTCGGACGGCGTCGCGAGCGGCGGCGGCGCCGTGTACGTCGTCCGGGGCTGGTAGCGCCGGTGGCGGCCCGACCATCGGGTTAGGCCGCACCATGCTTCTCGCGTTGCTCCTCGCTTGCGCCCCTCGGGGCCCGGCCCTG
Organism: Myxococcota bacterium; assembly: GCA_964202365.1. GTDB lineage: Bacteria > Myxococcota_A > UBA796 > UBA796 > SXON01 > CAJBVW01. Next base: position 6,010 of record CAXNIN010000140.1, on the reverse strand, counting down.
GCCCCGCCGCCGGGGCCGTCCTCCGCGCCGTCGCCCGGCGTTGCGACGCCCGCCGAGGCCCTCTCCGGGGCGCGCCTGTTGCCCGATGGCTGGCGCGAGCCCGGCGTGATCGCCGACGTGCCGTTCACGGCCGCCGATCCCTCGCTCGGCCCCGCGGACGCCCGCTTCACCGTCGTGTCGTTCGCCGACTACTTCTGCCCGTACTGCGCTGGCTTCTGGCCGCGCGTGAAGGAGATGGCGGAGCGCAACCCGGACGTGCGCGTGGTGTACAAGAACTACCCCCTCGACCCCGCGTGCAACCCCCGCATCGAGTGGGAGGGCCACCGCTTCGCGTGCCTCGCCGCGCGCGCCGCCGAGTGCGCCGCCACCACGGGCAACTCCGTCGCCATGGCCGATCTGCTCTACCTCTACCCGGACCACGTGACGCCGCCCGAGATGTACATGTTCGCCGAGAAGGCCGGGCTCGACCCCGCCGCGTTCGGCGCCTGCCTCGACGCCCCGACCACCGCCGGCGCCGTCGCCGCCGACATCCAGGCCGGCATCGCCGCGGGCATCACCGGCACGCCCGCGGTGTACGTGCTCGGCCTGGAACCCTCGGGCTGGGTGGACGTAGCACCGAACGTCGCGTCGCTCGAGATCGTGTTCGCCGAGCTGCGCGCGGGCCGCCCGCTCCCGCCCCCGTAGCATGCCGAGCTACGCGACTGCCCGCTTGTTCCCTTGCGATCTGTCGGCGTGCGAGGGCATGTGCTGTCACGACGGCGCGTACCTCGACGACGACGAGGTGCGCGCGCTCCGGCGGCTCGCGTTCACGCGTCGCGACGCGTTCCCCGGCCTGCCCGACCGCTTCCTGGCCCCCGGCGAGGGCGGCGCAACGAAGACCGCCACCCGGCCGCACACGTACCGGCAGCCCGGCTTCCCCGCCCACTTCCCTCGCACCCGCTGCGTCTTCGCGCTGCCGGACGCGCGGTGCGCGCTGCAGACCCTCGCCGAGGCCGACGGCCTGCACCCCTGGGCGTACAAGCCCCGCGCCTGCTGGATGCACCCGCTCCGCGAGAGCGCGACGGGCCCGCTCCCGCCGCCCGCCGACCCCGCCGCCGACTGGGATCGCGCGCCCGGCTACCCCGGGTACGTGACCTTCACGCGGTGCGGGGCCGATGATCCCGCCGGCGCTCCGTGGGAGGTGGCCCTCTCCGCGGAGCTGGCCGCGCTCACGCGGTCGCGGGCCGGCGGCTGAGCACCTCGGTCCACTTGATGCGCCCGGTGAGCTGCATCAGGGCGAAGAGGGTGAGCACGCCGAGCACGGTGATGGTGAGCCCGGTGAGCCCGTCCCAGAAGTGCGCCAGGGCGAAGCCCACCTGGTAGAGGAGCTGGGCCACGCCGGCCTCCACGAAGGCGAAGCGGGCCCCCACCGCGAGCCGAAGGTAGCTAACGACGAGCCCCACGCTCACGATGCTCGCGAGGGCGAAGGCGCCTTCCACCGGGAGGTGGTCGGCCGTGTAGGCGAAGAGCAGATCGAAGGCGAAGAAGGCGCCGGCGACGAAGAGGTAGTTGATCGGGTGGATCTCGATGCCGCGAAGCAGGCCGAGGGCGTAGATCCAGAGGAAGAACAGGCCGAGCGACAGCGGGGCGGAGAAGCTCATGCCGGCCGCGAGCTCGCCCGGCTGGGTGCGCTCCGGCATCACCATGCCCACGCCGTACCCGCTCACGAGCCGCGCCGAGCGCCACTCCAGGGTCCACCCGGCGTCCGTGCGCGTGCGGCTCTGCGGCGAGATGGTGAGGCGGGGATAGTCGATGTCGGCGAAGTCCGTGCGGAGCGTGAGCCCGAAGTCGTCGACGCGGCCGACGCCGTCGGTGGGGCGGTACACCCACTCGCGCATGCCCCGGCTCTCGTAGGAGACCGCGAGGACAACCTGCTGGCCGGGCTGAACGGGCACCACCCAGCTCACGACGCCCTGCTCGGGGCGCAGCTCCGCGGCGCGGTCGACGCCGTCCACGACGAACCGGAAGTCGTCGTAGAGGCCCTGCGTGTCGGGGAAGCGGTAGGTGAGGCGCACGTCGCGGGAGAGCCCGCCGGCCTCGGCGGTGGGGTGCACGTACGTCCACGTGCCGGCGAACGTCACGTCGTAGAGCGGGTACCAGAGGAGGCCCTTGCGACGTTGGTCGAGGTCGAGATCCACCTCGATGCGGGTGCTCGCGGGGTCGACCGGCCGGCTCTGCGCCACGGCCTCCGCCTTGGTGACGACGGAGACGAGGTTCGTTCGCGGGTCCGTCACCTGCTCCTGGCGCGTCACGACCTGCACCCATTCCTCCATGAAGGTGGGCGCGTCCTGCGTTTGTGGGGCGCCCCAGAGGTCGGAGACGCGCCCGTCGAGAGCGTCGAGCTGGTCCTGGGTGCGCGAGCTGGTGACGCCGCCCAGCACGAGCCAGCCGACGGTGGCGAACAGGAAGACGAAGAAGATGGCGATGATACGCGCGAGCGGATGCACGGGGGCCTCGGGTTCCCCCCCAACGTACGGGGGAGCCGTGTCACGGCCCGGGCGCCCGGGTGCCACGTCCGAGGCGTGTGCGTGCAGAAAGCGTGTAGGCATTGACGCCCAGGGGGCGTGGCGCTAGCCTGGGCGCTCCTCGAGGCAAGGATGAGCATGGAACCAGCACGAATCCCCCTCGAAATGCGCGTCGAGCCCCGGGCGTACGGAACGCTCGACCTGCTCTACCGGGCGGGCGCCGAAGGCGACGTGCCCGGCTGGCTCGCCGGCGCCACCCACGCGGCCCCCGCGCGCCGTCCCGACCCCACGATGAACTTCAGCGCGGTCGGCATCGCGTTCGACGATGTCCCCGCCTGCGCCGACGGCGATGTCCTGCTGCTCGAGCTCGGCATGCCCGGCGAGGCCGGCACCTGGCGCGGCGCCGCGCGCGTCGTGCGCGTCTCGCCGATCCCGATCGACGAACGTGACGAGCACGTTTCGGCCACGCACCGCGTGGCCGTGCACGTCACCGCGCTCTCCGCGGAGGGCGAGGAGGCCTTGCGGGCCTACACGGTGCGCGTGCGGCAGGCTAACGGTCGCGAGGGGTAAGGAGCACGATGATCCGCGACCGCATCAAGGGCGCCGCCAAGAAAGCCGCGCTGAGGTTCTTCGGGATGGAATGGGACGCCAGCGAAGCCCCGGTCGACCACAACCGCGGCGTGGCCTCCCCCGGCGCGTTCGACCCGAACCTCATCCCCAAGGTGGTCGACGGCTCGGGCGACACCCCGGGGCCCAAGCACCGCGAGGACATCGGCCGCACCTGGCTCGCCTCCCAGGTGATCAGCAACGTCTCGCCGTACCTCATCGACATGCGGCACCCCAAGGAATGTGCGGCCGGGCTCATCCAGGGCGCGAACCTGCTCCCGGGCGACCAGATCAAGCAGCGCCTCGACCTGCTGCCCGCGAAGGACGTGCGCGTCACCGTGTACGACCAGGTCGGAAGCGACGACGCCTCCCGGCTCGCCGAGTGGCTCCGCGATCAGGGCTGGGGCCTCGCGCGCCGCCTCCGCGGCGGGTACGCCGAGTGGATCGAGCACAGCGAGCCCATCGCCGTACCCTCCCCGCCGGAAGGCGCCCGCTTCATGGTCGGCCAGCAGGTGCAGCGCGCCGCCGGCGGGAAGCTCTGGGTGCAGGCCGCCGGGCCGGGCCCGGTCTACGCGCTGTGGTCGGAGGACGGCACCTTCGCGCTCGGCGTGCGTGAGGACGAGCTCCGTTCGTAGGCTCCTGCCGCTCGCGCTCGGCGTCGCGCTCCTCGTGGGCGGCGGCGCCCGTGCGTCCGGCGCCGCCCCCCGTCCCACCGCGGGAACCGTGCTCCTGTCGGCCCCGCCGGTGCCCCCGGGCCGGGTTGCGCCCCTCCCGCCGGACCTCCTCCGCGCCGCCATCGACCGCCGCACCCAGGGCGATCCCCGCGCCGCCGTCGTGTACTACGAGGCGTGGCTCGCCCAGAAGGGCGGCGCCGCGCGCACCCGCGCCGCGGTCCAGCTCGCGCTCGGCCTCACCTACCTCGACCTCGACGAGCCCAACCTCGCGAGCGCGCTCTTCTCCAAAGCCCGCGCCAGCGGCCAGCCGGTAGCGCCCTGGGGCGCCTGGTACGAGGCCTACGCCGACCACCTCCGCGGGCGCCACGCCGCCGCCGCGCGCGGCTGCTCCGCCTACCGGAAGGCCTGGCCCGAGGGCGAACACGCCGACGAATGCCTCGTGCTCATCGGCGACGCCTGGGTGGCCGCCGGGGAGAGCGGCCCGGCAATCGCGAGCTACAACGCCTACCTCGAGAAGCACCCGGAGACGCCGCGCGAAGAGACGCTCCGGCTCGGCATCGCGCTCGCGATCACGAACAAGAACCCGGCCACGGGCATCAAGCTCCTCCAGGACCTCACGCTCGACCACACCTACCACTCGACCGGCGAGACAGCGCGCGCGCGCCTGGACGCCCTCGCGAAGGAAGGCTTCGCCACGGCCCTCCCGGACGACACGAAGACCGAGTGCCGGATCGCCTCCGAGCGCCGCCGCTGCGGGTTCGAGACGGAGGCGTGGCAGCGCTTCCAGAGCCTCGCCGCGCGCGCCGGCGACGACCCCGAGCTCGCCGCCTGGGTGGCGTCGCAGGAAGACCGCTTCGCCTGGAACACCAAGCAATACGACGTGGTCGCCGAGCAGCTCGCCGCCGACTACACGAAGCGCCCCGACGCCGAAGTGGCGTGGCAACGCTACAAGGCGCTCGCGCGCGGCGGCCAGTGGGCGGCCGCGGTGGATCAGCTCGAGGCGGGCAAGAAGAAGCACCCGGGCTCCGGCCGCTTTCGGTCCGTACAAACCGAGCTCGCACGCGGGCAGTTGCTCGCCGGCCGCTACGCCGACGCCATCGGCACGTGGTCCGACCTCGCGAAGTCCGGCGGCGCCTTCGGCAAGGAAGCGCGGTGGCTCGCGGCCTACGCCACGTTCCGGGCCGGAAACCACGCGGACGCCCTCGTGCGGCTCGACGCCGTGATCGCCGGCGGCGGCGAAGAGGCCGACGCGGCGCGGTGGTACCGGGCGCGCACCCTCGACGCGCTCGGCCGCGCCGACGAAGCCGAGGCCCAACGCGCCGACATCGTGAAGAAGGAGCCGTGGAGCTGGTACGCCGCGCTCGCCGGCGGCATGGCAACCACCGCCGACGGCTGGGTGGAACGCCACGGACGGTGGCCCGGCCCCGCCGTCCCGACCCTCCCGGCGCTCAAGCGCGTGGGCACCGCCGGCCCCGCCGTGGCGGTGCTCGCCGCCTCCGACCCCGTCACGCCGCGCGCCCGCGACTGGTCCGCCCTCGCGTGGGGCGCCTCGGGTGGCGGAAGCTCCGCCACGAACGCGGGCAGCTCCGCGATCATCGGAAGCGCCGCGGCCAGCGCCGCGGTCGCCGCCACCGCTCCCCTCCCCGCCTACGAAGCCCGCCCCGACGCCTACCGCCCCGGCTTCCTCTTCGACCCCGCCGCGGCCGACGCCATCCTCATCGGCATCGCAAAAACGCACGGCACCGAATTCCCCTGGGCGGGCGCCGCCGCCGACCTCGCGCGCGCCGGCATCTATCGGCACTCCGCGCCCATCGTCGCGCGCATCTACGAAGACATCGAGGCCGCCGCCGGCAAGACCGACGCCCGGTCCGTGAGCATCCGGAGCATCGACCACAACGTCGCCGAATGGCGCAACGTGTTCCTGTACGCTCGCGACGATCACCACGCCGCGCGCTTCTCCTGGGGCGCCACGAAGCTCGCCAGCAACGCCGAACAACGACTCCAGGCCCTGCGCTTCGCCTTCCCCACGGCGTACGTCGACGCGTTGTGGCGCCACGGCCAGAACTACGACGTCGATCCGCTCCTCGCGCTCGGGCTGATGCGCCAGGAGAGCGTGTACCGCCAGTGGGCGCTCTCGCCGGTCGGCGCGATCGGGCTCATGCAGGTGATGCCGCGCACGGGCGCCCGCGTCGCCGCGCTCATGGGCGACCCGCACTACTCCCCCGA
>CAXNIN010000139.1:0-10425 GCA_964202365.1 Myxococcota bacterium | reverse complement strand
TCACCGCCCTTCGTGAGCGGGCGCGCGCCGCCGCCGCCGCGCCTCCACCGGAGCCCCCGCCCGCTCCGGAAGAGGAAGATCCCTTCGCGGACTTCGAGGCCCTCGACGAGGGGACGTTCAGCGAGATCGACCCCGAGGCCCTCGACGACGTGGCGCCGGGCGGCGACATCGAGGAAGCCCGCGCCCTCGTGGCGGTGGGCGTCTGGGACGCCGCCCTCGCCCTCACCGAAGGGATGGACTCCCTCGACGCCTCGGTGCTCCGCGCCCAGGCGCACCGCGGAATGGGGGAGACCGCGCGTGCCGTCGAGATCCTGCGCGACAGCACCAACGACGCCGACGAGAACGACCCCGCGTACTGCGACGCGCTCTTCGAGCTCTCCGCGCTCTACACCGCCACCGGCAAACACCGCGCGGCGGTGCGGCTCCTCGAGGAGATCCGGGACCTCGACCCCGACTACCGGCCCGCCGAGGTCGATGCCCGCATGCGCGGCCTCGCCCGCCTCACGCAGTAGGCGACCTCAGCGCACGACGGGGGGCGTTGCGGGGGGCTCGCCCCCCGCCCCAGAATCAACCCGCCTTCGACGGGCTAAATTACGCCGTAGAGCGTGTCGAGCCACGTGACGGTGACGTTCGCCCACGCGTGAAGGAGCGCGCCGGCGAGGGGCTGACCTGTCTTCTCGCGGAGCCAGCCGAACAGAAGTCCCGGGAAGAACGTCGCGAAGTGCCACCACCGCACGACCACGAGCGAGTGCCCGAACGCGAAGAAGAGCGACGCGAGGACGATCCCCCAGCCGATCGGGACGCCGAACACAAGGAATTTCCGAGGGAAGACCTCGTTCAGCCGGGTCTGGAAGTAGCCGCGGTAGAAGAACTCCTCGGGGATGGCGACGAAGAAGAGGTGGTAGGGGACGAGGAGAAGGGCGTCTTTCGGGATGCGCCACGTTGGCGCATGCTCGAAGAGCACTGTCTGGTACAGGTGATAGCCGATGAGCCACGGCACCAGGATGATCGCGACCACCTTGCCGGCCTGCAGAAAACCTCCTTTCCACGCGGCAAGATCGGAGAACGCGGGGATGGCGATGCGGTAGTCGTAGCTGTCCACGCCGCGCCACCGGCACAACGCGACGGGCGCGTAGATGAACAGGAACGGGACGGCGGCGAGGGTCCATTCGGGGAGGCCCGCGGCCTGCGCGGCGACCGCGCCCCGGATCAGGAGCAGCGTCGTGAGCCAGAGCGCCGTTAGTTCGAAGAGGACTCGCTTTCTGTAGCGGGGATCGACGGATTCGGCGCGGTCTCCGCGTCCGAGGGCGCGGAGGGCCGGGCCAGCGCCGTGCTCCCCGTCCGGTAGCCCTCCAGGTCGAGCGTGATCCACGAGAACCCCTCCGCGCGGCAGACCGCCACGATCTCCTCGCGTACCCCGTCCGCGACGAGGCGGCCCAGATCGGGCACGTCGACCTCGATGCGGAGCAGCTCGCTGCCGCCGAGCTCGTGGAACCGCACGCGGAACTGACGGAACCCGAGCGCGCGCATCCGGCTCTCGATGCGGCCCACGCGCGTGACCCTCCCGAGCGTGACGCGCGTGCCGACGGCGAAACGGCTTCCGAGGCACGCGAAGCTGGGTTTGTCCCAGACCGGCATGTCGAGCGCGCGCGCCGCCGCCCGCACGTCTTCCTTCGTGAGCCCCGCCTCGACCAGGGGGTGGCGGACGCCGTGTTCGACCGCGGCCTTGAGGCCGGGACGGTGGCCGCCGAGGTCGTCGACAATGGTGCCGTCGAGGACCCACGGGATGCCGTGCGCGCCGGCGGTGTCCCGCGCGAGATCGAACAGCTCGGTCTTGCAGAAGTAGCAGCGATCACCGCTGTTGCGCGCGTAGCCCTCGCGCTCGAGCTCGTGTGCGCTCACGACGATGTGGCGCGCGCCGATCGACGCGGCGAACCGCTTCGCCTCCGCGCACTCCTCCGGCGGGAACGTCGGAGAATCGGCGGTGAGCGCCAGCGCCCGCTCGCCCAGGGTCTCGACGGCGACCTTCAGGACGAGCGCCGAGTCTACGCCGCCCGAAAACGTGACCAGGACATCCTTCATGTCCGTGATCAACCCTCGGAGAACCTCGAGCTTCGCGCGAGTCGCCTCCGGCAGCGACGCTGTCATTCCGGCTCCCATGCGACGGCGTCTCCGGCAGAGAGCCCGAGCTCGGCGGCCGCATTTCCGTCGCGGACCGCTGCCTCGAGGCGTCCGGTGCTCCCCGTGAGGGCGATGGCCTCTCCGGACGCGCCCTCGCCGTAGGTGCGGACCACCCGGGCGCGCGTGCTTCCGAAGATGAGAACGCCATGATCGACGCCGAGAAGATTGGTGACGGCGTTCCCGAAGCGGTCTACGTAGAGGACTTCTCCGTGGCCGTCGACGGCGGCCGGGAGCACGAGCGGGTGGGCGTCGTCGAGGAGCGGGCCTACGGCGTCGAACGGGGCGCCGGCGGCGAGGTGCGCCGCGGCGGGGGCGAAGAGATCGCGTCCGTGGAACGTTCGCGAGCGGGCGGGCAGGCCCCACGGCGCGGTGAGGTGCCGAACCTCGGCGTCCGGGAGCAGGCCGAAGATCCCGTTGTCGGGACCGACGAACAGGCGGCCCGCAGCGCGCACGACGAGGGGCCGGCGCGCGGTGCCGACACCGGGGTCGACCACCGCTACGAAGACGGTGGCCTCGGGGAAGTAGGGCCACGCCGCTTCCAGGAACAAGGCGCCGACGCGCACGTCCTGCGGCGGCACCGCGTGCGACACGTCGAGGACCGGAACCCCAGGCGCGACCGAGGCGATCACGCCCTTCATGATGCCGACGTACGGATCGGTGGTCCCGAAGTCGGTGAGGAGGGCGATGGGCGGCATTCGGGGCAACGTAGCGCGGAGCGGAGCCGTCGGGAGGCACGGACCGCGCGCGGTGCCGGGGTTGTCGCGGCGGCTACCCGAGAAGGGCGCGCTGGACGTCGATGCCCATCCGCGCGGCGTCGACGCTCGCGATCACCACGCTCCGGGTCGCGCCGGGGTGCGCCAAATCGAGCACGGGACCGCCCGCGAGGAGGGCACCATCGCGGTCGGCGACGATGCGGAGCACCGGACGAGAGAGGTGCTCGGAGGCCGCGGGCGGGCGGATCACGACGCCGAGCTCGCCCGAGTCCAACAGTGCCGTCGTGCCGACGGGCCAGCGCCCTATCGCGCCGACGAGGAGGTGCACCAGCGGGGCATCGTGCCGGCGCCCGGCGAAGAGCTGGATGCGCGCGATGCGGTCGTCGTCCGCGCCGGTGCGCCCTGCGCGCAGCGCGGTGTCGGCGTCCTCCGCGAGGGCGACGATGCGCGCGAACAGGTGTGCGGTGCGCACCCGGTCGGGGTGGAGACCCCAGAGCGTCGCGACCGCGCGCACGTCGGTGCGGCCGAGCCGCGAAGGCACCCGGCGCTCGATGGCGTGCGCGAGTCCGCCCGAACGGGCGTCGGGGGCCGACGTGCCCGCCTCGACCGCGGCGATGCCGAGATCGACGAGGGCCGCGCGCCCGAGGCGCAGGCGGACGCCGACGACGAGCGCGAGCAGGGCGACGCAGGCGGCCCGCCGCTGCGGGACGGGTGGGCTCAGCGCGTGCACCACCGCGAGGGCGCCGGGGTCGGCCTCGGCCTGCTCGACGAGCGCGCGCAGGGCGTCGGGGACCGCGGAGGGCGCGCCCTCGACCGACGCGACGAACACGTTCCACGCGCGTAGGACCCGGGCGAGAGAGGCCCGGGGGTCGGGCGCGGAGACGCGAGGAGGAAGGAGCTCGATCGCGGCGCCCCCGTGCTCCGCCAGCCAGCGCCCGGCCTCGTCCCGTGAGGCGGTGGCGGGGAGCGCGCGGCCAACGCGGAGCAGGGCGAGGACGGCGGCGCGGTCGACGGGGCCCGCGAGCGTGGCGCCCCCCGCGCCGTGGGCGCGCAACGACGTTTCCAGGCTCGCGAGCGCGCTCTGCCACGGACGACGGACCGGCACGGGCGCACCTCCGACCCAGAGCGTCACGCCGTCGAGCTGGAAGCGGGGATCGCCCGTGGCGGCGAGCCGGTTCCAGGCCGAAACGACGGCGTCGAGCAGGCCGCCCACGCCGCGGTCCGTGGGATCGGCGACGCGGGCGACGGCGGCCAGGTGGGCGGCGAAGGAGAAGCCAGGCGTCATCGGGCCTCTCCGAGGAGAGACGCGACTTCTTCGCGGAGGCGGGGGACCTCGGCGGCCACGTGCTCGAGCGCGGCCCGCGCGCGCGCGGTGCCGATGGCCCGGAGCCCGTGGAGGGCGTGCCGGGCCAATGTCGGCCCGAGCTTGCGACGGCCGAGGGCGATGTCGGAGAGGGGGATCTCCGCCGCGTCCTTCGCGAGGCGCCCGTAGGCGATGCAGAGCGCGCGGGCCTCCACGTCGTCGAGGCCGACAACGGCGGCGTCCTGGACGCGGGCCTCGATGTGTGGGAGCACCTCCGGGAGACGGTGCGCGACGGCGTGCCGAAGCGCTTCGATCCGGACAGGCGGGCTCGGGTCGCCCAAACGGCGGAGCACGAGCTCACGCACGCGCGTCACGGTGTGGTGGCGGAGCGCGACGAGCACCGCCTCGCGGACCTCGGCGTCCCGGTGTTCGGCGAGCGCGAGCACCTGTTCCGAGAGGCGCGGGTCGTCGATGCGGCTCGACATGGCCAGGCCGAGCGCCACGACCGCTGGGGACGCGGAGGCGAGCCTCGCGCGAACGGCATCGAGGCGACCCGTCGCATCTTCGGGGTCTCGCAGCAGCACCGTGTCGGCGAGCACGGCGAGGGCCCACCGAGGGAGGGCCTCGGCGAGCGCCGCGACGGCGCCGGGTGCGCGCACGAGCGAGAGGAGGGAGAAGAGCGGGCCACGCAGCTCGGGAGACTCCGCCGCGGGGATCGCCGCGAGGAGGCGGGCTCGAAGGGGACCGTCGGCGAGGCGGTCGAACGCCTCGGTTGCCGCCGCGCGCAACGTCGCGTTCGGGGTGAGGTCGGTGTCGACGACCTCTAGGGCGTGGTGCACCAACGGGCCGACGTCCGCTGCGCCGGCGAGCAGCTCCACCGCGAGCTCGGCGAGGGCCGAAGCGAGGCGGGTCACGGTTGCGGGATCGTCCGAGGCGTGGATCGCCGCGAGCAAGGCGGCGCCGAGCTCTCCGGGGTCGAGATCGCCGCCGGTGCGTACGAGCGCGACCTCCGCCGCCACGTCCGGGGGGAGGGTGCTCGGGGCCGCCTGCGCATCGAGGAGCCCGCTGGGCTCGGGGGCGAGGGTGGCGCGCAGGTCGCGTAGGGCGGCCAGGGCCTCGGCGCCGAGCGTACCGAGCCGCGCCGAGGGCTCGGCCGGTGAGGAGAGCCGGTCGAGCACCGCTGAGGGCGCGCCGAACGGAGCGCGGACCGCGACGGGCTGATCGGCGAGCTCGAACCACGCGTGCGGCAGGTCCGCAGCCCAGATGGCGCGCGCGAGCGCGGCGGCGGGCGCGTCCGTGGCCGCCCAATCGGTGACGAGGAACTGGGCCACGGCGAGCAGCTCGCGCTCGTCCGCGCCCGCCCACAGGGTCAGCGCGCGGAGGCCCGCGGCGTGGAGCGCCGCTGGGAGACTCGGGTTGGTGGCGCCGAGCACAGGGACCTCCGCGAGGAGCACCGCGGATGGCGTCACGGCGAGGAAGATCACCTGTTGTTCGCCGAGTGCATCGGCGAGCCCACCCAGCCAGGGCTCGCGCACGACGAGCGGGAGACGGACCGGCGCCGCGGAGGCCGGCAGCGGGCGCGCGCCGGCAGCCATGCCGGAGAGCGCCTCAAGGGCGCTCCGCATCGCGGACGCGGGCTCGCGCCGACCGCCTGGAACGGTGTCCTGTGGCCGGCCGGGTGCACCGAAGGTCGACATCCGCGCGACGATACCTCATCGCGATGTGTAGGGGTCGCGGGGCCCACGGGCGCAGGTACCGGTTTATGCTTCCGCCGCGGAGTGCACATGAGTCACACCCCCCTCGGGGAGGTCTGCCTGGCGCTGGGGTTGATGCGCGCCGACGACGTCGACGTGGTGCTCGATCGGCTTCGTGCGGGCAGCCGTGCGCGCTTCGGCGAGATCGCGTTGGAGCTCGGGCTGCTCGACGACATGGGGCTGGCCCGGGCCCTCGCGCACCAGTTCAGGCTCAACATGGTCCCGCCCGACCGCCTCGCGCGCCTCTCGGTCGCGCCGGAGGTGCTGGAACTTTTGCCGCACGGGCTCATCCGCGAGCGCCTCCTGGTGCCCACCTTCTTCGACGAGGACAAGCGGGTCCTCTCGCTCCTGACCTGCGACCCGACGGACATCCCCTCGCTCCGAGCAGCGCAGACCGCGGCGCGCGCGGCCCGGCTCCGGCTCTTCGTCGCGTCGCGTGACGCGATGCGCGACCTCGTCGAGCGGCTGCTGCCCCCGGAGGACCTCGACGCGCGCCCCCAGGACCGCGCCACGGTGGCGGTGGACGCCGAAGGGACGCGCGGAATCACCGTCGTGTTCGAGCCCGACCCCGACCGCGCCGTCGCGCTCCGGCGCCTCGACCTCCTCGAGGGCGGCGCCTCCGAGATCGTCGGCGACCCCGAGCAGGTGAGCGCGTTCATCGAAGCCAACCGGGCCGACCGGGTGTTCTTTCGGCGTGCGGTGCTCCCGGCGGTCGAGCCCTACCTCGCCGCGTGGAAGCGCCTCCGGCCGCTCGTCTACATCTGCGCGCTCGACGGCTTCGGGCCGGGCCGGCGAACCGCGATCCCGTACGACCGGGCCCGGGAGTTCCTCTTCGGCCTGCTCGGGCAGCTCATCGAGGACGCCGACGGCGCGGCGGAAGCCGGGCGCACGGTGGAGCTGTCCCGCGCCATGGCCGAGCAGGCCGGGCTGCCGACCGAGCAGCGCGACACCGTTGGGCTCGCGGCGCTCTTCTGGGGCCTCGCGGCGGCGACGCGGGAAGGACCGGACGACGTTGCCGCCCTCGAGGGCGCCGCGGCGCTCCTGCGGCGCGCCCAGCCCCCCTACGACGTTCAGGGGCTCTACGACGCCCTTGGGCCGCGGGTGCGCGGCGAGGCGGGCCCCGGCGGGCACCCCGGCGCCGAGCTCCTGTACACGGCGCGCGTCGCCGCGCAGGGCGCGGTCGGACCGAGCGCAGACCCCATCGCCGTGCTCGGCGCCGAAGCCGCCCGGCACGACGGGGCGGCGCTGTCCGCCCTCGCGGCGGTGCTGCGCCGGGACGAGCTCCGCGAGCGGGTCATTGGCCGAGACGCCGTCGCGCTCGCGGACACCGCGGAGGAGCTCGCCGAGGAGGGCGTCGGGTTGCGCCTCGCGCGGCCGGTGCGCGCCGCCGCGGAGGACGGCGCCGACGACACGCCGGTCGCGGACCCCGGGGAGGCGCCCTCGTTGATGAGCGCGCTCCGGCGTGTGCTCGGGCGCCCGGCGACCACCCCGCCTGCGGTCACCGGCCGGCTCTCCGACCTCTCCCTCGTCGACCTCCTTCAAACCCTCACCCTCGGCGGCCGGACAGCGCGCGTGCTCGTGCTCGGAGGCGCGGAGCGTGGCCAGGTGCAGGTTCGGGAGGGCAGGCTGGTCGCGGCCTCGCACGGCGGGCGGGTCGGCGAAGTGGCGCTGCATTCCCTCGTCGCGACGCGGGAGGGCAGGTTCGAGGTTCGCTTCGACGACGATGGCATCGCGAACCTCACCGGCGCGAGCGAGTTCCTTCTGCTCGAGGCGGTGCGGCGCCGCGACGAACAGCGGCCGCGCTGATTTCCGCCGCTGTTCGCTCGGACCTTCGAGCCCGGACGATGAACGGCGCTGCGGTCGGACGCGCGCTCGGGCGGCGTACCGGTTAGTCGCTGCGACCGGAGACTCGGAATGAGCTCGCCTCTCACGAACTTCCTGCGCTGGAAGCCTCTCTCCCCCGGCGAGAGCGCCACCCCGCTCTCGCTCACGGCGGACGACGGCACGTGGATCAAGCTCCCGGACTTCAAGGGACACCTGAACGTCCTCTTGATCTTCTTCCGCTCGACCACCGACACCGACACGGACCACTGGCTCCAGGCGATCGACGCCGCGCGGCCGGCCTTCGAGTCGCTCGACACGGCGGTGTTCGGCGTGAACACGGCGCGCACCGACCAGCTCCGCGCCTACCGCGGCCGCATCGGCACCGAGTTCTTCCTCCTCTACGACCCGCTGGCGTTCGCCTCCCGCGGCTTCCGCGCCTCGGGTCGCATCCGGCCGTTCTGCAAGGAACAAGCCACCCTGATCGGGAAAGACGGCACTGTCCGCTTCGCTGAGCGCGGCCGCGTCGACGTGCGGCAGCTCGTCGAGGCCGCGGCCGCCGCCGAGGGCAAGCCCGCCCCCGAGGTGGCGCCGCCCGCCGCGCCCGCAAAGGCGGGCGGCGACGCGCTTCGGACCCCCGGCAAGCCCGCCGCCAACGTCATCGACGTCGACTCCGCGCAGGCCCTCGCGCTCCTCCAGGAGTCGGACTCCCCGTACCTGCTCGTCGACGTCCGCACGAAGGGCGAGTTCGAAACCGACCGCTCCCCCCGCGCGCGCCACATCCCCGTGGACGAGCTGCCGCACCGCTACGGCGAGCTCGGCCAGACCGACTACATCATCTTCGTCTGCCAGGGCGGCGGCCGGAGCGCGGCGGCGGCCGAGTTCATGACGAGCATCGGCGCGTCGAATATCTACAACGTGGCCGGGGGCATGTCCCAGTGGACCGGGCCGCGCGAGAGCGGCAAGCGGGCCTGACCGCACGCCGGATTTGCCGAGCGCCGTGTCACGGAACGGCGGCGACTGTTTCTCTGCCTTGCCGGACCGTGCAGGGCCTTGCTACCCTCTGCCCCCTCATCCCCGGAGCCTGTCCTGGCCCCTTCTTCCCCCGTGTGCCCCTTCTGTAAAGGGGCGGTCTCGGCCGACACGCTTCGCTTCGGCGGGAACTGCCCGCACTGCATGCTGGAGATTCCCGGCGAAGAAGCGCCGACGGACCCCGGCGTGCAGGCGCGTCAGCGGCAGGAGCAGGAGGACCGCGCGCGTCGCGCGGCGCAGCAAAAGAAGAGCCGGGTGCTCGGCGTGGTCGCCTTCCTCGCCCTCCTGGGGCTGGGCGCAGGCGGGTACCAGGTCTGGCAGTCGAATCAGGCCCCGATGACCTACGAGATGGATGACTTCTACGTCATGCCGCTCGAAGAGATCCAGGGGCCCCCCCAGGTGGCGGCGGTCGACCCCGCGGCGGCTCCGGCCGCCGGGACGCCCGGCACCCCGCGCGACGCAAAGGCAGGCGCAACCGGCCGGAAGCCTTCGACGAACTTGCCCGTTGCGCAGAACGACCGCCCCGCTACGGAAGGCGGTCCGCTGAAGGCTTCTACGGGCGGCGGTTCGACCGGAGATGTCGCCCCAGCCAACATGTCGACCGCGCTCCCCACCGGCGGGAGCTCCCTCGGTGGCGGCGCCATCAAGGTTGGTCAGGTCGGGTCGGACGCCGTCCTCACGGACGAGGCCGCCATCTATGAGATGGCGAAGCGCGTCATCACCGGCCTGAGTCCGCAGGTGCAGAACTGCTACAACCAGCGCCTGAAGCAGGTCGAGGGGCTCAAGGGGGCCTGGGAGGTCTCGTTCACCATCGGCCGGGACGGCGCCACGAAGGGCGTGCGCGTCAACGGCGTGAACGGCGCCGACAGCGAGCTGGAGACCTGCATCACCCGCGCCGTGTCCGCGTGGCAGTTCCAGAAGATCGTGAAGGACCAGCCGGTCAAGCGCACGTACCGCTTCGGGCCGAGTAGCTGGTAGCGCGCTCTCAGCGTGCGGGAAGCGTCTTCCGGAGCAGGAGCGCGTCGCACCCGTCTACATAGTAGCGAGGGCGCCGGCCGACCTGCCGGTAGCCGATGGACCCGTACATTCCGATCGCCGCGTCGTTGTCGCTGCGGACCTCGAGCCACGCGGCCTCGGCGCCGACGGCGCGCCGCTCCAGCTCGAGCATGAGGCGGGTTCCTGCGCCGGCGCGGCGCAGACGCGGACACACGGCCACCTGGAGCACGTGGAGCTCGCCGAGCACGTTCCACCCGATCGCGAACGCCGCCGGGTCTCCGACGGCACCCGTGGCGATGAAGATGCCGCCGGCGCGGCGCAGCTCCTCCTCGAGCATCCCGCGCGTCCAGGGGTCTTCCGGGAAACACACGGGTTGAAGCGCGAGGATGGCGTCGACATCCCCCGCGGTCGCCTCCCGGACCTCCTGCGCGGTCATCGCGGCGTCCGTACGTTGGCGCGGGCGCGGAGCGTCGCCATCCAGGCCTGGTAGACCTCCGGCGTGATCTCTTCCTTCACGCCGATCGAGGCGGCCTGTGCGGCGTTCCGCGCGACGTAGCGCTCGACGACGAGCCGGCTGTAGAAAAAGCCGAGAAGCTGGTCCTCGTCGAGCGCCCAGCGCGCAAGG
>CAXNIN010000138.1:0-10490 GCA_964202365.1 Myxococcota bacterium | reverse complement strand
CGCCGCCTCCTCGGTTCGTTGTCGAAGGGGTACAGGCAGCGCGTGGGGCTCGCCCAGGCGCTCCTCCACGACCCGCCCGTGCTCATCCTCGACGAGCCGACGAGCGGGCTCGACCCCGCGCAGCTCGTCGGGATTCGGGATCTCGTCCGCTCCCTCGCCGGCACCCACACCGTGATCCTCTCCACGCACATCCTCTCCGAGGTCGAGGCCTTGTGTCCGCGCGCGCTCATCATCGCGAAGGGCAAGCTGGTCGCGCAGGGGTCGCTGGGGGAGCTCCGGGCCCTGGCGCCGCAGGGGGCGTGGTATCTCGCCGAAGTCGACGGCATCGACGCGCCGCGGATCGGCGCCCTCCCCCAGGTAGAGCTCGTGGAGCCGCTGTCGGTGGACGGCGCCTGGCGTTCGTACCGCGTGTTCGCCTCGTCCGACCCGCGCCCTGCCATCGTCGCGCTGGCCCAGGCGTCGAACGCGAAGGTGCGGACACTCGAGCACCGCCTCCCGACGCTCGAAGAGGCGTTCGTCGGCATCGTGGGGCGCGAATGAGGGCGATCCTCACGATCTGGAAGAAGGAGATGCGGATCTACTTCGTGAGTCCGCTCGCGTATGTGTTCCTCTCCGTGTTTCTCTTCCTTGCAGGCCTGTTCTTCTACCTGGGCGTAACGTTGACCGGGGAAGCGTCGCTGCGCGTCCTCCTCGGAAACCTGGCCATCACCCAGCTCTTCGTCCTTCCGATGTTGACCATGCGGCACTTCGCCGAGGAGCGGCGGTTGGGCACGCTCGAGATGCTGCTCACGGCCCCGATCTCCCTGGGCGCCATCGTCATCGGCAAGTGGCTCGCGTCGTTGACGCTGTGCCTGATGATGTTCGCGGGCACCATGCTCTTTCCGCTCGTGCTCGCGTACTACGGCGACCCCGACTGGGGCGTGATGGCAACGAGCTACCTCGGACTGTGCGCGGTCGCCGCGGCGTTTTGCGCCGCGGGCCTGTTCGCGTCGTCCCTCACCGACGACCAGGTGGCCGCCGGCCTCGTCGGCATCGTTCTGCTGCTCCCGTTCTGGCTCATCGGCCGGGCCGAGGCGCTGCTCCCCGAAGACTGGGCGGAGGCCGTGCGGCCCCTCTCGGTGCTGGTGCACCTCGATTCGTTCAACCGGGGCATCCTCGACAGCGCGGACCTCTTCTACTTTGCCGGGTTCACGTTCGTCTTTCTCTTCATGACCTACCGGTCGCTGGAGTCGCGCCGGTGGCGATGAACCGCAATCTGCAGCGTCGCCTCGCCGTCGGGAGCAACGCGACGTTCGTCACGGTGCTCGTCGTCGCGGCGGTCGTGGTGCTCTACCTCATCGTCGACCGTTTCCGCGTGCGCGTGGATCTCTCGGCCGACCAGGGCAGCATCCTCGCCGAGGACACGCGCAACAAGCTCGGCTTGCTCGACGCGGACGCCCAGGTGGTCACGATCACGGCGTTCTCTTCCCAGCGAGGGAAGAAGGACTCCTATTTCAAGGACCGTCAGCTCCAGGATCTGCTCGAGGAGCTCGACTACAACTCGGCCGTGGTGGAGACGCGCTTCGTCGACTTCGACCGGGAACGGCTCACCGCCGAGAAGCTCGGCGTCACGGACTACGGGTCGGTGATCGTGCAGCGCGGCGAACGCCGGGTCGATCTAAAGGACCGCGACCTCTTCCGCCGCAGCGGCAAGGTGGAGGACCGTCGCATCGAGTTTCTTGGTGAAGCGGCCGTCAATCGCGCCTTCTCGCAGCTCATGTCGGACACCCGCCGCGTGATCTACGTGCTGGTCGGGCACGGCGAGCTCGACCCGGAAGGGCGGGACCCCGACGGTCTGGCCGACCTCGCGCGCGCGCTCGACCAGGAGAACTACGAGGTCAAGAAGCTCGACCTCGTGCGGGATCGCGAAGACGCCGCCCCGCGTGTCCCGGACGACGCCGCAGCGGTCGTCATCGCCCGACCCCGCGTCGCGATCCCGGCCCTTGAAGAAGATCTCCTCCTCGCCTACCTCGGCACCGGCGGCGCGCTCCTCTTCGCCGTGGAGCCGGGCTTGTACGTGCCGAGCCTGCTCGGGCGCCTCGGCGTTGTCGTGCCGGAAGGCATCGTGCTCGACAAGCTGCTCGTGTTCCCGTTCCCCGATCGTCCGGTGCCTCGGTACAAGGCGCACCCGATCACCAAGGATCTCTCCGAGCAGTCGCTTGTCACCGTTGTCGCCCGCGCGGCGCCGCTCCAGGCGGCGGTGCCCCCCCGCGAGGGCGTGCGCGCATCGACGTTGCTCGAGACCTCGCGCGACGGCTGGATCGACCGCGGCGGCGCGGTCAACGCCGGGGCCGCGAGCTACGAACCGGAGATCGATGCCGCCGGGCCCGCGGCCATGGCGCTCGCGCTCGAGGTGGGGCCGGAATCGGGTCTCGTGAAGAAAGGACGCGCCCGCGTCGTGGTCCTCGGTGACGGCGACGTCCTCGGCAACGGCCTGCTCTCCGAGGGCCCGGGCAACGCCAGCTTCGCCATCAACACGTTCCGCTGGCTCCTCGGTGACGAAGGCCGCCTGTCCGTCGTCGGGCGCCCCAGCGCGGTCCGCCGGCTCGCCCTGTCGCAGGACGACCTCGGCCAGGTGCGGTGGCTGGTGCTCTCCCTCGGGCCGCTCCTCGCGGTCGTGCTCGGCGCCGGCGTCTGGGCGTCCAGGAGGGGGCGATGAAGTCGTTTCGAGGAACACTCCTCGCGCTGCTGGCCCTCCTCGGGCTGGTAGGGGCCTGGTGGTTCGTGCGGCCGCACGAGCTCACGCCCGCCGAGCGAAAGGCGCTCCTGAAGGAAGAAGACAAGCCCATCTTCGTCTTCGAGAAGGCGAACCTCGTGAAGGTGGAGGTCGCCCGCCCCGACGGCACGATCGTGCTCGCCGAGCGCGCGGACGGGTGGTGGATCGAGGGCGACGAGCTCCGCGCGAGCCGTTCGATGGTGAACCGCGTCAAGCACCAACTCCACGACCTCGTCGCGCGCGCGACCGTCGTGGAGGGCGAGGCGGATGACGCCCTCTACGGCCTCGGCGCCAGCGCGATCCACGTGAAGCTCACGTTCCGCGACGGCTCCACGCAGGAGTTCGACGCGGGCGACCCGAACCCGTCGGGCGTCAGCTTCTACATCCGGAAGACCGGCGACACCGCCGTCTACACCGTGAAGAAGAGCGCGGTCGACTACTACAGCCTCTCACTCGCGGAGTTCCGCGAGCGCCGCTTCGCAACGTTCGACAGCAAGGACGTCGACGCCCTCTCGGCCGACCTCCCCGGCGGCGGCAAGCTCGCGTTCCAGCGGACCGGCGAGCGGAGCTGGGACATGCTCGCGCCGCAGCAGTTCGCCGCCAACGACAGCGAGGTGCGCGGCCTGCTCGGTCGGGTGTCCGCGCTCAAGGCAATCCAGTTCGTCACCGACGACGCGACCGACCTCGCGGCGTACGGCCTGGACGCGCCGCGCGCGCGCATCACGATCAAGTTCTCCGGCCGCGACCCGCTCACGCTGCTCCTCGGCGGCACGACCGGCGAGAAGGACGGCGAGTATGACCTCGCCTACGTGAAGCTCGACGGCGAGCCCACCGTGTACGCCGCGCGCGACGGCCTGCTCGAGGACTACACCGCGCCGCCCGAGACCTTCCGGCTCACCCGCTTCGCGCGAATGGACCCGAACACCCTCGCGTCGCTCGTGACCTCGTTCGCCGGCGACGCGCGCGACCCCGAGCTCGCGAAGACCGTGACGGTCAAGATGGAAGCCGACAACTGGCTCTGGGACGACGGGGTCCCCGTTCCGGGGAGCACGCCCCGGCGCCTCGCCACGCGGGCCGCCAACGTCCAGGGGGACGAGTTCGTCACCGAGAACGCCGACGGCGGTGAATACGGCTTCGACGCCCCGCTCGCGCGCATCGAGATGCGCGATCGCGACGGCGCCGTGCGCACCATCGTGGTCGGCGCGGCGGCACCCGGCGTCACCGACCCCGAGGGGCACGTACGCGAACGCTTCTACGCGCGCTCCCTCGAGTTCCCGGAGGTCTACATCATCGACTCCGGGCTGGTCGACGTCGTGAAGGACCTCATGCGCGAGCACGGCCGCAAGGCAGACTCCGACAAGGAGAAGTCCGGTCGTCAGGAGCGAATCGCCACCGAACGCGCGAAGGGCTCGCCGTGACCTGGCTCCTCGCCTCGTTCCTGCTCGCGTGCTCCGGGGGCGCCGCTCCCGAGGCGCTGGCGGGCTCCGTCACGCTCGTCTACTCGGGCAACGTCGACGGCGAGATCGAGCCCTGTGGTTGACCCCGCCATCCTCTGGGCGGTCTGTCCAGGCGAAACACGGCAATCGAGAAGCTGAAGTCGGAAGGGCCGGTCGTCGTCGTCGACGCCGGAAACCTCTACTTCGGGAAAGGGACGCTGCCGGCGGCGGAGCAGGCGCAGCAGCTCGAGAAAGCACGTCTCCAGGCCGCCGCGTTCGCGCTCGCGGGCATCGACGCGATGTTGCCCGGCGTGGGCGATCTCGCGTTGGGCGTGGCGCGCGTTCAGGAGCTCGCCGTGGCGCATTCGCTCCCGTACGTGGCCGCGAACCTGGAGTGTGACAGAGAGCTCCCGTTCCCGGCCTCCCGTGTCGTCGAGCGCGGCGGGCGCAAAGTAGGCATCGTCGGCGTGGTCGGCAATGCCGCGAAGGACCCCGCCTGTCGCGCCCTGGAGCCGATCGCCGCCGCACGGGCCGCGATCGACGCGCTCGACGCCGACGTGGTGGTGGTGCTCTCCGGACAGAAGACCGAGGAAGACGCCGCCCTCGCCGCGGCGATCCCGCGCGTCTCGCTCATCGTGAACGGCCAGGAACGCCAGCAGTTGGAGGTGCCGCGCACCCTCCCCAACGGTGGACTCCTCCTCGCGTCGGGTTCGCGCGGCAAGCAGCTCGGGACGCTGTCGTTCACGCTCACGCCCGGCGCCGCGCGGTGGCGCGACGTAAAGGTGCTCACCCAGTACGAAGATCAGCGGCAGAGCTACATCAAGCGCCGCACCGAGCTCGACACCCGCATCGCCGCCGCCGCGGACGCCCCCACGAAGGACCGCCTCCAGAAGCAGGCCGACTTCATGGGGAAGAAGATCGCGGAGATCGAGGCGACCGTGGCCGCCGAGGTCGCGCGGACGGGCCCCACGCACGAGGTGAGGAACAGCCTCGTGGACATGGGCGAGGAGATCCAGGACCACCCGGCGACCGCTGCGCTCGTCTCCGCCGCCAAGATGGCGATCGCCAAGGCGGAGACCATCTCGACCGTCTCTGCGGTCGCGACGGGCCCGTTCAGCGGCAGCGGCGCGTGCGCGGGCTGCCACGCGGAGCAGACCGCGCAGTGGGCGTCGACCGGGCACGCGCGCGCGTGGGCCACGCTCGTGGCGACGGGGAGCGAGCGCGATCGGGCGTGCTTCTCGTGCCATGTCACCGGCGCGATGCACCCCGAGGGCCCGCACGATCCGGGCGCGGTCGCGGGCCTCGAAGCCGTGGGCTGCGAAGCTTGCCACGGCCCCGGCAAGGCCCACGTTGCAAACCCGGTTGGCGGAACGATGATCGCGAAGCCCGACGTCACCGTGTGTACGGAGTGTCACGACGGGAAGCAGGACGAGGGACGGTTCGACGCGGCCACGTACTTCCCGAAGATCGTTCACTGATTTTCGCCGCCGCTCTTCGGGGGGCGTTGCGGGGGCCCTCCCCCGCCCCATGAGAAGCACACCCTTCGTGTTACGGCCGCCCGTTCGGAGACCGCGGATTCCATGATCGTGCTCGGCATCGAGAGCTCGTGCGACGAGACCGCGGCGGCTGTCGTCGGGCCCGAAGGCGTGCGCGCGGACGTGGTGCACGGGCAGGCGGTCCACGCGGCGTACGGCGGCGTCGTCCCCGAGATCGCGAGCCGGGCCCACGCGGAGCAGATTGTCCCCGTGGTGCGAGCCGCGATGGAACAAGCCGGGATCGAGCGCCCGGATGCGGTGGCCGCCACCGCCGGGCCGGGGCTGGTGGGCGCGGTGCTCGTCGGGCTCTCGTTCGGGAGGGCCGCCGCGCTCGGTTGGGGCGTGCCGTTCATCCCCGTCAATCACCTCGAGGGCCACCTTCTGGCGCCGCTGCTCGATGACCCCGCGCCGTCGTTCCCGTTCCTCGCGCTCGTCGTGAGCGGAGGGCACACGACTCTGTACCTCGCCGAGAGTGTGGGCCGCTATCGGACGCTGGCGGAGACCGTGGACGATGCGGTCGGCGAGGCGTTCGACAAGGTCGCCCGCATGCTGGGGTTGGGGTACCCCGGCGGGCCCCTCGTGGACCGCCTCGCGCGCGACGGCAACCCGTCCGCGGTGCCGCTGCCGCGCCCGCGCGTCGGTGACCTCGACATGAGCTTCTCCGGCCTGAAAACGGCCGTCCGCGGCTGGCTGGAGAAGCATCCCGATACCCCCCCGGCCGACCTCGCGGCGAGCTTCCAGGAGGCCGTGGCCGATGTCCTCGTGGACCGCGTCACCCGGGCGTCGCGCCTGACCGGCGTGGAACGAGTGGCCATCGGCGGTGGGGCAGCCGCGAACAGCCGCGTGCGCGCCCGCATCGCCGCTTCCGGCCTCGAAGCCTATCTTCCGCCGCTCGCCCGGTGCACGGACAACGGCGCCATGATTGCAAACGTCGGGCGGCTCCGCCTGCTCGCCGGGCTCCCGACCGGGCCCACGAGCGCGCGCCCGCGATGGCAAGTCGGAGAGGCATGATGGAGCGTGTGGCGCTACACCCCGCCGCGAGGTTGAAGGAGCTCGAGCAGCGCGCGCGTCGCCGCTTCGGGCAGAACTTCCTGGTGTCTCCCGAGATGGTGGACCGCATCGCGCGCGCGGCGGGTGTCGGGCCCGACGACCGGGTGCTGGAGATCGGGCCCGGCCTCGGCATCCTCACCGAGCGGCTGCGAAGCTCGGGGGCCGAGGTGCGGTGCATCGAGATCGATCGCGATCTCGCGGCTGCGCTGCGTCAAACCTGGCCGGACCTCGAGCTCCACGAAGGCGACGCGATGAAGTCGGACTTCGCCGCGATCTGTCCGGGCGGCGGCTGGAAGGTGGTCGCCAATCTGCCGTACAACGTCGCGACGCCACTCCTGCTTCGCCTCACCGGACACCCGGAGATCTTCTCCACGATGGTGCTGATGTTCCAGCGAGAAGTGGGGGACCGGATCGCCGCCGAGGCGGGACACCCGGCGCGCGGCTCCTTGTCCGTGCAGATTCAGGCGCGCGCGCGTGCCCGCCAGGTTCTCCAGCTCCCCCCTGGCGCGTTCCATCCGGCGCCCAAGGTGCACTCGGTGGTGTTGGCCTTCGACATGTACGCCGAGCCTGACTTCGGCGGCGTCGACCCGAAGAGCTTCGACCGGGTGGTCCGCCTCGGCTTCCAACATCGAAGGAAAACCCTTCTCAACTCGCTGGGCAGCGGGCTCGACCGCGGCTCGGTTGCAGCCGCGTGCGCGACGGCCGGCATCGACTCCGGACGCCGGGCCGAAACGCTCGACCTCGCCGAGTGGCGCCGCCTCGCGCGGGCGATCAAGGCACCGGCCGCGCCCACCGCGGCGGACGAAGAGGCCGACGCCGTCGAGTAGCGCGGGGCCGTCCGGTCCCGTTCTGTCGATCGGCGGCCCCACGGGGCGCCGCGGCGCGGTAGGCTACCTCCAACGCCCTCTGGAAGTACAAGGGAACGTGCATGCGGATCACCTCCTGCGGGATCACCGACGTCGGTGTGAAGCGCACCAACAACGAGGACAACTACCTCATCAACGATGAGCTGAACCTCTTCGTGGTGTGCGACGGTATGGGCGGGCACGCCGGCGGTGAGTTCGCGAGCGCCATCGCCGTGAACACCGTCGAGGAGGTGCTCTCCAACCTCGAGACCTCCCCCGAGGTCGAGGCCGCCCAGGAGGACGGCGTCATCGAGGTGATGCGCGAGCGGCTGCGCTACGCGATCCGGCTCGCCGGCAAGCGAATCTTCGAGAAGGCCAACGCCGAGCCGGAGTACCGCGGGATGGGTACCACGTGCCT
The DNA here is from genome assembly GCA_964202365.1 of Myxococcota bacterium. Taxonomy (GTDB): domain Bacteria; phylum Myxococcota_A; class UBA796; order UBA796; family SXON01; genus CAJBVW01. Next base: position 2,451 of record CAXNIN010000138.1, on the reverse strand, counting down.
CGTGCTCCTCGTGGACGGCCCGAACGCCTTCGTGGCGCACGTCGGCGACTCGCGCGGGTACATTGTTCGCGAGGGCCGAATCGAGCAAATGACCGAGGACCACTCGCTGGTCAACGAGCGCATTCGCGCGGGGCTGCTCACGCCGGAGCAGGCGCGGCACCACAAGCTCAAGAACATCATCACGCGTTCGCTCGGCTACACCGAAGACGTCGAGATCGACATCCAGGTGCGCGCGGTTCGCCGCGGCGACAAGTTTCTCCTCTGCAGCGACGGTTTGTCGAACCTCGTCGAGCCCGCGGAGCTCGGGGAGGCCGTTCGCTCGATGGCCCCGCAGGACGCGGCTCGGCACCTCATCCAGCTCGCGTGCGCCCGGGGAGGGGATGACAACATCACGGCCGTGATCACGCGTGTCGACGAGATCAACTGAGCCCAGCCGGCGCGCGCCGCCGGACGTGCGCTACACCGTGATGATCGTGCCTGAAGGCGGCCGAGGAGACGTGTGGCAGACGCATGTCGCCTTGCGACGGGTTCGGCAGGTGGCGGCGGTGTCCGGTACCGTGTTGGTCGGGTTGTGCGTCCTCGCGGCGGTGCAGGTCGCTACCCTGCCGCGCGTGGTTGCGCACGACACGCTCGTGGGGGAGAACCTCGCGTTGAAGGCGCGTCTCGACGAGGTTGACCGTCGCGTTGCGGCGCTCGAGCCGCTCGTCTCGCGCGTCCGCCTGTACGACGAGCAGCTCCGCGCGCTCGAGTCCCGGCAGGCGCTGCCGGGCTTCGGTCCGATCGACCGTGAAGAGGCGGCGGCGCGCCAGGTTTGGATCGACGGCGTCGTGCCGGATGTGCCGACGACCGGGCGGCGGTCGGGCGAGGTCGAGGCGCATCTCGCGGCCCTGGAGGACGACCTCGCGGCGCTGTCGGGCGGCCTCGAGACCTTTCAGGAGATGCTGGCCCGGTTCGACAGCTTGGAGTCCGCGCTCCCGCGGCTGTGGCCCGCGGAGGGCGTCCTCACGTCGCCGTTCGGGTACCGCATCCAGCCGATCACGCGCCGCTGGACGATGCACACGGGCGTCGACCTGGGCGCGCCGTGGGGGACCCCGATCCTCGCGGTGAACGACGGCCTCGTCGTGTTCACCGGCTGGGACTCCGGGCACGGGCTCTCCGTGATCGTGGACCACGGCCAGGACGTGACCACTCGGTACTACCATGCCTCGCGCCTCCTGGTCGAAGACGGTGATCAGGTGGCTGCGGGCGACGTTATCGCGCTCGTCGGCTCGACCGGGATGAGCACGGGGCCGCACCTCCACTTCGAGCTCGTCATCGGCGGCGAGACCGTCGACCCGCTGGAATACCTGCCCTGAACGGGTCGAGTTGTGGGCCCTCTCTGCGCGGAACGTTCGGACCGCGCGCGTTGGTCGACACACCGCATGCGCGAGGGAGTTAGAGGGCCGGGATCGAGGGGTACGTGCGATGATGGGTCTCGATACGGTCTTTGCCCGCGTGTTCGGCACGCGCGCGGATCGACTGATCCGCAAGATGCAGCCGACCGTTCAGCTGATCGGCAGCTTTGAGGACCGGCTCCGCGCGCTCAGCGACGAGGATCTGCGCGGTCAGACCGCGACGTTCCGCCAGAAGCTCGACAACGGCGCTTCCCTCGACGACCTGTTGCCCGAGGCGTTCGCCACGGTTCGCGAGGCGGGCCGGCGCGTGATGGAGATGCGTCACTTCGACGTGCAGCTCGTCGGCGGGATCGTGCTCCACCGCGGCATGGTCGCGGAGATGAAGACCGGCGAAGGCAAGACCCTCGTGGCGACGCTGCCGGTCTACCTCAACGCGCTGTCCGGCAAGGGCGTGCACGTCGTCACCGTCAACGACTACCTCGCGAGTCGCGACGCCGAGTGGATGGGGCGGATCTACAAGTTCCTTGGGCTCAGCACGGGAACCATCCTCTCCGGCGAACGCAACGACGGGATCAAGCGCGCGGCGTACGCCGCCGACATCACCTACGGCACGAACAACGAGTTCGGCTTCGACTACCTCCGCGACAACATGAAGTTCCGGGCCGAGGACTACGTCCAGCGCGGCCACAACTTCGCCATCGTCGACGAAGTCGACTCCATCCTCATCGATGAGGCCCGCACCCCGCTCATCATCAGCGGGCCGACCGACATGTCGATCGACAAGTACTTCATCATCGACGGGATCATCCCGTTGTTGCAGAAGGAGATCGACTTCACGGTGGACGAGAAGGCCCGCTCCGTGAACCTCACCGACGAGGGCATGGACAAGGTCGAAGCGCGGCTCGGCGTGGACAACCTCTACGACCCGCACAACATGGAGATCCTCCACCACGTCAACCAGGCGTTGAAGGCGCACTTCCTCTTCAAGCGCGACAAGGACTACGTCGTGCAGGAGAGCAAGGTCGTGATCGTCGACGAGCACACGGGGCGCCTCATG
>CAXNIN010000137.1:0-10567 GCA_964202365.1 Myxococcota bacterium | reverse complement strand
ACGATGAAGGTCTACACCGTCGGGACGACGTAGCGTTCGGGCACGGGTTTCAGCGCCGGGAGCGGAGCCGCCGACGCCTCGCCTCGGCACCGCCGCTTCCGCAGCGCCGGCTCGGCCGGCGGCTGCCCCCTCGCTGCTGAACGTTGTTTCCGGGCGGGCCCTACCCCAGAATCGCGCACGCCTCGGCGGAGTCCACGTGGGGCGTGTTCATGGCCCGCGAGATGGGCCAGGCCGCCAAATAATCGTCGGGCGCCGGGCGCAACAGCCGCGCGAGCAGCGTGGGATCGGCGTCGGGATCGAGCCAGAGGTCGAGCGCGGCTTCGTCCGCCAGCACCACCGGCATGCGGTCGTGCACACGCTCGGTGACGACGTTCGGCGTGGTGGTCAACACGCAGAAGGTGTCGATTGCGTCGCCCCCGTCGGGGCGCCACCGCGACTGGATGCCGGCGAGCGCCATCACGCCGCGGTCGGGCCGCGCGAAGAGGTAGGGCTGCTTGCCGTCGGGCCGCGTTTCCCACTCGTAGAAGCCCGTCGCCGGAACCACACACCGACGCTCGCGAAACGCCTGCCGGAACATGCCGCTCGTCGCGACGGTCTCCGCCTTCGCGTTGATGGGGCGCGTCTTCGGTTTGGCGCTCTTCTCCCAGAACGGCACGAACCCCCACGCCCCCCACCGCGCCTGCCGCTCGCCGCGGCGCCCGGTGACCACCGGCACCCGCTGAGTCGGGGCGACGTTCCACCGTGGGGCGAAGTCGCCGAGATCGTCCGGGTTGAGGGCGAAGGTCCGCACGATCTCCGACCAGTCGCTGTCGAGCCGCATGCGTCCGCACATGGGCGTAGGCTAACCGGCCGCGGTCACACGAAGGAGAGCCGCGCGGCGGCCGCTTCGGCGCGCTCCACGGCGAGGTCGGCGGTGGGCGCGAGCGCGGTGACGTGGCCCATCTTGCGGCGCACCCGCACGGAGGTCTTGCCGTAGACGTGCAGGTGCACATCCGGCACGTCGAGCGCAAACTGCGCGCCTTCGAGGCGAACGTTTCGCCGGTCCGACGCACCGAGCAGGTTCACCATCGCCGCGGGGGAGCGCAGCGCGACATCCCCGAGGGGCAGCCCGCAAATGGCGCGGACGTGCTGCTCGAACTGGGAGGTGACGCAGGCTTCGACCGTGAGGTGTCCCGAATTGTGCACGCGCGGGGCGAGCTCGTTCACCAGAACGTCGTCGGCGGTGACGAAACACTCGACCGTGAGCGTGCCGACGAGGTTCGCCGCCACGGCGAGCGCGCGGGCGATCTCCTCGGCGCGGGCGGTGAGGCGGGGGTCGACCCGGGCAGGGAGGCGCGTGAGGCGCAGGATGCCGTCGGCGTGGGCGTTCTCGAACACGGGGAAGGTGCGGACGACGCCGTCGACCCCGCGCGCGACGATGACCGACACCTCGGCGACGAAGGCGACGTCGCGCTCGAAGAGCCACACGCGGCCGTCGAGCGGGGCGGCGGCGAGGTCGTCGGGGGAGCGGAGGCGGTGCTGGCCGCCGCCGTCATAGCCGCCGCGCGCCGACTTGAGCCGCGAGGGGAAGCCGAAGCGGGCCACGGCGGCGTCGAGGTCCTCCCGGGTGACAACGGGGCAGCCGGGCGCGGTGGCGACGCCGTTGTTGTGCAGAAAGGCGTGCTCGCGAACGCGGTCCTGGGTGATGCCGAGCAACGTTGCGTCCGGTCGAACGGGGACAACGTCTTCGAGGGCCCGCACGGTGGCCTCGGGGACGTTCTCGAACTCGTAGGTGACGACGTGGCAGGCGTCGGCGAGGCGGCGCGCCGCGGCGGTGTCCTCGAAGGAGGCGTGGAACACGCGGTCGGCGAGGCCGAACGCGGGGGCGTCCTGCTCCGGCGCGAGCACGACCACGCCGTAGCCGAGCTGGCGGGCGCTCTGGGCGATCAGGCGGCCGAGCTGGCCGCCGCCGAGGATGCCGATGGTGGACCCGGGGGCGATCGTGGTCATCCCGGCTCGAGGGCCTCGCGCGCCTGCCGCGCGTGGAACGCGTCGAGCGCGGCGCCCAGGGCGGGGTCCTGCAGGGCGAGGATGCGCACCGCGAGGAGGCCCGCGTTCGCCGCGCCGCCGATGGCGACGGTGGCCACCGGGATGCCCTTCGGCATCTGGACGATGGAGAGGAGCGAGTCGAGTCCGTTGAGCGCCTTGCTCTGCACCGGAACCCCGATGACCGGGAGCCGCGTCTTGGCGGCCACCATTCCGGGGAGGTGCGCGGCGCCGCCGGCCCCCGCGATGATGACGCGGATGCCGAGATCGGCGGCCTCCTCGGCGTATCGGAACATGAGGTCCGGCGTGCGGTGCGCGCTCACGACGCGGAACTCGTGGGGGACACCGAAGTCCGTGAGGACGTCCGCCGCGCCGCGCATCGTGTCGGCGTCGGAGCGGCTGCCCATGATGATGCCGACGACAGGCTTCGTCATGGGCACCCTGCTATCGCGCCGCGGCCGCCGCGCCCGTCACAAGCGGACGGCGATCCCGCCGACGAAGCGGATGACGTAGCCGGCGCTCTCCCGCGCGGTGGGCGTGAGGGTGACCTCTCCTTCCCGCACCGTGCTCGCGCCCCCGAACAACAACGTCCCGGGGACCTCCCCGTAGATTGACACGCGCGAGACGGGGTCGAACGCGAGGCCGATGCCGGCCGTGGGGCCGAACGCGGCGCCCGCGAGGGAGTCCGGGTAGTCGACGTAGTCGGAGTCGGGCACCTCGAAGCCGTCGTGCAACAGCACGCTGAACGCGACGAGCGCATACGGCTTCACGACGCCGGTGGCCACCGGGTAGAACCGGAGGCGGGGCTCCACGAAGGCCTGGACGGCGCCCACGGGGTCGTGCGTGTACTCGCGCGCGGGAGGGTCGCACCGGTCGAGGCACTCCCAGCCGGTGTCGAGGTACTTCGTTCCGTATTGCACGGCTACCGACACCGAGGTGTCCATCCACCACGCCGGCGCGTAGCCGAGCGTGAGGCCGAAGTTCGGGGCGGCGGAGGCCGAAGCGCCTTCCTGCGCGACGCTCCCGATCGCGTCGAACGACGAGCCCGACCCTTCGATGCGGAGGCGCACGCCGTAGCCGCGGTCGACGTCGCCGATGGACCACCCTCCGCCAATCTCCAGAAAGCCACGGCCGGCCCGCACGCGCGCGGCGTCGAGCCACGCCCGCTTGGAGAGGCCGCTCGCCTCGTACCGCGTGTAGGCGCCCGCGGGGAGGCCCATGCGACGCCGATCTTCGTCGGCGCGGAGGCGGTCGCGGAGGGCGTCGTTCCCCGGGGGGACGCCGGCCTGGCGATCGGGGTCGCGCGGGGCGGGCTCGATGGGAGGCGGGGCCTGGTCGACCGGGTCGGGATCGGGATCGGGCTTCGGCTCCGGGGGCGGGCGCTGGGTCACGCCGCCGGGCATCGGCATCACCTCGTCTTCGAGGACGAGCACCGGGCCTCCTCCCGCGTCGCGACGCGCGGGGAGGAGCGGGAGGACGTCCTTCGCGGTGCGCGCGATCTTCGTGGCGATCGCGAGCTCCTGACCGGGCGGAACGCTCTCCTCGAGCACCTTGAACGGCGCGGCCTCGTCTACGCCGTGGAGCCGCACCACCACGTCGAGCCCGAGCGGCGAGCGCCCCACGCTCACGACGACAGCGAGGCGGGCCCCAGTGCGGTCCCACAGGTTCGCGGGGCACGCCGGGGCGTCCGCGCAGGCGTCGGCCTCGGCACCGGCCCACAGCCGGATGTCGTCGGCGTCTTCGAAGTCGAGGCCTTGCTTCTCGGCCTCGGAGATCACCATGCCGTAGAACAGCCCCGCCACCGAGAAGTCGTCGACCGAGGCCGGCGTGGCCTCGGGAAACAACACGTCCGCCGCCTGCGCGGAGGCGAACAGGGCGACGAGGCCGATCATCCCGCTACCGGGCCTTCAGGTTGCGGCACCACGTGGCCTCGAAGCTCCCGTTGAGCGTGCCGTCGGCGAAGGTGAGCTCCTGGAAGCTCCCGGTGGCGCTCGCCGAGTCGACGACCTCGTCGATGGTGAGCGTGCCGGCATCGGCGATGGTCTCGTAGAAGGCGCCGCCCTCGACGCGCACCACGGACGCCGACACCGACGCCGTGAGCTTCACGGGCGCGACGCCGGTGAGGAGGTCGTCGCTGTCCATGAACGAGAGCTGGAGCATAGACGTTTCGTCTTCCGTGGGGGCCTGGCCCACTTCGTAGTTGCGCTTCACGAAGTCGAGGCCTTCACAGTCCGCCTCGATCGTGGAGATCACCACGAACGGACCACCGTAGTAGACGTTCGCGATCGACGCGAAATCCACGCCGCCGGCGCTTCCTTCGATCTCGGCGCCCGGCCCGCCGCAGCCGGCGAAGGTGAAGAGGGCCACAATTCCGTAAAATCCGCGCATCCAGCCTCCTTCGGCGCGGGACGGCTATCCCGAGGAGCCCCCGCCCGCACCCCCGACCCGACACACCGCCGGGGCCTCGCTCCTTGATAGAGGGGAGGGTGCCCTCGTCGCAACCTCTCTCTGACCTCCTCGCGCGTGCGCGCGCCGGCGAACGTCCGGCCCTCGCCCGCCTCGTCTCCATGGTGGAAGGGCGCGCGCCCGGCATCGCGGAGGCGCTCGACACCCTCGGGCCGCGGCGGATGACCGCCCCCGGTTCGCCGCACGTGGTGGGCATCACCGGCCCGCCCGGCGCCGGAAAGAGCACCTTCGTCGACCGTCTCGTGGCACACGCCCGAGCCCGCGGGGAACGTGTGGCCGTGGTCGCGGTCGATCCGTCCTCGCCGTGGTCCGGCGGCGCCATCCTCGGCGACCGCATCCGCATGGAGCGCCACGCCGACGACCCCATGGTGTACGTCCGCTCCCTCGCCTCCCGCGGGCACCTCGGCGGGCTCTCGCGCGCGGCCGGTCAGGTGGTCGATCTGCTCGATTCCGTCGGGTTCGATCGCATCCTCGTCGAGACCGTGGGCGTTGGCCAGGGCGAGCTCGCCGTGATGGAAGTGGCCGACACCGTGCTCGTGGTCCTCACCCCCGAGAGCGGCGACGCCGTGCAGACGATGAAGGCGGGATTGTTGGAGATCGCGGACCTCTTCTGCGTGAACAAAGCCGACCGCCCCGGCGCCGACCACCTCCGCCGGGACCTCGAGCAGTCGGTGCACCTCGACGACCGCCCGGGGTGGCAGGCGCCGGTCCACACGTCCGTCGCGCTCGAAGATCGCGGCGTCGACGCCGTTCTCGCGGCGCTCGAAGCCCACCGCGACTGGTGCGTGGGCGAGGGCCGGACGGCGTGGGCCGCCCGCCGCGCGGAAGGACGCGTCCGGATCTACCTGGATCTCATGGCGGACGCCGCGCGTGATCGCGCGCGGAAGCGCCTCGCCGGCAGCACGCTCCTCGACGACCTCCGCGCGGGCCGGGTGCGCCCCGAGCGCGCCGCAATGGCGGGCGAAAGCGAGGAGTTCGGGCGCGGGCCTCCCGGCGGCGAGGGGGCCGGCGGCGAGCCGGGACCGTCCTCGGCGGGCACCCCATGACCAACTTCCGCGCGTGGGCGGCCACTGTCCCCGCGGGGCCGGGGGTGGTGCACGTCGAGCCCGGCGACGTCGCGTGGATTCGCTTCGACCACGCGGCGACGCGCAACGCGCTCGCCCCGCACATGATGGTGGCCCTGGCGGACGCCGCGGAGGCCGTGCGCGGCGCGCGGGTGGTCATCCTCGCGGGCGAACACGGCACGTTCTGCTCCGGCGGCAACCTCGGGGCGGTGCGAGAGCACCTCGCCGTGCCCGGCGCCGGCGCGACGTTCGGCGCGTTCATGCAGGCGGCGGTCGACTCCCTCGCAAACCTCGACGCCATCGTCATCGCGGCGGTGGAGGGCGCCGCGCTGGGCGGCGGCGCCGAGATCGTCGCGGCGGCCGACGTGGTGGTGGCCGCGCCCACCGCGCGGATCGGCTTCGTGCACGCGAAGCTCGGCGTATCGCCGGGGTTCGGCGGGGGCGGGCGCCTCGTCGGCCGCGTGGGGCCGCGATCGGCGCTCCAGGTGCTCGCGTTCGGACGCACCCTCGCCGCGGAAGACGCCCGCGCCATCGGCCTCGTGGACGAGGTCCACGCCGACCCCCGCGCCCGCGCCCGCGCGCTCGCCGCCGAGCTCCTCGCGGTGCCGGAGGCCGCCGTGCGCGGCGCCAAGCGCCTCGTGCGCGCCGCCGCGCCGCCGCCTGGCCGGGACACCGAGCTCGCCGTGTTCACCGCGCTCTGGGGCGGCCCGGACCACCAGCGCGCGCTCGAGCCCCGGCGGTGACCGCGCGGGGGCTCGCCCGGGCGGCGCTCGTGGTGGGCATCGCCGCCGCGTGCCGCAAGCCCGCCGTCGAGCCCGCGCGCCCCCTCGTGGTGGCCGCGCCGGACGTGGCGCCCGTGCCGACCGGCCGGATGGTCGACGGTGTCTACATCGACGGCACGTGGCCACTCGTCGTGCCGGTGCCGCCGGGCTGGCTCGCCACGGTCGGCGCCGACGGCGAAGCCGAGCGCCTCCGCCTCACCGACCCCGACGGCGACGTGCGGGTGACCGTCGCCGCCTCTCGGGGCGACACGCTCGCGCCGCGCCCGATCGAGGGGTGCGCGTGGACCTTCACCGACGTGGGCCGCTACCGCGCCGTGAAGGTGCGCGACGCCGTGCTCGTCGGCACGTGCACCCCCGAGGACCCCGACGCCCCGCGGGTTCTCGCGTACGTGATCGCGCGCGAGGGCGTGCTGGTGCACGTCGAGGGCGCGATCCCGCCCGGCCGGCTGCGCGCCGGCCGCGCGGACTTCGACCGCATCGTGGGCGACGTCCGCTTCCGCTGAGACCTGGCGCCCAAACGAACGGCGGGCGCCCGGAGGCGCCCGCGTTCACACCCTGCGCGCCCCTACCGGCGGCGGCGGAGGAGCAGGAGGCCCGCGAACGCGGCCCACACCGCCGGAGCGCCGGGGCCCGACATGCAGCCGCCCTCGCAGCCGCTGGTGCAGCCGCCGTCGCTCCCGCAGCCGTCGGCCGCGGCGTAGGTGACGGGGCCGAGCCAGGCGTAGGCGCCGAGCCAGTCCTTGTCGGCGCCGACACCCGCGGTCTGCAGGTCGGTGAGGCCGATTCCGCTGAACGCGGGGAGCGCGAAGGAGAGGCCGTCGAGCAGGCCGCCGACGACGGTGTCCACGAGGCCGCCGAACGCGCCGGAGAAGCTCGACACGATGGTCTCGTTGGCGTCCGGGTAGAACTCGTTGTAGCCGATGGTCGGCGTGAGCGCGGCGGGGTCGAGGTCGACCACGACGCCGAGGGCGCCGGTGGTCGCGTCGAACGCGAGATCCGCGCCGACGACGCCGGAGAGGTCGATGGTGACGACCTTGGCCTGGCGGCCGTCGAGCTCGGCGTACATGTCCAGCCCGAGGCGGTCGAGGTTCACGTCGATGGCGTGGGAGCCGTCGAACGCGGTGGTCGGCGGGGCCTTCGGCGAGGTCTGGAGCGTGACGGGCTTCGCCTCGGGGAAGAGCGGCGCGAACACGTCGCCGGTGAGCGAGTTGAGGATCGAGGTGTCCAGCGGGAACGGGCCGTTCTCGTCGAGGGTGTAGCAGAGGAGACCGCCGCGCCAGAGCGCGTAGAGGGCCTGGTTCGTGAAGTCGTCCGAGAGGGTGAGCGCCACGTGGTACGCGCTGTCCACCCCGCTAGGAACCGTGCCGAGGTCGGGCGCGGCGGTGGGGCTCTTGGGCGAGCCGCCGGGGTCGTACGCGGCCACGCACTGGGCGGAGGCGGCGTCGAGGAACCCGGACATCTGGACGCGCACGCCGGCGGGGGTGACCTCGACGTCGTTCGGCTGGAGCGAGAGCTGCGCGACGGTCCCGTTGAGCTCGAGCTCCTGGTTGATGCTGGCACTCGCGAAGGCCTCCTCGATCGTGGTCTCGAGGGTGGGGCCGATGTCGGCGATGGCGTCCTGCAGGTAGGAGTCGAGCTGCTCCAGGATGAGGTCGTACAACGAGAGCCCGAGCAAGTTGAGCACCTCCTCGATGTCGCCGACCGAGCAGCCGTCGAGGTGGATGTCGTCGTTCGAGAGCGAGTAGCTCACGTTGGGGGTGCCGATGGTGGCGTCGAGCGCGCGCGTGCCGCCGCCGGTGTCGACGACCTCGAGCGCCATGGAGGTGGTGACGGTGACGGGGAAGCCGTCGACGTAGCCGGCGCACGTGTCGTCGAGGCACGCGAGCTCGTACATCAGCGAGAACGGGCTCGACGGGTCGTTGAGCGACACCAGGAGGTTCGCCGTGATGTCGAGCGCGCCGTTGCCGGGGGTTATCGTGGCGTTCGTGACCTCGATGTCCGCGAACGCGCCCGAGAGGCCGTATGCGTAGTTCAAGCACCAGTAGCCGCCTTCGTCGCTGGTCGCGGGGACCTCGATGGCGGCGGGCAGGAGCGCCGGGATCAGCTCGGCGACGGCGTTGAGGCCCTCCGGCGTGAGATCCACGTAGGCGGCCTTCTCGATGGTCTCGCCCGGCGCCCAATCCTCGGCGTGGGCGGGCAGGGCGAGGAGCGCGAGACCGAAGAGGGCCACAAAGCCTCCAGAAGGCGCTCGCATGCTACTCGCCGGGGCGCGTGATCGCAAGGACGGGCTCGGGCCAACCGGGCCAAACCCTCGCGATCAGGCCCTCGCCACCAGTGCGATCCCCTCCCCTTCGAGCGAGCGTTCGCCGGGGGGCAGCAGCACCGTTCCGCCGAACGCGACGCGCGTCCCCTCTACCTCGAGCGCGCCCTCGATGACCGTGACGGCCTCCCACACCTCGGCGCGCCGCGGCTGGGGCAGGCGCAGGCGCTCGACGTGGAAGTGCGGGCCGTCGAGGAGGAGGTCCCGGCCGGGGCCGAGCGGGCGCACCGCGGCGCGCGACACGCACGGACCGCGACGGACCACCTCGAGGGCGTGCTCGAGCTGCAACGGGCGGCCACGGCCCCAGTCGTAGAGGCGCCACGTCAGATCGCAGGGCTGCTGCACCTCGTAGAAGAGCACGCCGCCGCCGATGGCGTGGAGCGTGCCCGGGGGGACGTCGACGACGTCCCCGGCCTTCACGGGGAGCCACGCGAGGTCGTCCTCGATCTTCCCGCTCAGCGCGCGGTCGCGCAGCTCGTCGCGGCCCATCTCGCGCGTGAGGCCGTACGCCACCTTGGCGCCGGGCTCGGCGCGGAGCACCACCCAGCCTTCGTGTTTGCCGTGCGCCGCGCCCACGAGGCGCTGGGCCGCGGCGTCGTCCGGGTGCACCTGCACGGAGAGCGTGTCGCGCACGTCGAGCAGCTTCACGAGGAGCGGGAAGTCGACGAGGTCGCCCTGGGTGCGGCCGTCGGGGGTGCGGTTGGCGTGCCACACCTCCCAGCTCTCGCCGATGCGGGCGTCGGGGGTGGGGTCCTTCCCCATCTCGTGCGCGAGCGTGGTGCCCCCCCACACCGGCCGCGCGAGCGTCGGCGCGACGACGAGCGGGCCTTGCCCGAAGCCGGAGGCCCGCATCAGAAATCCACGCGAACGCCGAGAAACGGCCGAACGGGGAGCTGCGACACGGCGCTCCGCACGACGACGCCTTCCGCGACGGCGGCGCTGGGCACGAGCTCGGCGCGGGAGTTCAGCACGTTGAGAACATCCACGTAAGCCGAATAGTGCAGGCGCGGCGTGGCGCGCCGCCACTCCAAACGCACGTCGAGCTGCTGGTGGGTGCCGAGGCGCGCGTCGTTCAGCCCCGCGAGCGCCAGGACTTCGGCGCCACCGGGCTCCACCGACGACACGGGCCGGCCCGTGCGCAGCTCGTACCGACCCGTCAGCCGCCAGCGCGGGGCCACCTGCCACGCGAGCGAGAGGCCGCCCGAGACGGCGCGCTCGAACGGCGCGGCGTAGTCGTCGCCGAGCCGCACGTTGAGCGGGTTGGTGCGCGTGGCGCGGACGAGCGAGGCGTTGGTGTTCACCTCGAAGCGGCCCGCGCGGAGGGCGAGCCGCACGTCGGCCCCGAGCACGTCGCCATAGCCGTCGTTGCTCGGGGTGGGCGCGCGAACGGCGCCGGCGGTGTCGGACGTGACGGCGAGGTCCTCGAGCTTCGCGGCGTGGCCCTCGACCGTGAGGAGCGCGGCGTCGCCGAGCGGGAGCGCCTGATCGACGCCCACGACGAGCTGCCACGCGCGTTCGGCCCCGAGCGCCGGGTTGCCGCGCGCGGGGTCGAGCGCGACGGGATCGTCCGCGACGTGGTGGTAGAGCCCGCCGGCGACGCGCGGAACGGTGCCGCTCGGGAGCGGCACGGAGAGCGCGACGGTGGGGCCGGGCAACACCTCGCCGGTGCGCCCGACCCAGGTGGCGCGCACGCCGAGGCGGCTCGACAGCGGGCCTGTCCACGCGTGTTCGGCGTAAAGCGCGAGGTCGGGCTCCCAGCCGGCGTCGGCCAGGGGCACGTCCGGCGCGCCGTAGTCACCGACCGGCGCGGAGGCGTCGGTCGGGAGCGCGAGCGAGTCGTACACGGTGCCGGTCACGATGCGATGGGCGAGGGCGCCCGTCACGCCGAGGCGCAACACGTGCTGATCCCA
>CAXNIN010000136.1:0-10576 GCA_964202365.1 Myxococcota bacterium | reverse complement strand
CCCCTCGCCGTGGGGGCTCGCCGGGCCCGCGGCGCTCGCCGCGGTGGCGCTCGCCGCCGCGTGGAAGCTGAAGCGCGCGCCGGTGCCGAAGGGCGCGGGCCGCCCGCTCGACGTCGTATGGCGAGAGGCGCTCGGTGACCGCGGCGCGCTCGTGCTCATCGATGTCCTCGACGCCGACGGAGAGCGGCGTCGCCTGCTCGTGGGCACGGGTGGAGGGCCGCCCGCGCTCGTGGCCGATCTCGGCGCGATGGCGTTCGTCCCGGTGCCGGCCGCCGCGCCCGAGGCGAACGCGTCCGTCCCGCTCCTGACGCGCGAGGCCCGCGTGGTCGCGCGTCCGGCCCCGGCCCCGGCCCCGGCGGCCGCCGCCGAGGAGCCGCTCCGCGCGCGCCCGCCGCGCCACGGTGGGGCGTCCGGCGAGGTGAACTTCGCCCCTTCGGGCTCCTTCGCCGAGCACGCGGCCCGCAGAGGGCTCCCATGTTGATGCTCCTGCTCGCGGGCGCCGCGCTTGCCCAGGACGCCGTCGTCACCGTTGGCCCGCCCGCGGCCGACCCCGCCGCGCTCATCACCGCGGCCCTCGGCGAGGGGGGCGTCGACACGAGCACCTCCGTCCGCCTGCTCCTGTTCCTCACGGGCCTGTCGTTCATCCCCGCGATGGTGGTGGTGATGACCCCGTTCGTGCGGTTCGTCATCGTCTTCTCGCTGCTCCGCCAGGCCCTTGGGCTCGCCCAGTCGCCGCCGAACCAGGTGGTGGTGGGCCTCTCCATCTTCCTCTCGATGCTCGTGATGGACCCCGTCCTCGAGCAGTCGTGGGCGCTCGGCCTCGGGCCGTTCCTCGACGGCAAGCTCGAGCCTGGCGCGGCTCTCACCGCCACGCTCGACCCGTTCCGGAGCTTCATGCTCGCGAACACGCGTCGCGACGACATGGCCGCCATCCTCGACGTGGCGCGGCTCGCCCGCCCCGAGTCCCTCGCCGACATCCCGTTCTCCGCCGTCGCGAGCGCCTTCGTGCTCTCCGAGCTCAAGACCGCGTTCATCGTCGCCATCTACGTGTACGTGCCGTTTCTCGTCATCGACCTCGTCGTGAGCAGTATTCTGCTCGGTCTCGGCATGATGATGCTCCCGCCCGTAATGGTGTCGTTGCCGTTCAAGCTCCTCGTGTTCGTGCTCATGGACGGCTGGACCCTGCTCGTGCGGGATCTCGTGGCGGGGGTGGCGCGATGACCCTCTCCGAAGCCAGCCAACTCGGCCGTGACGCGGTCTGGACGATCCTCATGGTCGCGGGCCCGACTCTGCTCGTCACGCTCGTGATCGGCACGTTGCTCTCGGTGCTCCAGGCGATCACCCAGGTGCACGAGCAGACCCTCGCGTTCCTTCCGAAGCTCGTGGCGGTCGCGATCGTGCTCGTGGTGTCGGCGGGCTGGATGGCGGAGGAGCTCGTGCGTTTCTCGACGCGCTCCTTCGACGCCGCGGCCCAGGTGAGCCGGTAGTGGAGCTGGTCGCCGGCGGGCTCTACGTGTTCGCGCGGCTCACCGGGCTCCTGATGTCGATGCCGGTGTTGAGCGCGGCGGGCGTGCCGCCGTGGGCGCGGCTCGGCCTCGCGCTGCCGCTCACGCTCCTCCTTCTCCCGGCGAGCGGCACGACACCGATGCCCACCACGCTCTCCGTGCTCCTCGGCGCGGTGCTCCTCGAGGCCCTCCTCGGGCTGCTCGTTGGCTTCGTGATGCAGGTGGTGTACGCCGCCCTCGGCATGGCCGCCGAGATCGCCGCTACCCAGTCCGGCCTCGCCATGGCCGCCATCCTCGACCCCGTGTCCGCCACGCAGATCGGCGCCGTGGGCGTGCTCGTGACGTGGCTCGGCGCCGGGGTGTTCCTCGGCGCGGACGTGCACCTCTACCTCCTTCGCGTGCTCGGCGACTCGTTCCAGGCCGTTCCGCCGGGGCAGGTTTCCTCGCTCGCGGGCGCGGCGGTGCTCGCGCCGCTGTTCGGGACCGCGATCAGCACGGGTGTCGAGCTCGCCGGGCCGCTCACGCTCTTCGTGTTCCTCATGAACGTGGCCATCTCGGTGATCGGCCGCATGACGCCTGGCCAACAGCTCTTCTTCGCCATCGGCACCACCCTCCAGACCACGCTCGGCATCGCGCTCCTGGGCATCTCGCTCCCGCTCCTGCTCCGCGCCTGGCTCGCGTCCCTCACCCAGGGCCTCGACGCCGCGGTGTACGTGCTGCGCGCGGCGGGAGGCTAGCGCGTGTCCGAGGAGGGCGGCGAAAAAACAGAAGAAGCCAGCGAACAGCAGATCCAGAAGTTCCGGCGCGAGGGCAAGGTCGCCTCGTCGCGCGAGCTCGCGGCGGCCATCTCGCTCGGCGGCGGGGTGCTCGGCCTCGTGATGGCCGTCCCCTGGCTCGGGTCGGCGCTTCTGGAGCTCGGGCGCGCGAGCCTCGCCCACGCCGCCGAGCCGTCCCTCACCATGGCCGACGTGCACGATCTCGCGGTGGGCATCCTCCGCGCCGTGGGGCCCGGCGTTGCCATCGCGCTCGCCCCCGCCGCCGTGGTCACCACCGGCGTGAGCCTCGTACTCACCGGGTTCAACCTCACTACCGAGGCCATTGAGCCCAAGCTCGAGCGACTCGATCCCATCGGCGGCGCCTCGCGCATCGTGTCGAGCGGCGCGTGGGAGGGGCTCGCAAAGGCCCTCGTCGCGTTCGCCGTCATCGGGTGGGCCGGGTGGGCCGCGGTCGCACCCTACATCGATGTCCTCCCCGCCGCGGCCTCGCTCCCGGCCGGGTCCCAGGCGCGCGTGCTCGGTGAGCTCGTGCGTGACCTGCTCGTGCGCACCACCATCGCCGCCCTGGTCCTCGGCGCCGCCGACTTCGGTTGGCAGAAGTGGCGCATGATTCAGCAGATGATGATGACAAAGCAGCAGGTGCGCGAAGAACACAAGGAGAGCGAAGGAGATCCCCAGATTCGCGCCCAACGCCGGCGACGTGCGCGTCAGATCGCGACGGGCAAGATGTTGCGGGATGTCGCGCGCGCCGACGTAGTCGTGACAAACCCCACCCACTACGCCGTCGCGCTCCGCTACCGCAAGGAAGAGAACGCGGCACCGGTGGTGCTCGCCCGCGGTGTTGACCACATGGCGCTCCAGATCAAGAAAATTGCGGGTCGAAGCGACATCGCGATCATCGAAAATCGTCCGCTCGCGCGGGCGCTCTACGCCACCGCGAAGGTAGGTTTGCCCATCCCGAAGGAGCTGTACGGGCCCGTGGCCCAGGTGCTGGCCGCCGTGTACCGGAGACGCCGCAAGACAAGTCGGTGACAAACGGAGACAAAGCCACCCTAAACCGCTCCACCGATCGACCGATCCGGTACTTGAGGCGGGCGCCGGCGCCCCCAAACGAATCCCCCGGTTGCCAAACGGCAATGGGTGGACGGCGTATCGGCCGGCAAATCACGACCTTTAGCGGAGGGTTACCACTATGTCTGCAGCGGGCACGGCCACCGTCACGGGACTTGACAGTCTCCTCGACTCCCAGGCGCGGAACCGTGTCATCGTCACGTACCTCCCCCTGGTGCGGATGATTGCGGTGCGCGTGATGCGCCGGTACCCGTCCACGCTCGAGCTCGAAGACCTCGTCAACGTCGGCACCATCGGCCTCATCGAGGCGCTCGACCGCTACGAGGCCGACCGCGGCGTGCCGCTCAAGGGTTACGCCGAGCTGCGTGTCCGCGGCTCCATGGTCGATGCCATTCGCAAGACCGACTGGGTTCCTCGCGACGTCCGCCGCCGTACGCACCGTGTCGACGACGCCCGCAAGTCCCTCCGCGCGCGCCTCGGCCGCGAGCCGGACCGCATCGAGCTCTCCGCGGCCCTCGAGATGTCCCCCGACGCGCTCGACGACCTCATCGGCACCATCGCCCCGCGCCGCGTGGTCTCGCTCGACGCGCCCAGCACCGACGACGGCCGTGGCACGGTCGCCGACACGGTCGCTGACCGCACTGCCCTCGTGCTCGACAAGTGGATCGAAGGCGAACACATGGGCGCGCTCGACGAAGCCATCTCCCGCCTCCCCGAAGACGAGCAGCGTGTCACGATCATGTACTACCAGCGTGGCATGAAGTATCGCGAGATTGGCGCCATCATGGGTGTGTGTGAGTCCCGGGTGTGTCAGCTCCGCACCAAGGCGCTCGACCGCCTCCGCAAGCGCGTGCTTCTCCGCACCGACGGCGCCGACGGGGCCTGCGCGGCGAGCTGAACGAAGGTCGAAGCTGCGTCGTCGACGCGTTTGCGTCCAGCGCCCCGCCCCACGCGGGTCTTCCACGCGCCCCGGCACCTCTGCCTGGATCGGTCGTTTGTTCCCAACCGGGGGCGGCGGCTGGTTCGGGCGGGGTGTTTGTGCTGAGGGAGGGCTGTCAGGCGGCGGCCTCCCGGTGACAGCGGCCCGTCGCGAGGCCCGGGGGCCGTCGGCGGAGCGCCGGCGCGGAGAGTTGAGGCGCGCGCGCGGCCGGCCCTGGCTCGCGGCGCTCCCCGGCCTTCGAGAGGCCCACGCCCAGGCCCCCTTGGCCAAGAACCGAACCGGGACATGGGATGAGCCACGTCCCGGTCGGGCGTTTCGGTCGGAGCGCCGGAGCGCCCCAATCGTACGTGCTACTCCCCGCGCCCGTAGTACAGCCACGAACCGCCGGCGTTGAGGTAGCCGAAGCCGTCCCAGCTCGTGGAGCTCGTCATGTAGTCGGCGAGGCCGTCGCCGTTGACGTCGCCGCCGCCGGTGACGGCGTAGCCCACGGCGTCGGCCGTGTTCGCGCCGGTCATCCGGAAGTCGTAGGCGTTGGCCGAGCTGGTTCCCGCGGTGGGCGGGCCGTACACGAGGTACACCGCGCCCGCGCCGGCGAAGGAGCCGTCGTCGTAGCCGGTGGCGCCTACGAACAGCTCGGCGAGGCCGTCGCCGTTGACATCGCCCACCCCGGCCACTGCGCGGCCGAAGTAGTCGGCGGCCGCGCCGCCCGTGAGGATGGACGACGCGGTGGCCGCGGCGACGGAGCCGGTGGGCGGGGTGGTGAAGACGTAGGCCGCGCCCGCGTCGGTGGCGGAGAGGTCGGCGCGGTCGGCGGTGACGGCGAGGTCGTTTTGCCCGTCCCCGTCGACGTCGCCGAGGCCGGCCACCGCGAGCCCGAAGCGATCGCCGTTGGTCGTACCCGTGATGGTGGCGTCGGCGGCCGAGGAGGCCACGGTGCCGGACAGGACGTCCAGGCCGTAGAACACGTAGGCCGCGCCGGGGCTCGACGCGCCGGAGATGGCCGGGGCGCCCGCGACGAGGTCGGGGAGGCCGTCGCCGTCGAGGTCCGGGACGAGCGCCGCGCCGTACCCGAGCGCGCCGCCCACCGTGGCGTGGGTGATGAAGAGCGAGGCGTTGGTGGCGAGGTCCTCGGCGCCGCCGCCGATGTCGCCCGCGCGCCAGAGGCCGACGCCGCCCGACGAGCTCGTGCGGCCGTACGCCGCTACGAGCACGTCGCCGCGCCCGTCGCCGTCCACGTCCGCGCCGTCCACGACGCTGCCCGCGTAGCTCGAGGACGTGGTCGTGGAGAACGTCGCGAACGCGTCGGTGATGGACGTGGGGCTCGTGCCGCCGAGGAAGAGGTACGCGCGGCCCACGTCGGTGGTGTCCGCCTTCCACGAGGAGGAGACGAGGTCGTCGGTGCCGTCGCCGTCGACGTCGCCGACGAAGCGGGTGGCCCAGCCGAACTGGTCGCTCGAGAGCGTGTTCGCGCCGGTCACCATCACGTCGGCGGTGCCGAGCGCGTCGCTGGAGTCGACCGGGCCGTACCAGAGGTGCACGGCGCCGTTGTCGGTGTAGGGAGAGATGTCGTAGAACGCCTGGCCCACGACAACGTCGTCGTAGCCGTCGCCGTCGAAGTCGCCGTTGTTGGCGATCGAGGTGCCGACCGCGTAGTTGGCCGCCGTGCCGTACGCGCGGAAGTCGTACTCGTACTTCACGGTCTGGCTGCCGGTCCACTCGCACACGGAGGGGTCGGGGTCGCAGTCGTTGTCGATGCCGTCGTCGCACACCTCGGCGGCGCCGGGGTTGGTGGCGGTGGTGGTGTCGTCGCAATCGGTGGCGTCGGCCACCCAGCCGGCGCTCGCGGAGCAGGCGGACGTGGCGCTCGCGGCGTTGCCGTACCCGTCGCCGTCGGTGTCGGCGTAGAAGGTGGCGCCGTCGATGGCGCTGTCGTCGATGGCGCCGTCGCAGTCCTGGTCGACGCCGTCGCACACCTCGGTCGCTCCGGGGCGAATGGTCGCGTCGGCCTCGTTGCAGTCCACGGTGTAGTCTGCGCCGTCGGCGTCGAGGTCGTTGTCGTCGAGGCAGTCGTAGTTGGCGGCGCCGGGGGTGCCGAACTCGTCCAAGATCGAGGCGGACAGGTCGTACCAGGCCCACGTGGACGACCGCGTCACGACGCCCGCGGCGGACGAGCTGGTGCTGCACCAGTTACCGAGCGCGTCGTTGTCGGTGCCGTCGAGGGTGCGGGGGTCGAGGCTGGTGGAGAACGTCGCGTCGCGCGGCCAGTAGCCGTTGGTGGCGTCGTACGTCCACTTCACGCTGTCCACGAGGCGGCCGGTGGTGCGGGAGCCCTCGATGTAGAGCGCCACCTGATCGGTGTCGCGCCGCAGGTAGAGCGTGTTGTCGTGGTAGGTGCCGACGTAGCTCGCCGCCTCGGCGAGGTCGCCCCACACGTAGTCGCAGGTGAGGGCGTACGCCGCCGCGGACCCCTCGTAGCTGGGCGTGTCGCAGAAGACGGCGTAGTCGCCGGGCGCGAGGAGCGGGGCCTCGGCGGGGTCGAGCGTGATGCTGTTGAACCCGGACGAGATGCCGCGCACGAAGGTCCAGCCGGAGAGGTCGAGGGTGCGCGCGGAGGCGTTGTAGACCTCCACCCAGGAGCCGTCGTTGTTGATGGCGGCGGCGCCGAAGCGGGACTGGCGGTTGATCTCGGTGAAGACGATGTCGCCCGCGGTCACGAAGGTCTCGTCGACGAGGTCGTCGCAGTCTTCGTCGACGAGGTTGTCGAGCTCGGTGGCGTCGGGGTTGGTGCCGGCGGTCGCGTCGTCGCAGTCGCCGTCCACCTCGGCGTACCCGCCCGGGACGAGGCAGGACGTGGTCGTGACGTCGGGGTCGCCGAAGCCGTCGCCGTCGGTATCCGCGAAGAACACGTTTGCGCCGGAGATGCCGCCCTCGTCGATGGCGCCGTCGCAGTCCTCGTCGATTCCGTCGCACGTCTCGGTGGCGCCGGGGTACGCGCCGGCGTCGGTGTCGTCGCAGTCGGTGGCGTCGGCGACGTAGCCGCTCGGCAGGGAGCAGGCGAGGATGGTGTTTCCTGCGTCGCCGAAGCTGTCGCCGTCGGTGTCGGCGTACCAAGTGGGGCCGACGCCGTCGTCGATGGAGCCGTCGCAGTCCTGATCGACGCCGTCGCAGGTCTCGGTGGCGCCCGGGTAGATGCCGGCGTCGGTGTCGTCGCAGTCGGTGGCGCCGGTGACGCCGTCGCCGTCGAGGTCGGGGTCGACCGGGCAGTTGTAGTTCGCGGCGCCCGGGGTGCCGTACTCGTCGCGGCTCACCGAGAGGGTGTCGTACCAACGGTAGGTGTTGGTGTAGGTGATGGCGCCGCTGCTGTTTGCGGTCGTCGCGCACCACACCCGGATGTCGTCGTTCTGGGTGTCGTTGAGGTAGGCGGGATCGAGGCTCATCGAGAACTGGGAGACGCGCGGCCAGTAGCCGTTGGTGGCGTCGTAGTACCAGCGGGCCTGGTCGATCAGCGTGCCGGTGGTGCGGCTGCCGTTGAGGTAGAGCGCCACGGCGTCGGCGTCGCGACGGAGCGCGAAGGTGTTGTCGCGGTACGTGCCCACGTAGGTGGAAGGCTGCGTCTCGTCGCCCCACACGTAGTCGCACGTGAGCGGGTAGGCGGCGCCGGAGCCCACGTAGTCGTCGGTGTCGCAGAACACGGCGTAGTCGCCGGGGGCGAGCACCGGGGCCGAGGCGGGGTCGAGCGTGACGGCGTTGTACGGCGCGCTCGCGCCGCGGGAGAGCACCCAGCTGGCGAGGTCCACCGTGCGGTTGGAGGTGTTGTACACCTCCACCCACGAGCCGTTGTTCTGGATCGCGGCGCCGCCGAAGCGCGACTGGCGGTTGATCTCGGTGACCACAACGTCGCCGGCGGCCACGAAGTCCTCGTCCACCCAGCCGTCGCAGTCGTCGTCGGTGAGGTTGTCGGCCTCGGCGGCCCCCGGGTACACCGCGGCGTTCGCGTCGTCGCAATCGTTCGCGTCGAGGCTGCCGTCACCGTCGGCGTCGCCGCCCGCGGTCGCCATCCGGCTTCCCGCGAGGCCCTGCTTGGGCGCGAAGAACCCGAGCGGCACAAGCTCGGGGCCGTCGGCCTCTGCGGAGTCGTAGGTGTCGGTGCCCCGCTGTTCGCACGCCAGAAGCAGGGTGAGGGGAGACAACAGCAGGAGCGTGGACGGACGCACGGGTACCTCGGTTCGGTTCCGTGATTCGTCGGGGGCGCGCGAAATTGTAGCGAAGAATGGGGTCCGTGGCACCTCGTGACGAGAAATCCGCCTCGGCAAGGGCCTCCGCTCGCTGACGACGCGGATTCGCGCCGGGGGCCCCAGAATCCGCTCAACTCCCCGCGGGCGCGACCGAGTCGCGCGCCATGCCCGAGATCGCCTACGTCCTGCCGGAGTACCCGGTCCCGTCCCAAACCTTCGTCCACGCCGAGATCGCCGCGCTCCGCGCCGGTGGCCTCTCGGTCGACGTGGTCGCGCACCGCGCCGGGCCCTCCGGCGTACACTTCGGGGGAGGCGACGCGGGTGTCCCCGTCAAGCCCGTGTTCGTCGGGCTCGATCGGCCCGGCGTCATCGACGTGCTCCGGCGCTACCGCCACCTCCACACGCACTTCGCCGACGTGGGGGTGCGCACCCTCTCTCCGCTCGCCGCGGCGGCCTCGCGCCCCTGGTCGATGACCGTGCACGCCTACGACCTCTTTCGGGCCGACGCCGCCGTGCGCCCCGAGGAGTGGCGGGCGCTCGACGCGCGGTGCCGCAAGGTCGTCGCCATCTCCCGCTTCCACGCCGAGTTCGTGCGCTCCCGCGGCGTCCCGGCCGACCGCGTGGCGGTCATCCCCAACGCCGCCCGCCTCGGTGAGCTCCTCGCGAACGCCGCCGCGCCGCCGGTGCGCCTCCGCAAGATCCTCGCGGTCGGGCGCCCCGTGCCCAAGAAGGGGTTCGGCGTGCTCGTCCAGGCCTGGGCGCGCGTGCGCGCCGCCGACCCGCACCTCGAGCTCGAGATCATCGGCGGGAGCGGCCTCGTCGCCGAGCCCCCGGCGGGCCTCACGCTCTCGCCGATGCGCCCCTACGTCGACGTCCTCGCCGCGATGGCGGAGGCCGACCTCGTGGTCGCGCCGAGCGTCGTCGCGGCCGACGGCGACATGGACGGCATCCCCACCGTGCTCGTCGAAGCCGGCGCGCTCCGGCGCCCGGTCGTCGCCTCCGACCTCTCGGGCATCGGCGACCTCGTCTGCGATGGCGTCAACGGCCTCCTCGTGCCCCCGGGCGACGTCGACGCGCTCGCCGCCGTGCTCCTCCGCCTCGCCCAACGCCCCGCTGAGCTCCAGCGCCTCGGCGCCGGCGGGCCCATGCTCGCCGCCCCCCACGACGCCCGCCGGGTCGCCGCCCGGCTCCGCTCCGAGGTCTTCGTATGAGAATCCTCGTCACCGACGCCTTCTGCTCCGCCAACCGGGGCGATGCCGCCATCCTCGACGGCATCCTCACCGGCCTGCGCGCACGCCTGCCCGACGTGGCGCTCACCGTCTCCACGCGCTTCCCCGGCCTCACCCGCAAGATGCACGGGGTCGACGCCATCGACGATCGCGACGTTGTCGCGGTGGCCGAGGCCATCGACGCCGCCGATCTCGTCGTGGGCTGCGGCGGGAGCTACCTCACCGACCTCTACACGCTCGATCTCCAGCCGCGCCTCGCCACGATTCACGCCGCGGCCCGCGCCGGCAAGCGGTTCGTCGTGTTCGCGCAGAGCATCGGCCCGTTCAAGTCGCCGCTCTCCCGGATGGCGGCCCGCAACGCCCTCCAGGACGCCACGTGGATTCACGTGCGCGACCCGGCGAGCGCCGCCGTCGTCCGCGAGCTCGGCGTGACGACGCCGGTGTCGGTTGGCGTCGACGCCGCCGTCCTCGGCCGCCCCGCCCCCGCGCTGCGCGGCACCCCCGCGCCGCTCCTCGGCGTCACCGTGCGGCGTTGGCACTTCCCCGGCAGCGACGACCCCGCCGCGTGCCAGGAGCGCTACGAGCGCGCTGTCGCCGAGGCGTGCGACGCCTGGGCCGCCGACACGGGCGGCGTCGTCCGGTTCCTCTCCAACTGCACCTCCCTCGGCGGCTACGCCCAGGACGACCGCGTCACCGCGCGCCGCGTCGCGGAGCGCATGCGCGCCAAGGCCGAGGTGGTCGACGCCATCGACCTCCCGTTCGACGTCGTGCGGGGCCAGGCCGCCGCTTGCGACATGCTCCTCGGCACGCGCATGCATTC
>CAXNIN010000135.1:0-10604 GCA_964202365.1 Myxococcota bacterium | reverse complement strand
CGTTGAACGAAAGAACCCAGGTGGGTTGACGGGTAAAGGGCTGTGCTCGGGTGCGTCTCGGCCGGGTTGCGCGCCGCGCGGCGCGGCGGGGGCGGGGGCGGGGGCAGGGGTGGGGGACGTGCTCGCGCGCAGCCCGACCTCCACCATTTCTTGACCCGCGGCGATTTCCGGGTCACCCATACTAAGCGTTCGGAGGCTTTCGATGCTCCTGGTTGCCCTGCTTGCCGCTCTCCCCAGCTACGCCGCGCCCGTGGAGGTGTGGTCCTACAACGACTTCCAGGAGGACGACGACGGCATCTCCGGGGACGACGGCTGGGAGACCGGCTTCGCGTACGACCCCTGGTACGCCTACGACGGCCAGGGCGATGTCCAGTGGGCGATGTCCTACACCGACTACGGCGTCGCCGACACCGGCGGCGACTGGGGCGACGGCGGCGCGTACGACAACTTCCTCGTGACCCGCGCCGAGCCCGTGGGCGACGGCCAGTTCCAGGCCCAGTTCTACACCGGCGACGACGACTCGATCGGCATCGTCATCGGCCACGCCGACGCCGAGAACTACTACCTCTTCGTGCTCTGCGGCGAAGACGGCAGCGACTCCGCCGACTGCCCGTTCGACCTCCGCAGCGACACCGGCGCCGCCATCGTGAAGATCAGCCGCGGCAACGCGACCATCCTCGCGCAGGTCGACAGCAGCTACGAGCTCGGGCGCGACGGCGTCGTCGGCGACCTCGCGTTCGATCTGAACGACGGCGTGCTCACCGCCACCTACGCGGACGCCGGCATCGAGCTCACGGTGGAAGACAGCACCTTCACCAGCGTCGACTCCATCGGCTTCTGGGCCTACAACGCGGGCTACGAAGACGGCTCCTGGGCCGGCTTCTCGCTCCCCACGCTCTACGCCCACGACGACGACAGCGACGGCACCATCGACGACGACGACAACTGCGAGTTCGACGCCAACCGCGACCAGGCGGACCGCGACAACGACGGCATCGGCGACGCCTGCGACGAGTCCACCGACCCCGGCGGCGACGACACCGGCACGGACCCCGACGACACCGACACGGACCCCGACGACACCGACACGGACCCCGACGACACCGACACGGACCCCGGCGACACCGACTCCACCGGCGACACCGACGACACCGACTCCACCAATGACATCCCCGGTCGCGACGTCGAAGGCGGCCTCACCGCCACCGGCGACTGCGGCTGCGCCACCGGCGTCGACGGCGCGGTCGGCCTGCTCCCCGCCGCGCTCGCGCTGGTCGCCATCCGTCGGCGGCGCCGTTCCGGATAGTAGGTTCGGATGCGCTGGAAGAGCCTCCCCATCATCGCGTTCGACACCGAGACCACCGGGCTCAACCCGGAAGACGGCAACCGGGTCGTGGAGTTCGCGGGGGTGGAGATGCGGCTCGGGCCGGACGGCAAGGTGGAGCGGGTGATCCCGCACCACTACCTGTTCAACCCGGGCATCCCCATCCCGCGGGAGGCCACCGAAGTGAGCGGCCTCCGCGACGAGGACGTCGCCGACAAGCCCAAGTTCGAGCAGCACGCGGCCGCCATCCACAAGCTGTTGTCGAACGCGATCACCATCGCCCACAACTACCCCTTCGACCAGCGCTTCCTCACCCACGAGTTCGACCGCGCCGGGCTCAAGTGGTGCGCGCCCCCCGCGGAGATCGACACGGTCGACCTCTCCCGCCGCTTCTTCCCCGAGGCGAAGAGCCACAAGCTCGGCGAGCTCTCCCAGCGCCTCGAGGTCGCGCTCATCGGCGCCCACCGCGCCACGAACGACGCCGAAGCGTGCGGCCGCTGCTTCGTGGCGCTCGCCAACCGCCAGGGCGCCCCCGACGACATCGCCGGCCTCGTCGAGTGGGCCGACGCCATCGGCGAGCCGCCCTCCATCGGCGGCTTCCTCGGCCGCTCGGCCGACCGCACCGTCGTGTTCACGGGCGGCGAGCTCGACGGCAAGCCGGTCGACCAGCACCCCGACCACCTCGCGTGGATGTCCATCGCCCGCGCCCGCGTCAACGGCGCGTGGCAGCCGGCGTTCCCCGCCGAGGTGCGCGCCTGGGTGGAACGGTGGCTCCGCGTGCGCGGGTCCGGCCGCGCCGCCGGCGCCATGAAGGGCTTCGGGCCGAGCGACTGGGGCATCGACCCCCCGTTGGGGGCCGGATGACGCGCCTCCGCGGGCTCGCGCTCGCCGCGCTCCTCCTCGCCCCGTTCGCGGTGCGCGCCGGCGCGTCGTCCGATCGGCAGCTCATCGGGCAGCTCGACCGCGAGATCATCGCCCTCGGCCAGAAGGTGAAGATCCTCGAGGAGCGGCTCATCGGCTGCGCCACCGGCACGTCGGCCGCTCCCATCTACGCCGAGCTCATCCAGGTGTTCTCGGGCGGGCCCGTCGCCGTTACCCGGCAGGGGGCCGCCACGCGCGTGTCGCTGCCCGGCACGATCCTCTTCTCGGAGGACACCGTGAACCTCCGCGAGGAGTCCACGTTCGCGCTCGACCTGTTGGCGACCGCGCTCAAGCTCCACCCGGAAGTCGACGTGCTCCTCGTGGGCCACACCGACCCCACGCCGCCCCCCAAGCAACTGCTGCGGATCTACCCGACGAACTCGGAGCTGTCCCACGCCCGGGCGCTCGCCGTCGCGCGCGCTCTGTCGGACAAACACGGCGTCCCCTTCGCCCGCTTCACCGTGGCGGGGCGGGCCGACCTCGAGCCCACCACCAGCAACGACACCCCCGAGGGCCGCGCCGAGAACCGCCGCGTGGTCGCCCATCTCACGCCCGGAGTCGCCCGATGACGCTCTTCGCCCTCCTCCTCGCGTGCTCCGGCCCCGCCGCGGACGACACGTCGGGCGCCGCCTCCGCGTGCGGCGACCCCGACGGCTTCGGCACCGACACCGGCGACATCCCGAACGTGCTCGGCGGGTGGACCTCCACCTTCGCCCAGAACTTCTACGACGACGACTGCACCGCGGAGAACCTCGACGCCGACTCGGAGGACTGGATCGGCGCATTTTCCGTGGACGGCCGCGCGCCCGACGCCCTGTACCTCGAGTTCAACAGCGCCGAAGGCCGCTTCTGGGGCGCGATGGACCAGAACGGCGGCATCAGCTTCACCGGCACGCACGAGCACCCCGCCGGCATGTTGTCCGTGCAGTTCGGCGGCCTCGTCTACAACGATCAGTACCAGGAACGCGACGTTATCGACGGCGCCGCCTTCCTCGGGCTCGACACGGACAGCAACGGAACCATCGATTGCCGCGCAAAGGGAAGCTGGAAGGCTTTCAAGAGCGGGCTCTGACCGCCGGGACGGGTTAGAACCCCGCGTGAGCCGCCCCCCTCCGACCCCGTCTGCCCGTCGCGTGGTCGAATCGTATGACGCCGCCTTCCGCGTCGGTCTCACGGTTCTGCCCGAACAAGCTGATGACTTCGACGCCCTCGTCGCCGCCGCCGGAGCGCTCCCCGAGCCCGCCGCGCAGCTGCTCGACTTGATGTCGCTCATCACGCTCCCCGGCGATTCCGTCCCCGAACGTCTCCGCGCGCTCATCGAGCGTGTCGGAGAGCCGCTCTGGCGGGCCGCCATCCTCCTGCCGCGCCACTCGCACGGCGGCGGGGAGATCCACCCGCTCCGGTACGCCGGGAGCTGTCGCCTCAACCCCGCGTTGAAGGGATGGCGGCCCACCGGCTGGGAATTCCCCGCTGAGGACGCCGCCGCGACGTTCCCGCCTTCCGACGCCCGATGGGACGCCATCGTCGTCGCCGCGCTCTTGTCGGAGCAGCCCGGCCCGCTCACGCAAGACGGTGCGCTGCGCAAGGACGTCGAGCGGCGCCTCTACGGCCAGCTCGGGGGAGATCCCAACCGTTGGGCCCTCGCGCTCCAGATCGGCCGGCTCACCGGGCTCGTTCGCCCCGCCGAGGCGCGCCTGCGCGGCTTCCCCGAGGCCGTGCCCCGCCCGCTGGGCGACCCCTCCGCGCTCTTCTCCGACGCCCTCGCCGCCACCGCGAGCTCCATCCTGCTCCGGCTCCTCGGCGCCGAGTGGCTCGATCTCAACGCGTTCCTCGAGCGCCTCCGCACCCGGTGCCGCGAGATTCTCTGCTCGCCGCAGGACAACCGCTACACCGACCGCTCCGGCGTCACCTTCGACGACGCCGGCTGGGAAGCCGTCGAAGCCGCCATCTTCCGCGGCGTGGCCGACACGCTCCACCGCGCCGGCGTGCTCGACGCCGCCCGCAACGGCCTCGTCATCACCGCCGTCCGCCGCCCCGGCCCGCGCCCGAGCTTCTCGCCGGGCTTCGTGCTCCTCCCCGACGGCAACCTCCTCGTCCACTCCGGCGAGCTGCCGTCCACCGAGTACGGCCGCCTCGCCCGCCTCGCCCCCTACGTGGACGGCGAGCGGATGCACCGCCACAAGCTCACGCGCGAAGGCGTCGCGTCCGACCTCGCCGCCGGCCACCGCGAGCCCCTCGACTTCCTCGTCCAGCACTCGCGCACCGGCCTGCCGCCCAACATCGCGGACACCGTTCGCGAGTGGCAGCGCTCCGCCACGCGCATCACCGTGCTCACCGGTGTGGACATCGAAGAAGACGACGCCGGCCAGCTCCGCATCGCCCCGCCGAACCCCGCCGGCCGCGTCATCGACTACACCAAGCCGCCCAAGGCGCGCTTTTTGTACCGCAAGGGCCGCATCACCATCCCCGACGGGTGGGACGCCCTCGGCGTGCGCGCCGTCGTCGAGCGCGTCGCGCGCTCCATTGGCCGCGAAGGCGACGAACGCGTCTACCTCCCCGAACGCCGCACCCACCCGGACATCCCGGCGCTCCTCGCCCGGCTCGAAGCCTTCTACGGCGGCGAGCTCCCCGGCGAAATCGAGGCGCTCGTCGCATCCGGCACGCCGCTGCCCGCGGTTCGTGTGGAACGCGCCTGGATTGTGCACCTCCCGCCCACCGTCGCCGCGGCCCTCCGTCGCGACTGGATTGCGGGCCCGCTGCTCCGCCGCGCCGTCACCCAGGACGAAGTCGTCGTCGCCGACGAAGATCTCACCGCGCTCCGGGAACGTTTCGCCGAGCTCGGCATCCCCTGGGAAGCTCCCCGGTAGCGCTCCGGGGTCCCGGTTGGGCACCCGGCCGGCGCCGAGCCGCCGCCGGTGCGGAGGCCGCGGTGCCCGGGCGGGCGTCGGTGGCTCCCGCGCGGCCTGGTAGACGAATGCCGATGCGCTTCACCGCCTGGGGCGGCACGCATTCGTGCACGGCTCCTCGCTCCGGCACGGCAAGCTCTCCACGGGCATCGTCGCGCTGCGCCTCGTGGACGGCCGCGGCGACACCGTGACCCTCGCCGAGGGCGACCCGCGCCTCCCCGGCGCGCGCGTCGCGCTCGGGGCCCTCGGCGTCGTCACCGAGGTGACGCTCCGGGTGGAGCTCGCGTTCACCGTCGCCGAGAGGATGGAGCCGATGTCGTTCGACGCCGCGCTCGCCCGGCTCCCCACCCTCGCGGCCGAGTCCGAATACGCCAAGCGCGGGTGGATTCCCCACACCGACCAGGCCTCGATCTTCCGGGGCACGCGCGTGTCCGAGCCCGCCACCTTCTCCAAGCGCTTCCGCGCGTTCGACGCGCGTGTGGTCAACGGCGTGGTGCTGCGCGGCCTCGGCGCCTTCGGCGCCCTCGGCACCCGACCGCCCGCCTTGATCCCGCTCTTCAACCGCATCATCGCGGATGAGCCCCGCCTACGGCCGGGACTCCGTCCAGGTGGGCGCCTCCACCGCGTGCCCGCGCGACGCCCGCCCCTGGCTCGACGGCTTCGGCGACCTCTCCCGCGACCTCGACGGCCGCCCCCACGGGGGCAAGGAGGGCGTCGAACGCCTCGAACCCGCCGCCGTGCGCCGCATGTACCCGATGGCCGAGCGCTTCGCCGCCCTCGCCGCCGACCTCGAGGGTCTCGGACATCCTCCTCCGCGCCGTCGAGCGCGCGGCCGCGCCGCCCAGCTTCCTCCCGCTCCTCGACGGCATCCGCGAGGCGCTCGAAGCCTGCGGCGTCGTCGCCGACCGCATCCAGCTCCCCATGACCCGGATGACCGGCTTCCGGCACCCCACCCTCGGCGTCGTGCTCCTCACGTGGAGCCGCGAGGGCGGCTACGCCGGCACCGACGCCGTGCCCCACGCCGCGCTCGACGCCCTCCCCACGCACGGCGCCGTCGGCACCCCGTTCGAGTCCGTCGTGCTCCACGGCGCGCCCTGGTTCCGCCTCCGCCTCGAACACGACGACGGCGGCTTCGCCCTCCTCCGCGGCCTCCGCGACCGCGGCTACCGCGACTACATCGCCATGGGCCTCCACATCCCCTCCGGCACCGAGCCCCAACCCGTAAGCATCGCGGGCCACGCCCCGTTCCCCGACGACGTGGGCGCCCGCCTCGAGCGCGTCCGCTCCCTCCTCTCCCTCGCCATCTACAGCGTCTACCGCACGTCCCAGGCCATGCGCGTGGCCGAGGTGTACATCGGACGCGAATCAGGCCCCCGCGTGCTCGCCGGCGAGATTCAGCGCGGCACCACCCGCGAAGTGGAGGCCGGCATCCTCTTCTGCGACCTGCGCGGCTTCACCGCGCTCTCCGAAGCCGTGGGCGCCACCGCCGTGGTGCAGGTGGTCAACGCCGTGTTCGAGGCCGTGGGCATCGAAGCTCAGGCGCGCGGCGGCGAGATCCTCAAGTTCATCGGCGACGCCATGCTCATCGTCTTTCCCGTCGCCTCCGCCGCGGCGCGCCCGTCGGTGGCCGCCGCGCTCGTCGAGACCGCGCGGTCGAGCGGCGCGCGCGTTGCCGCCCTCGCCACCGAGCTCGGCCAACCCCTCGCCGTCGGCTTCGGCGGCCACCTCGGCGCCGTGGTCCAAGGCAACATCGGCACCCCCGACCGCCTCGACTTCACCGTCATGGGCCCCGCCATGAACCTCGCGAGCCGCCTCGAGGGCCTGTGCAGGCCCCTGGGCGTGCCGGCCGTGTTCTCGGGCGCGGTTGCCGAGCACGCGGCGGGGCTTGAACCGGCGGGTACACATGCGCTGCGTGGCATTGGGGCGCCGGTGGACGTTTGGCGGATTGGGGGGTGAGGGTGAGGCGGGGGGCGTGAAGTGCGGGTATGGGGCAGTTATTTGACAGAGCGCCATCTCGCCAACAAACGTTCACGTTCTTCGAGCGCAACACCCCCGTAGTCTCACTCTCGCGGCAAGTTGGAATCGGGCCCCTCGGGAGGTCTCGCCTTCTCCAGCAGCCGGACAACCCGTATCCGCACATCGGCGTTCGCCAAAGCCCACCACGGCGATTCGGGGCCGGCGAAGTTCAACAGCGCCTTCCGACTCTCTTCCGTCCGGTCTGCCTTCCACTTCATCCATCGCCACATCGGCATCCGGGGGTCCGCCGAATCCCGCGCAACAAGACGGTCCAGCACTGGAGGCAGGTCCCAGGGCCGCTCGAGGCTGAGCATGCTCGCCGCGTAGCGCAGCGCCTCCTCGTCTTCCAACCTTTCCAGATCGTCGAGGCTTGCCTCCGCAATTGCGCTCGCCACAAACACGTCCAGTATGTCGCCTCGCACCGCCGCCGGCGCTGAGTCAAGACGACCGACGAGCACAGCAACGCTCGGTGTCCACATGCAGAAGGGCCACTCCCCGTGCACCAACGAGTAGGCGAGAACTACGGGATCGTCAGTCAAAGAGCGAACACGAGAAAAGCTCGCCCGCGCCCTGTAGTCGTCGCGCAGCGACTCGTACGCGTTCCCGAGGGTCAACCAAGCTCGCAGGTCGTCAGGATCTGCGCGCACCCGGGCGCGGGTTGCGTCAAGCGGTTCCGGGTATGGCGTCACCCCAAGCTCCGAAAGACTGGTCAAAGGCGAATCTTCAAGCCAGCGGCCTCGCTCGATCTCCATCTCAATCTCGGCCTTCCTGACCACGTCCGGGTCGTTCGTGGCTGCCCACGCCGAGTTTGGCCCGAACTCTACGGCGAGGAGCCTCTGAAGACGACGCACTGCCACGAGGTTGCCGTCTCTGCGTGCCGCAGAAAGAGCGGCCGATGCCCATGTCAAAGCTTCGGCGGCCCACGGCGCAGCATCCAGCTTGGCATTCCAGCAGGCGGTGTCGACGCACTCCATCTCGTCTACATACCCTGCGGGTTCAGCATCGTCCTGGCCTCACCCGCTCCGACATACTTCGCGCGCCCGTCTCGTCGCTCCGGTGCTCCCAGATCACCAGCCGGAGGGCACCCTTGCGGAACCCGCGGCCGCACATCGCCGGAGCCGGTTCTTCATTCGCGGTTCGCGGCGCGTGATCGTGGACCCTCGCCGCTTGCGAGACGGCGCTCCGTCAAATAACTGGCCGACGTGCTGCTCAGTTCGGGCGAAGACGCCCGAACTGGCCCGGGCGCACGAGCCATCGTCGCGGGTGTCGGCCTCGTCGCGTGCGCCCGGGACATGCGCCCCCTCGGCGAAGACGCCGAGGGGGACGGCGGCCAAGATGCCCGCGCGGGGACGCGCGGAGGCCGCCTCGCACGTCAGCAGTCGTCTTCGCGTTATTGGACAGAGCGACATTCCCCGCCCCGCGTACGCCCACCGCGACTCGTGCGCCTCTGTCCACCCTCCGCCGAACTCCAACTGCACGCGCAGTCTTGACAATGTTTTGACATCGCGAGTCGCGCGCTGCGGTACGACAACGGCAGGAGAACTCGATGAAGAAGGTCATCCAGGTGTTTAGTCGACGCGTGTTTCCCAGCGACGGGAACGGCAACCCTATCGCCGTTGCAGTGGCGCCGGAGCTGATCCCCGTGCTCGGAGCGGGAGACGATCTGCGCCTGGAGATCACCACATACGCGCGCTCGTCCAGCCAGGCGCGCGGCGAACTGAGTGTGTTCGAGGGAACAAGAAGGAAATTCGCCCGTCGGCCAGCCTCGGTGGTACCTCCGTCGGAGGCACCACGTCAGTGCAGGCAGTTGGTGTAACGAACGTGCATATCGCCGGTCCCTTCCACGGCTTGGTCGACCTGACGTTCTCGGGTAAAAGCGCCTCGCCCGCAACCAACACTCAGGAGTGGATCGAGTGCGCGGTAAATGCCACGATCTTCGTCCGGGCGTAGAAGCCTGTGGATGCGCTCTGACGCCGGACGTCGGGCAAGTCGAGCCACCACTTGATTCGCCATTACAACGTCGGGCCCCCGATGCCCGGGTTTTGGCGCTTCAGCGGCAGGCCGACTTCCAATCAGCAGCAAGTATCCGCCGCTTTACCGCGCTCCTGAAGTCCATCGGAGAGTCACTCGACCATCCTGCCGAATGGGCATCCGGTTCGCCCATCCCTCTCGGTTTAAACACTACCCATTTCGGCAGGTTGGAGGAGCAGGGGTCTCTAAAGTGGGGCAGCGATGATGAACAGGCGGATGATGTTGCACGCTTGGGAGCAACCATCATCCGGCACGTCGCCTTTCTGGATCTCGACTGGAGAGCGCGGGCCTATGACACCTCCACCGGAGCAGTACGTAGAGTGCCCGCGCAAGGGGACGTGGGCAGCGTACTGATTGATGAGACCAGCATTGACCGGTTCGTGAAGCGCTTAGATTTGCTGCACCAACGCGGCATACGCGCCGTCCTAACGTGCATAATGTACGGTGGAGACCGTGACACCTGCGTTGACGCAGGACGACTCGAGGACCCTGACTGCCCGCAAATCCCAGGCCAAGCCGAAGCCTGGGAATTCCCATGGGACGCGGTGCATAGTACCCGAATCGAAAACTTGGATTATCTGGACGCCCAGTCCGGCTACCAAACTTCCCAGCTCGTCAACCTCGCGGTGGTCATCGCAGAGTTTCTGCATGAAGTGCAGGCACAAGTTCGACGCAGACTCGTAGGCAGCTATGACCTTGGAGAAACAATCGAAGGCCTCGAGGTGTTCGACTACATCGATGACCGCAACGTTGTCTTCGCAAGAGGCAAGGTGGACCAGGGGGACGCTATTGTAAGCGGTTTGCAGTGGGGCTCACTCTTCGTCGAAGTCGCCCGCGCACTTCAACAGAGGCTGTCGATGTTGGGACTGGACATCCCCGTACGACTCCCGGGTCTATCCCCAGATTACCAGGCGGCCGAGTCTGCGGCAGGGGTGGACGGAATCTCGCGCAACAGCCTTGAGTATAGTCTGACATTCCTCGACGCCTTCCTGCATGCCGTATCCGGCTACGCAGGTGAAGCGGCTATCGATATCTCGGCAGCACTACACTTCCACTGGGACCATCGAGGCCTGAAGTCGTCGAACTCCACGAAGTATCCGCAGTTGGGCCCCCGGCACATCGCCAGCATCGTAGGGGACGTCGCGGCGATGCGACGCGTTCTCGACGCACGAGGCTTTGAGCACACCACGATTAGCGTCCTTCGGTCGGGAGTGAGCATCGCCGATCCAGACGAGTACACACCGACATGGGCATCGCCCGCCGCCGAATGGCGGCGGTCGGGATCTCGGGAGGTCGATTCCGAATTCGAACTGCCGGCTCCTTGGGCCGGAAGAGAGTTGTTCCAAGCCTACGAGGTGTGGAGGCGATTGGGAGGGGCTCTCGCCGCCGGAGTTGACTCTGCCGGG
>CAXNIN010000134.1:0-10617 GCA_964202365.1 Myxococcota bacterium | reverse complement strand
ATGGTCGAGCACATCTCCGTGCGCATCGCGGGGAACGAGGGGCAGCCCACGTGGGACGCCAACATCGGCGACGCCGTCGAGGCGAAGCTGGGTGAAGGCGCCGTCTTGATCTTCAAGGGCGAGGTGATCGCCGTTGAGCCGTCCTGGAGCGTGGACGGCCTGATGACGCTCAACATCCGCGCGCTCGACAACGCGCACCGGCTGTCTCGCGGCCGGAAGACGCGGTTCTTCGAGAACAAGAAGGACAGTGACGTCGCGAGCACGGTCGGCGCGGAGTCCGGGCTGTCCGTCGAGGTGGACCCCACGGAGGAGACCCACCCGTACATCCTTCAGCGCAACGAGTCGAACCTCGCGTTCCTCAAGCGCCTCGCCGCGCGCAACAACTTCCAGGTCGCGGTCGACGAAGGAAAGCTGATCTTCAAGAAGGCGGCTTTCGCCAGCTCGCCCACGAAGATCGAGATGGGCAAGAGCCTTCGCTCGCTCCGCATGGGGTTCAACTCCATGGAGCAGGTGGAGAAGGTGGTGGTCCGCGGCTGGGACATCCGCGAGAAGAAAGAGATCGTCGGGCAGGCGAGCACGGGCGACGTCGAGTCGATCGGCGGCGGGCAGGTGGGCGCGAGCGTCTCGTCGGGCAAGTTCGGCGGGCACACCGCGTACATCACCGACGTGCCGGTGGGCTCGCAGGCGCAGGCGAACGCGGTGGCCAAGGCCGAGATGAACCGCCTCGCGCGCCAGTTCGCGAAGGGTTCGTGCACGGTCGACGGCAACGACGGTCTGCGCGCGGGGACCGTCGTGGAATTCGCTGGGTTGAACACCAACCACAACGGCAAGTTCTACATCATCTCGAGCCGGCACATCATCTCGCCGTCTACCGGGTATCTGACCGAGATCACCTTCTGCAGCAACACGTTCGGCTCGTGAGCGCTGGGCATCGCGCGCGCCGAACGGAAGCGTATCGCGACGACCGGTGCTCTTCGCGCGCGGTTTGGCGTAGCATCGTCGCGCTTCTCCTCCCGAACGCTCCTTGCCCCCGGAACCCACGACATGGCGAACCCTCGAGAAATCCTCGGGCGAGGCTGGGCCTTCCCCTTCCAGTTCGACGCCGCGCGCGGCACCGTCGGGTTCTCCGAGTTCGAGGAGAACATCAGGCAGAACATCACGATCATCCTCGGCACGAGGCCGGGCGAGCGCCAGATGCTCCCCCAGTTCGGGTGCCGCATCCACGAGCTTCTCTTCGCGCCGAACACGCGCGCCACGAGCGCCATGGTCGCGCATCACGTGTCCGAAGCGCTCCGGCGTTGGGAGAAGCGGATCGAGGTGGTGTCGGTGAATTCCGAGCCGGGCTACGACGGCTCGGTCAAGGTCGTGGTTGAATACCGCGTCCGGGCCACGAACGCCGTGCAGAGCCTGAACTACACCATCTCCAACAGGTAGTCATGCCGATTCGCCCTCCGAACCTCGACGATCGCCGGTACGAGGAGATCCTGCGCGAGGCGCGCGCCCTCATCCCGCAGTACTCGCCGGAGTGGACGAACCTCTCCGACGCCGACCCCGGCATGACGCTCGTCCAGCTCTTCGCCTGGATGACCGAGATGATCATCTTCCGGCTCAACCAGGTGCCGGACAAGACGTACATCCACTTCCTGAACTTCATCGGGGAAGAGCGCAAGCCCGCGCGCCCCGCCGTCGCGCCGGTCACGTTCTTCCTCAAGGGGGAGCGCCCGGCGGAGATCCCGCCGTACACGCGCTGCGCCACCCGGCAGCGGGAAGACTCCACCGCGGCCGACTTCGTCACCACCGACGGCGTCACGGTGCACGCCTCGACCATCACGCGTGTGATGGCGGTCCGCGGCGGCAACCGCCCCGCCGTGCGGGAAGTGCCCTTCTCGAACCTCCACGACAACCGCTCGGCGCTCCTGTTCGGCGGCGGCCGCGGTGTCGACCTCTTCGACCTCGACCCCACCGAGTTCGGGCCCGACGCCTACACGCCTAGCCAGTACTTCTACGTCGCCCACGAGGACTTCCGCCTCATGGACATGGCGCCTGAGGACGAGCGGCCGGCAGGCCGGCTCCTCGTGCGGCGAAGCGGCCGCGACAGCGACGCGCTCTCCGTCGCCTCGTTCTTCTCGTGGGAATACCCCACGAACGAGGGCTGGTTCTCCGTCCCCGCCGACGTGGAAGCCGAGGAATCCCTCGGCATGCCGGAGACTGCGCTCGTCACCGCGCTTCCGGGGATCGTGCCGATCAAGGGGTTCGAGCTCGAAGAGCGCGACCTCGCCTTCCCCGACCCCATCGCGAAGGACCAGTGGTGGATTCGCGGCCGGCTCGACTACGAGCGCTGGATCGCGAACCGCATGCTCGCGGACCTCGAGATCTCCTGGCGCGACGACCGCGGCGGAGAAGAGCGCCCGATCAACAACTGGGAAGTTCGCTCCACGGGCCGCACGCTGGAGTACTTCCTCCAGGACGTCCCGCCCATCCGAGGCGGGTGGACCATCCGGTTCGCCCTGGTCGATCGCGGGCTCCCCGCCGGCCGAAACAGCTACCTCCCGCGGTACCGCTGGTACTACCGCCGCGGAGAAGGGTGGGAAGAGATCCCCAAGGAGCGCGTGCGCACCGAGGGCACCGTCGTACTCGTGACCGGTCCGCTCACGGACATGGCCACGGACGGCTACAACCTCCGCGCAGAGCGCATCGAGACCGTGTTCCTGCAGGGGTTCGTCCCCGAGTTGGAGCTCGACCTCACCTGGGTGCGCCCCATCGAGATGGACATGTTCTCCGGCGACGATCCCCGTCGCCTCGAGAGCATGCTCCTGTCCGAAGGGCCCTGGTCGCCGTTCCAGCTCTCGCCGATCATCCCGCCCACGCTCGGGCGAAAGTGGTACATCGGCTCGGACCTCTTCGAGAATCGTCGCAAGGCGGCTGTGGTCGTCGAGGTGGACGTCGCGTTCGAGATGAACGGCGCGCCCATCCCCGAGCCCGCCGAGCTGTACCTGCTGCAGCTCACCTACCGCGCCGAGGACAACTGGCGCGTGGTGTGGTCCGAGGACAAGATTTTCTCGGGGTTCACCTTCGCGAACCTGGACCCCGACGGCGCCAAGGTGGCCGGCGTGCGCACGATCCGCATCGTGCTCGACCCGGAGAAGCAGCTCCGCGGCCTCGCCCGCGCCGACGTGAGCGGCCGCGAGACCACCTGGATTCGCTTCGAGATGGTGAAGGCGAGCCTCACCGGGCAGGACGAGAAGAAGGTCCAGCACCCCATCGTCCCGCGCATCCACGCGGTGCGCCTGGGCGTCGAGAACGCGGTCGGCGCGCGCTCGTACGATCAGCCGCTTCCCGGGCCCAAGATGGCCCAGCTCGACTTCCGTGAGCACAACCGCCGGCTCTCGCGCATCCTCACGCGCGCCGTCGGTCGCCTCGGCGAGCACTACCCGTTCTTCCCGTTCGTCGAGATCAAGGAGGAGAATCAGGCGCTCTACCTCCAGTTCGACAAGCCGCTCCCTCCGGGCCGCCGCCACGTGCTCTCGTTCCGCACGCGCGGCGAGACCTACCTGCCGGAAGGCGTGCGGGTGGAGTGGGAGCTGCTCGAGGCGCGCGAACACGGGCGCTGGGGCTGGCGTCGCCTCCACGCCCCCGGCGAAGGCGAAGCCGCGCCCTACCAGCTCACCGGCACGGGAACGCTCGAGTTCCCCCTCCCGGAGACCCCCGCGCTCGTGGAAGACGGCTTCTGGCTGCGCGCCCGCTTCGCCCTGCCCGGCGAGATGGGCGTCGACCGCCTGCCGATGCTCCCGCCCGTCACGCACATGCTGCTCAACACGGTGGACGTGGTGAACCTCGTCACCGTCCGCACCGAGAAGTTCTCGGGGCTCGGCGTGCCCGGCCAGGTGATTCAGCTCCGGCGGGCCCCCATCTTCCTGCACCACCGCGAAGGGGAGCGCGGCATCTTCAAGGATGCCACCTCCTTCCCGGACATCCGGGTGTGGGTCGAGCACGAGGACGGCACCACCGACGTGTGGGAGCGCGTGGACGAGCAGTCCCTGCTCACCGCCAAGAAGGACGCCCGGATCTTCGTGGTCGACGCCGTGGAGGGCACGCTCACCTTCGGCAACGGCATCCGCGGGAAGATGCTCCCCGTGGGCTCGGCGAACGTCACGGTGGACACCTACCGCTTCGTCCCGGGCGGCCGGGGCAACGTGGCCGCCGGCGAGATCACCGTGGTCGAAGGCTACGCCGACGTGGTGAAGGCGGAGAACCTCCTCCCCGCGAGCGGCGGGCACGACGCCGAGACGATCGAAGAGATCATCCGCCGCGCCCCGAGCCTCCTGACGAGCCGCGACCGCGCGGTCACCCGCACCGACTTCCAGGTCATCGCGACCGAGGCCTCCGGCGAGGTCGCCCGCGCCGCGTGCGACGGGAAGATCGGCGCCGACGGCACCGTCGAGGTGGTCATCCTCCCGCGGCGCCGCGAAGGCGAGCTCTTCCCCGACCCCTTCCTCTCCACGGGCCTTCGCGACCACGTGCAGCGCTACCTCAAGCGCCGCTGCCTCATCAACGTCCTGCCGGTCGTCCGCCTCTCGAGCTTCTTGCCGATCGACGTGAGCGTGACGCTCCGCCTTCGTCCGAACGCGAACCTGCTCGCAGTGCGCGAGTCCGCCCAGAAGTGGGTGGAACGGTTCCTCGATCCGTACGTGGGCGGGCTCGACGGACAGGGCTGGCCGTTCGGCGGCACGCTCTACGCGCAGGACTTCGCGCGCATGGTTTCGGGCATCACCGAGGTGCGCCACGTGGTCGACGTGGCGCTATACGACATGGGTGGCGAGCGCCGGCGCCGCGGCGTTCCGGGCTGGGACGAGGGCGAGGGCGTGAAGGAGCTCTTCCTCGTCGAGCATGACCTCTTCGCCGTCCGGCGCGTGCGCATCCGGACGGAGGAGACGGAAGAGTGAGCAACGAGCTCGCCCTCAGCCGCCGCGGACAGGTGCCCGCGCTCGGGTCCGGAGACTTCCGGTACATCGAGGACGTCGTGCGCATCGGGTACCCCGTGCGCGACGCCATCACGTACCTCAACCGGCACCTCGGAAACCCCGTGGGCTACCGCCTCGTCGAGGCGCTCCGCGGCGAGCGACCCGGCGCGGTACGCTCTGTGGAGATCCAGCCCGCGGTGGGCGGAGAGCCGCTCTACGTGCGCGGCGTGCGCGTGCTGCCCGACGGCAGCCCCGCGTCGTACTTTACCCCGGACGACCTCGTGAGCGTCGTCACCGAGGTGGTCACGCCGGACGGCCGTCCGCCCGTGTCGCTCCAGTCCCGCGACCGCGTGGTCCTGCACATCCCCGTTCGCGGATACCTGCGCTACCTCCCCGGGATCTTCCAGGGCGCGGTGCCAGCTACCCGCCGGGACGTCGTGCGCGCCGATGAGGTCAGCGCGCGGCGGTGGGGGACCAAGGACTCGGTGCACACCACCGAAGTCCAGGGGTTCAACGCCGATGCGCTGCGTCGGTTCCTGTTCATCTTCCAGCACCTTATGACCACGGTGACCGACAAGATCGACACGATCCCGTCGCTCATCGACCCCATGAGCACCGACCCGCGCTTCCTCCCCTGGATCGCGAGCTGGGTGAGCTTCGAGCTGGACAGCTCGCTGCCCATCCACAAGCAGCGGGACCTCACCCGGCGCGCCATCCGGCTGCTGCGCACGCGCGGCACGGTGGCGGGCGTCGAGGAGATGATCCGGGTCCTGACGAACGCCCCGGTGAACGTCCGCGAGCTCGCAAAGCCGCGCGCCTTCGTGCTCGGACGCTCCACGCTGGCGGGCGGCTCCAACATCGAGGAGCGCTTCGTCCGCAACGAGCCCGCGGCGAGCTTCCTCGTGGACGACGGGCGCGCCGACATGACCTTCTTCGCGCTCGAGCTCCAGTCGGTCGCGCAGTTCCGCAAGGACTTCGGGGAGCGCGCGCCCGGCGTGCTCCGTCGCATCGCGCAGATCGTCACCAACGAGAAGCCCTCGCACGTAACCTTCACCATCCTCTTCGCGCGCGAGGGGTAGCGCCGCGCCCGGCCGCCCCTCGCAGGAGACTCCGTGGATCACAAGAACTTCTTCCAGCTCTCGCGGCTCCGCCCCTTCGAAGGGCTGGCGCTCACCGCGAAGGACCTCGCCGACGAGCAGGTCTACCACCGCAAGAACCTGCAGCGGCACGTGCTCTACATGCACGGGCACGGCATCGTGCAGGGCCTCCAGGTGGAGATCGAGAAGCGCAAGGACAAGTACGTCGCCGTAATCCAGGCCGGCTACGGCGTGACGCGGCTCGGGCAGGGCGTGCTGCTCCCCGAAGCCGTCGCGGTGCCGCTCGAGGTGCCCCGGCAGGACGGCGAGTACATGCTCTGGCTGTTCCACGTTGAGGCCCCGGACGACGGCGCCATGCGCCCGCTGTTCGACACCAACGAGAAAAAGGAGGCGCGCGTCCGGGAGTTCTCCGCGCCGCGCCTCCACTCCGTCGAGGAAGACTGCCCCGACGCCATCGCGCTCACCCGCATCAACGTGCGCCTCGGCCGCATGGTGCAGGTGCTCCTCCCGGTGCCGCGCGCCGGCCGCCAGGCCCGCGCCGCCGAGAGCTACCTCAAGCCGCGCGTGGTCGAGTTCATCCGCGTCAACAAGAACATCATGGTGAACTTGCGCCGCACGGCGCAGCTCCAGGAGCTCGAGATCGGCACGCTCGCCTTCTACTCGGCGCTCGTGAGCTCCGAGTTCCTCCTCATCGAGGAAGGCACGAGCGACCGCGTTCTTTACCGAACCGCCGGCTCGCTCATCAACTACGCGCACGACTTCTACAACAACCTCCCGCGCTCCATCGACCGCATCGACAAGTTCAAGGAGTTCGTGCGCCGCGTGAACGCCGAGGTCCCGGGCCCCGACCAGGGCGACGAGATCTGGCTCCGCTGGTTCGACAAGTTCGAGCGGCTCCTCCAGCCGCTCGGCAAGATCGTCGAAGAGCTCGAACGGACGGTCGAAGCCCAGTAATCATGGACGAACAGAACGTCGTACAGCTGCGCGTCCAGGTGATCGACATGAAGTCGTTCACGCTGGACCTCCAGGTGCCGACGTACC
This sequence comes from Myxococcota bacterium, assembly GCA_964202365.1. GTDB lineage: Bacteria > Myxococcota_A > UBA796 > UBA796 > SXON01 > CAJBVW01. The sequence goes on along the minus strand of CAXNIN010000134.1, from coordinate 3,518 downwards.
TGCCCGCCCGCGACCTCACCCAGCGCGTCGCCCGCGACGCCGGCCTCGACTCCCACTGGGACGACGGCCGGCGCCGGCTCTACTGGCTGCGCGCGCGCGGCCGCCTGCTCGGCGACGACGAGAAGTTGTCCGACCTCGGCGTCATCAACGGCGAGCTCGTGTACCTCCTGCCCGAGCCGCCCGCCGGCTCCGGCGTCATGGAGCAACCGCCTGACTACCCCGAGACCCACGACTACGCGGGCGCGGGCACGCTCGCGCTGCTCGGGTCGCTCACGCTCGTGCTCGCATGGGCGGGCGGCTGGGGCCTCGCCCTTGCCCAGGACCGCTCCATCTGGGTGGTCACGCTCCCCGGCCTCGCGATGGGCTTGTTTTGCACGAGCTTCGCCCGCCACGCGTGGGGCGGCCGCGGCAACCAGCTCCGGATCGTCGCGACGGGCCTCGTGCTCCAGTTGATGATCACGCTCATCGCGTTCCTCGCGCCCGTCCTCCTCAACGAGGGCCTGCCGGTGCTCACGGTGTACCAGGAGAGCGTACCGGGGTTGATCCTCGGGATGCTCGGGGTGTTCATCGGCTGGCTCGCGTGGTGGGGCGGTGTCGAGCCGCTCCCGCCGAAGCAGGTGCTGCGCGTCGAGCAGGCGGCGCAGGTGGCCACCACCGTGCCGTGCGGCATCTGCGGGCTGCCCGTGGAGCCGAAAGTGCGCGTCGAATGTGTGCACGTTTGCGGACAGTATTTCCACGGTGGCTGCTACAAGGCCAAGACGGCCGTGTACCGCGGCGACCCGTCGAAGTGCGCGGTCTGCACCCGCCGAGTCGCGTAAGGGGGCACCCGCTTCGCGGTGCGGCGGCCGCGGAGGCCGGTCGGGGCGTCGATGGCTCCGGTGCCCGTGCGCGAGGGGGACCGCAGGGCGGCGCGGGCAGCGTGTATCCGTGCAGCACGACGGAGGGCACCGCCCGCGCCGGTCGGGCCGCGCGCAGCGGCCCGACGGAGCCGCCCCGCGGCGACCCCGGAGGGAGACCGGCCCCGCAGGGGGCGCGCCCCGAAGTGCTACTCCTTCGCGGCGTCGAACCTTCCGGTCATCGCGAGCGGGCTCTCGTCGCCGAGCGTGCCGTCGAACGTGCCGGTGACCGCGAGTTCCGTCGTGATGCCGGTCCACGCCAGTTCTCCGACCACGCCCGTCACGAAGGTGAGCGTGCCGGCGGTGGCGTCCGCGCCAACATCGCCTTGCACGATTGCTTCGAGTCCGGCGGGGAAGGTCTCCGCGAGGGCGTTGTCGAAGGTGCACGACGCCGTGCCGTTGAGCGCCGTGCCCTCGAGCGTGAGCGTGATCGTGCCGGTGCACGTGTCGGCGCCTTCGGCGTGGATGACGTCGATGACGAACGGCCCGGTGAACCGGGTATCTACGGAGTCCGTGCCGGAGTCCGTGCCGGAGTCGGCGGTGTCGACGTCCGTGTCGTCGGAGTCGGTGTCGGCGCCGCCGGTGTCGGTGCCGTCGGTGTCGCCGTCGGTGGCGGTGTCGACGAGATCTTCGCCTTCCTGGCCGCCGAGGCTCGCGGGCCCGAGGCAGGCGCCGACGAGGAGGAAAGCGAGGAAGAAGAGGCGCACGGTCGCTCCGGAGGTCCACCCTCAGGGTGCCCACAACCGAGCGCGGACGCAAGCGCGGATTCGCACAATCCGTCGGGCGGATCGTCGCAGGGATGTGCAGAACTGCTAAGATGGGGCATGGACTTCGAAGTGGTGGCGCGCGAGCTGCTCGTGGCGCTTCGCGGGCATCGGTCGCAGGTCGCGTGGTCGCGGCGGCTCGGGTACAGGAGCAACGTCGCCTATGCGTGGGAGAGCGGCAATCGGAGCCCGACGGCCGCGGAGACGCTCCGGGCGGCGCGGCGGGCCGGGGTGGACCTCCCGGCCGCCATGGAGCGCTTCTACGGGCGCGCGCCCGCGTGGCTCGACGGGCTGGATGTCGCCTCGCCCGAGGGGGTGGCGCGGTTGCTCGACGATCTTCGGGGGAGCACCTCGATCTCCGACCTCGCGCGGCGGAGCGGGCTGTCGCGGTACTCGCTCTCCCGGTGGTTGTCCGGGCAGACGCAACCGCGCATCGGGGACTTTTTGTGCGTCGTGGAGGCCGCGAGCGTGCGCCTCGTGGATTTTGTGGCGATCCTCGTCGATCCCGCGGCGGTGCCTTCGCTCGCGGAGTTGTGGGCGCGGGTGGAGGCGCGCCGGAAGGGCGCGGCGGAACACCCGTGGACGCAGGCGGTGCTACGCGTGCTGGAGTTGGAGGACTACCGGCGTTTGCCCACGCATGTTCCCGGATGGATCGCGAATCGGCTCGGGCTCTCCCCCGAAGAAGAGGCGCGCTGCCTGCAATTCCTGCTCGAAACCGCGCAGTTGACCTGGACAGGCACCCACTGGCAGGTGGAGACGCTCGCCGTGGACACGCGGCGGCACCCCGAGATCGGCCGCCGCCTCAAGGCGCACTGGGCGCGCGTGGCCGCCGAGCGCGTGGAGGCCGACGCCCCGGGACAGTTCAGCTACAACGTGTTCGCGGTGTCCGACGCCGACTTCGAGCGGATTCGCGAGCTGCACCTCGCGTACTTTCACGCGCTCCGGGCGATTGTGGCGGCGTCGCAGCCCGGAGAGCGGGTGGCGGTTGCCAACGTGCAACTGTTCGCGTTGGACGCCGCGACGCGCGGGTGAGCCGCCCGGCGCGCGGGCCCGGAGGTCAGCCGAGCCAGGCGTAGACGACGGCGGCGGCGGCGAGCGCCACGGCGATGCCGACGAAAAGCGGCGCGCGGGAGGGCTTCTCGGGGCCGCCGAGCTCGATGTCGCGCGTGGGGCCGCCGGGCATGTCCGCGAGGAGGGATTCTACGTCGCGGCCGGACTCTGTCCATTTGCCCGGGCCTTTTTCGCGCTCGCGGGCGGAGCTCCCGGTGATGCCGACCGCGCCCGACCACCGCGGGCCGGCCGACGGCGCCGGGCGTTCGTCGAGGGCGTCGTCGAGGGGGGCGGGGGCGGGCGCCGGTGCACGTTCGCCGCGCGGCGGGAGGGCGGCGATGAGCGACTCCACGTCGCGTCCGGACTCGGTCCACTTGCCGGCGCCGCGCTCGGATTCGCGTCGATCGGAGCCGGTTAGGGCCGGGGCGTCCTGCCAGCGGGGGGAGGGGGTGGCGGCGCGGGCCTCCTCACGCGCTTGGGCCTCCTCGGCGCGCGCTTCGTCGGCGCGGCGGGCTTCCTCGGCGCGTGCGGCCTCTTCGACGCGTGCGGCCTCTTCGGCGCGTGCGGCCTCTTCGGCGCGTGCGGCCTCTTCGACGCGCGCGGCCTCCTCGGCGCGGCGGGCCTCCTCGGCGCGTGCGGCATCTTCGACGCGCGCGGCCTCCTCGGCGCGGCGGGCCTCCTCGGCGCGCGCTTCGTCGGCGCGGCGGGCCTCTTCGGCGCGTGCGGCCTCTTCGGCGCGGCGGGCCGCTTCGGCGCGGGCGGCCTCTTGGCGCGCCTCTTCGGCGCGGGCGGCCTCTTCGACGCGGCG
>CAXNIN010000133.1:0-10618 GCA_964202365.1 Myxococcota bacterium | reverse complement strand
GCTCGCGGGGCCCTCGCCCCACGTGTCCTCCGCGGCCACGGTCCAGGTCACAACGTCGCCGTCGGCCACGTCGCCCGCGATGTCGAGCACGGTCTCCGACACCGTCGCCTCGCGCGTCTCTTCGCCGACGGTCCACACCACGCGGTAGCTCCGGACGTCGCCGTCGGGGTCGACAGCGGGTTCCCAGGCGAGGAGCACGCGGGGGAGCTCGGCGGTCTCCGCCACGAGGCGCGGCACGGGGGCCGCGGGCGCGCCGTTCGCGACGGCGGCCACCGCGGCGCCGGCGTCGATGCGGCCGCACCCGTAGTAGGGGCTCCACCCGTCGGCGTCGTAGTCGGCGCCGGCGAGATCCATGCGGGTGGCGGTGTCGCACACCACGGTGCGCGCCTGCTTCGCGGTGAGCCGCGGGTTCGCCTCGAACATCAGGGCGAACACGCCCGCCACCACCGGCGTGGCGCCGCTCGTGCCGGAGAAGCCGTCCGAGATCGCGTCGTCGCCGTTGTAGCTGCCGTATCCGCCGGGGGAGGGGTCCGTGGTGAGGAGCGCGGTGGGCGCGCCGATGTCCACCACGTCGCCGAAGTTCGAGTAGGAGGCGCGCACGTCGTTGCCCTCGATCGCGGCCACCACCACGATGGTTCGACTTCGGAGCATGCCGTCGGCGTCGATGTCGCAGCCCGCGTTGCCCGCCGCGAACACGACGGCGGCGCCGAGGCCGTCGCGCCCCTCGTCTTCCGCGTACGAGAAGATGTCGTCGAACACCGCGTACTCGGGGATGCCCGAGCAGTCGGAGCCGAACCCCCACGAGTTGGAGAGCACGGTGCTCCCGGCGTCCACCGCCTCGATGAAGGAGTTGTAGAGATCCTCCGTGCTCGTCGACCCGCCGATGAGGCGGATGGCGTACACGTCGGCCGCGTACGCCACGCCCGCCACGCCGTAGCCGTTGTTCCCGATCGCGGCGGCGATCCCGGCGGTGCCGGTGCCGTGGGCGTTGCTGGTGTCGTCGCCGGGGCCCGGATCATCGTCGGCGTCGACGTAGTCGCGGCCCGCGATCACGGAGAGATCGGGGTGATCGAGCTGTGTCCCCGAGTCGAGGATGGCGATGAGCTGACCGGCGCCGGTGGCGAAGGTCCACGCGAGCGTGGCGTCGATGTCGGCATCGGGGGTGCGGCCGCTCTGGCCGGTGTTTTCGAGGTGCCATTCCTCCGCGAGGAGGGGATCGTCGGGGAGCGAAGCCGTCGTGAGCGGGAGGAGGAGGTCGGGCACGGCGTACGTGACGCCGGGGCGCCCGTGGAGCGCGCGGGCGAGGGCGAGGTCGTCCCCCGCGGGCTCGACCCGGAGCAGGCCGCCGGGGAGCGTGGTCACCGCGCGCACGCCCGGAAACGTCGCGACGACGTCGCGTTCGCCGCGCACGAGCAGGCGACCGGTGCGGCCCTTCACGGCGCCGCTGCCGACGAGGTCGGCGTAGCGCACGGTGGCGGGGCCGACGCCCGGGTGGAACGAGTCATCCGCCGAGGCGACGCCGAGGAGCGCGAGCACGAGCATTCCCAGAGGATACCGCCGCGCGCGCCTCCGTGTATGCTCCCGCGCGATGTTGCTCCTCCTCGCCCTCGCGTGCGCCCCCGACGAGCCCAAGGCCATCCCGGCCGATCCCGTGGAGACGCCCGAAGCCCCGCTCCCGCGGTGCGGCGACGGCGTGCTCGACGCCGACGAGGCCTGCGACGACGGCGCGGCCAACAGCGACGCCGATCCCGACGCCTGTCGCGCGACCTGCCTGCTCCCCGCCTGCGGAGACGGCGTGGTCGACAGCGGCGAGGCCTGCGACGACGGCGGGCTGGACGGCGGAGACGGCTGCGACGGCGCCTGTGTCGTGGAGGCGGGCACACGCGAAGTGGAGCCCAACGACGCGCCCGACGAGGCCACCGCCACCTCCGCGGTGGGCGGCGCGCGGGTGCACGGGTCGCTGCCCGACGGCGACACCGACTGCTATTCCTTCGACGTGGCGCAGTGCGAGGCCGTACGCGTCTCCCAGGTGGGGCCGTGCACCACCGCGCTGACGATGGCGCTGTACGACCCCGCCGGCGCGCTCCTGGCCACCGGCGCGCCCGGGGAAGACGGGTGCGCCGCGCTCGAGCCCGCCGATCAGCCCGGCGCCCGCTGGGTTTCCGGGGGCACCTGGAGCGCGTGCATCACGCACGTGGGCGACGCCGTCGCGCCGTCGTACGCGCTCGACGTCACGACGGTCGCCTCCGCCACGCTCGACGCCGACCCCGGCGACGACAGCGACGCCGATTCGCAGCCCGACTCCTGCGATCTCGACGCCGACGGCGACGGTGTCCCGAACGACACCGACAACTGCCCCGACGTGTCGAACGGCCCCGACACCACGCTCACCCTCGGCCCCAACGGGTACATCCGCACGTGGATCGGCGCGGGCCCGTTCGAGGGCGACGCCACCACGCTCGACTGCCGCCCCGCGGACAACGCCCGCGTCGGCGAGGACGGCGACTTCGCGCCTTCCATCGGCGATCCGGCCGGCGAGTTCACGTGGCGGGGCTTCCTCCTCACCACCGATTCCTTCGATCTTCTCGGGCCCTACGGCTACGTCGCGGCGCCCCGCGAGGCCTACACCATGGTGTGGTTGTGGAGCGACACCGCGCGCGACGCGACGCTCTCCGTGGGCGCGGACGACGGCGTGTTCGCGTGGTGGAACGGCGAGAAGGTGATGGACATCAGCAGTTGCCAGGGGGTCAACCTCGACCAGTTCCAGGCGGATGTCGCGATTGACGCCGGCTGGAACGGCCTCCTGCTGAAGGTGCGCGATCAGGGCGGCGGGTGGGGGCTCGTCGCCCGGCTGCTCGGGCCCGACGGCGCCGCCATCACCGACCTCACACCCGGGCTCGACCCCGAAGGCGTGTGGCGCCCCGACCAGGCGGATGCCGACGGCGACGGCCTCGGCGACGTGTGCGACGAGGGCTGACGGCGGCGGGGCTCCGATCTCCGGGCGGCCGGCTCCGCCGCCGCGGCGAGGGGGTGCCGGGAAGGCGCGTCGGCGGCTCCCGTGGCCAGCCCCGCCCGTCGTTCACGCCGGCGCCGCCACCATCCACTTCAGCTCGGCGGGGAGCACGGCCTCGATGTCGTCGAGCTCGCCGGCCGGAACGCGCCGCCGGAGCACCTCGAGCACGCCCTTGAGCGCGTCCTCGGGCTCCACCCGCGCGCGCGGCCCCAGACGGTCGGCGATGAGCGTGAGCAGCTCCTTGCGGGTGTGCACCTTCACGGGGCGGCCTGTCCACCCCTCGAGCAGGAGCCCGCGCACGGGAAGCGGCAGCGTCGCGGCGAGGTCGGCGATCTCCGCGACGGGGAGCTGATCGCGGAGGGTCGTGAGCACCGCTTCGAGGGCGTGGCGGGCGTCGCGGGGGTCGCGGGCGCCGACGGCGTTGGCCACGTCGCGCATCCACTCCCGCGTGGTCTGCAGGGTGCGCGCGAAGGGCGTCAACCACCGCGTGCTGCTCGGGTCGAACGGGCGGCCGCTCGGCTCCGGGTAGGGCTCCTGGCCCTCTTCCTCCTCGCCGGAGCGCGGCGGGAGCACGGGCATCGCCGGGGCCGCGTCGGGACCGACGACGAGCACGTCGCCCACGAGGCCGGGCGCCTGTGTCGGGTCGGCGGTGCGCTCGGCGAAGCTCGTGGCGGGGCCGCCGGTGGTGTCGCGCGCCTCGACGTAGCCGGCGGGGCCGAGCGGCGCGTGCGCGGCGGCGGCCGCGGCTTCGTCGTCCGCGGCGCGGTCGGCGGCGTCCGAGGCGCCCGCGGAGGCCGGGTAGCGGTCGCGGCGCTCCGGTGGAAAGCCCCGGATGGCGCGGGTGTCCGGAGACCCCGTGGCGGTCGGCGCGGAGGGGTGGGCGCCCGGCGGCGCGGTCGCCTTCTCGTCGTCATCGTGCCCATGTTTGTCGGCCATGTGTCCCCCTTCCGAGGATCGTAGGTCCGCGCGCGGACGCCGCCGGTCGCGATTCGTCCCGGCGCCCGCCGTGCCGCGCCGGCCGCCCCGGAATACGGGACGGGCGCCCGCCGTGAACGCCGACACCGACGCCATCCTCGCCGACTTGAACGCCGAACAGCGCGCGGTCGTCACCGCGCCCGACGGCCCGGTGCTCGTGGTCGCCGGCGCCGGGTCGGGCAAGACGACCACGCTCGTTCGTCGCCTCGCGTGGATGCTCCGGAGCGGCGTCGCGCCCTCGTCCATCCTCCTCCTCACGTTCACCCGGGCGGCGGCGTCCAACATGCTCGGCCGCGCGCGGGCGCTCGTCCCCGAGGCGCGCGACGTGGTGGGCGGCACCTTCCACTCCGTCGGAAACCTCGTGATTCGCGAGCTGCACGAGGTGTTCGGGCTCCCGGCGCGCTTCACCGTGCTCGACCCGGAAGACTGCGAGGTCGCCGTCAAGGCGGTCATGGCGGACCTCCCGTACCCCGAGCCCGGGCGCTCTCCGAAGCCGTCCACGGTGGCGGCAGTGCTCTCCCTGCGCGCCAACACGAAGTCCGACATCGACATCGCCCTGTTCCGCAAGGCGCCCGACTACGCCACGCAGCCCGAGTGGTTCACGTCGATCGGGCGGCGGTACGCGGCGTGGAAGCTCGACCGCGGCCTGCTCGACTACGACGACCTCCTGGTGTGGTTCGGCGTCGCCCTCGCGGACCCGACGGTGGGCGCGCACCTGCGCGCGCGCTGGCGGCACGTCCTCGTCGACGAGCATCAGGACAGCAACGCGCTCCAGCTCGACATCGTCTACTGTCTCGGCGGGAGCGCGCCGAACGTGATGGTGGTCGGCGATCCCGCCCAGGCCATCTACGGCTTTCGCGGCAGCGCCCCCGCGACGCTGTTCCACTTCCGCGAGCACTGGCCCGCCACGCGCGTGCTCCCGCTCGAGGTCAACTACCGCTCCACCCAGCCCATCCTCGACCTCGTCAACGCCGTGGACCGCGCGATGTCCCCTCGGTTCGACCGCGCCCTCCGCGCGGCCGCCCCCGGCGGCGCCGAGCGGCCCACCGTCGTCACCTGCGCGGACGACCGCGCCCAGGCCGAGGAGATCTGCCGGCGGGTGCTCGCCGCGCGCGACGCCGGCGTCGAGCTGGCCGACCAGGCCGTGCTCGTGCGGTCGATGTGGGCCGTGCGCCGCGTGGAGACCGAGCTCATCGCCCACCGCGTGCCGTATCGCGTGGTCGGCGGGCTCCGCATCGACGAGGCCGCGCACGTCAAGGACGCCCTCTCGCTCGCCCGCGTGGCCGACAACCCGCTGAACGAGCCGGCGTGGGCGCGCGTGTTCGGGCGGATTCCCGAGGTGGGCCCGGCCGGAATCAAGAAGCTCCTCGCGCACGTGCTCGCCACGCCCGACGTCCCCGCGCCCGAGCGCCTCGCCGGCGCGCCGTGGCCCAAGAAGGCGCGGCCGCAGCCGCTTCTCGACGCCCTCGACGCGCTCGTCGGCCCCGGCCCCGTCGCCGCGCGGCTCCGCGTCGCGCACGCGGCGTTCGAGCCCATCTTCGAGGCGTTCTACCGGGAGGAATGGAAGGATCGCGCCCGCGACCTCGACACCGTCGCCTCGCTCGCCGAAGACCACGCCACGCTCACCGCCTTTCTCGCCGCCATCACGCTCGACTACGGCCTCGACGCCCGGGAGCGCCCCGGCGCCGCGCCCAAGCCCGAGGAACGGCCGATCACGGTCTCCACCATCCACTCGTCGAAGGGGCTCGAGTGGCATTCGGTGCACGTGCCCGGCTTCGTCGCGGGGCACATCCCGTCGCCGTACGCCACCGCCACCGACGAGATCGCCGAGGAGCTCCGCGTGTTCTACGTCGCGGCGAGCCGCGCGCGCCGCCGCCTCTACCTCTACCGGCCGTCGGTGGGCGACAACGGGTGGCTCCGCGCCGAGAGCCCGTACGAGCGCCTCATCCTGCCCTACGTCGACCGCGAGGAGCCCCCGCCCAAACCCCGCGCCGACGGCCCCGCTTCGCTCTCCGGCGTGAAGATCGACATGCGGGCTCGGATTCTCGGCGGCGGCTGACTACCCGCCGGCCGCGCGGTCTTCTTCCGCCAACGCCGCCACCCGCGCGAACACCGCCTCGCTCACCGCGCCCGCGGTCGCCCCGAGCGCGCGGGCCTCGGCGGCCGTGAGCGGCGCCCCGAACCGGATGCGCACCGGCCGCGCCTCGCCGACGCCGAAGTTGCTCGCGATCTGCCGCGCGATGTCATTCTGGAGTCCGATGACGAACATCGGGACGATCACGACGTCGTCGTGCACCGTTGCCACCAGCTCGCCGAGGCCGGGCTTCGGCGAAAGGAGCGCGTGGGGGTCGGGACCGGTGCCGCGTTTGCCTTCCGGGTGCAGGCCGATCACCGCGCCCGGCTCGGCGAGCACCGCGCGCATCTGCGCGAGGCCCACGGGGTTGAGCGTGGTGCGGCGCGCGTCCCGAAACACCGGTGGCCACATCGCGCCGCCGGAGATCGCGAGGTTCACCGCGACGCCCAGGACGTTCTCGTAGAAGAAGTTCGCGCGCACCGGAAAGTAGAGGCGGCGCAGGAAGCCGCTCGTCTCGTACAGAAACGCGCTCACGACGTACATGTCGAAGAAGCTGCGGTGGTTCGACACGAGGATGACGCCGCGCGCCGGCGCGAGCGTCGCCACGTGGCCCAGCCCGTGGAGCGTCACGAGGTTGCGCGTGCAGGCGCGCACCCACCGCGCGCTCACGTTCCGCACCGCCCACTGCACCGTGTCCTTCACGCCGCACGAGAGGTTCACCGCGTCGAGGAGCGCGACCGCGACCCGCTCCACCGGGCGCAGGCGGTGGCGGGGCATTCGGGGCGGCGGCGGCGACAGAGGGGACATCGGCGCGAGCGTAGCCCGAGGCCGCGCTTTCAACCCGCGGCGGTGAGCTCCGCGATGGCCGCGGCGAGGTCCTCCACGAGCATGTCCACGCGGTCCGCGTGCGTGCGGAACGAGAGGACGCACACGCGGAGCAGGTGCCGCCCCTCCACGTCCACCCCGGTCACGAACACGCGCTTGCGTGCGTTCACGCGCGTCAGCAGGCGACGCCCGAAGGCGTCTACCGCCTCGGGGTCGGTGACGCCCGGCGGCGCCACGCGGAACGCGAAGAGCGAGAGCGCCGGCGGCGCCACGATCTCCACGCCGGGGAGCGCCGCCACCCGGGCCGCGGCGCTCGCGGCGAGGTCGAGCTTCTCGTCGAGCGCGGCGCGGAACACCGCGGCCCCGTGCATCTTGAGCGGCAGCCACACGCGCAGGCCGCGGGGGTCGCGCGAGAGCTCCGGACCGAGGTCGGCGAAGTCCCAGCAGTCGGGGTCTTCCTGCGAAGGCGGCAGGTACGCGGACGACACCCGGTGGGCGCGCCGCAACGCCGCGCGGTCGCGCGCGAGCAGGCACCCCGTGCCGTAGGGGAGGAAGAGCCCCTTGTGGGGGTCGAGCGTGATGGTGTCGGCGCGGTCGATGCCGTGGAGCGCCGCCCGGCCGCGCTCGGTGAGCAGGAAGAACCCGCCGTAGGCGGCGTCCACGTGAAACCAGAGCGCTTCTTCCCCGCACACGTCGGCGATGGCGTCGAGCGGGTCGATGGCGCCGGTTGCCGTGGTGCCCGCCGACGCCACCACCATCACCGGCTGAAACCCCGCCGCGCGGTCCGCCGCAACGGCGGCCCGGAGCGCGTCCACCCGCATCCGGTGGTTTTCCATCGCTACGACACGAACGTTTGCATCCGGAAAACCCGCCACACGAGCGGCCTTGCGCACCGAATGGTGCACCTGCTCCGTGGTGTAGATCGTGCCGCGCAGAAAGTCCTCGCCGAGCTTCTCGTGCCGCGCCGTCACCACCGCGCCCAGGTTCGCGAGCGACCCGCCCGACGTGAGCAGCCCGCCCGCGGTCTCCGGCAGCCCCGCGAGGTCCGCGAACCACCGAATCGCGTTCTGCTCGATTTGGGCGAGCCCCGGCGCCGCGGCCCAGATGCCGACGTACCGATTCGTGGCGTCGGCGACGAGATCGGCCACCGCCGCGTGAAACAGCCCGCCCCCCGGAATGTAGGCCATGTACCCCGGGGATGCCGTGTTCAGGCTGATGGGGAGCACCCGCTCGAAGAGCTGGCCGAGCAGGCGCCGAAAGCTCACGCCGCCCTCGGGCAGCGGCTCGCGCAGCGCGCGCACGAGCTTCTGGGCGCGGTCGAGATCGTGCGTGGGCTGCTCGGGGAGCGACGTGATCCACGGCACGATGCGGTCCATGGCGCGGTCCACCATGTCGCGCATCTCCTCCGCGGAGAGCTCGAGCGACGCGGGGGGCGGGTTGCGACGGGGCATCCGACGCTCTATCCGCGCGGCGCGGGCGCCGACCTCCCGTCGCCGGTGGGGCGTCGCGAGCCAGGGCCAACCGCCCCCGCGGCGCGCGCGTCCGGGCGCGGGGCCGGCGTGGTAAGGGGCGGGATGCCGTTCGCCTACACCCACGTCGTGCGCTTCTCCGAGGTTGACCCGGCGGGTATCCTGTTCTTCTCGCGCGTCGCAGAGCACTGCCACGCCGCCTACGAGGCGTTCGTGCTCGCCGCCGGCCTGTCGGTGCCGGCCTACTTCGGAGGCTCGGACTGGAAGGCGCCGATCGTGCGGTGGGAGGTGGACTACCACGCGCCTTCCCGCCTCGGCGAGGCCCTCACCGTCGCGATCGTGGGGCTGGACATCGGGCGCACCTCGCTGACGTTCCGCTTCACCGTCACCGGGCCCGACGGTCGGCCGCGCACGAGCGCCCGGATGGTGGCGGTGTGCGTGGAGGGCGAGCCGCTCCGGCCGCGGCCCGTGCCGGAGCAGGTGGTGGCGGCGTTCACGCGGATGGGTGTGTAGCGGCGGGGCCTACGCCCGGCGGCGGCCGAGCGAGAACGCGGCGATCAAGGCGAGCAGCGCGCCCGGCAGGCCCGTTGCGCCCGTTGTGTGGCACCCGCACCCGAGGCCTTCGAGCGGCTGGAGCCCGCCCGGGCCGGCCCCGCTCGGCGCGTCGCCGGGGGCGCCCGAATCGTCGCCTCCCGGTGTATCTCCGGGGGAGTCCGTGTCGCTCGCGGCCACGCACCCCGCCGACGCGTCGCACATAGACCCGAGCGCGGCGCAGTCTGTCTCCTGGTACACCCCTCCGGCGCACCCAACGTGAACCGCGGCGTTGGTGCAGGTGAATCCGTCGGGGCCGGCGGGGCAGCGCGCGTCGATGCACGCCGCGGTGCCCGCGCCCTCCCAACACACCCGGCCGCCGTCGGCGCAGCTCTGCTCGGTGTAGGTGCCCGCCGCGCACGCCGCGTACATGCCCGCGTCCGTACAGAAAGCCGTGTTGGGTCCGGCTTCGCACCGCGCTTCCATGCACCCCGCGCCGCCGGCGTCCGTGCCGCACACGAGGCCGAACGCGGCGCAGTCGCCTTCGGCGTATTGGCCGTCGCTGCACGACGCCGCGGTGGTGGCGCCGGTGCACGCGACACCGCTCCCGCTGCCGCCGGGGCAGCGGTAGTCGACACAGTAGGCGTAGTCGCCGTCTTCTTCGCAGCCCGCGCCGTACGCGGCGCAGTCGCCGCTGCCGAGGAAACGCCCGCCCTGGCACGCGCCGATCACGGTGCCGTCGCACCACCGGCCGCTGTTCACGGTGCACGCGGGGTCGGGGGTGTCGGAGTAGACAATCCCGAAGTGGTTGGCGAGCGTGCGTTGGGAGCCGTCGGAAGGCGTGTTCACGGTGTCGCCGTCGACGACGAGGGTGGAGCTCCCCCCGCCGTCGAGCATCGCGGCGTCCCAACAGCCGAGGTCGAGCATCAGATCGCGCGTTTCGTTGCACGTCATGCCGCTCGCGGAGCCCGACCGGCCGTCGACCACCACGAGCCAGAGCAGCGTGCCCGTCTGGTCGAGACACACCGCGCTCCGCGGGTTGTTGGCCGAATCGTAGCACCCGGAGGCCGCCACGCCGTCGGAGAGGAGGATGGCGCCGTTCGCACCCACGGCCTGAAAGTAGCGGTAGGGCGGAAGGGTGGGGTTGGAGAACCACCACGCCGTGTCGAGCGGGAGCTCGGTGCCGATGGTGCACGCTTTCGTGGCGGTGCACGCCAGGAACCCCCACCTGCCACCCAGGGTGTCGTCGGGGATGTGATCGTGCCATTTCCACCCGTCGGAGATGGCGAGGCCCACCGGCGTGGTGCCATCCGACCAATCCCCGTTGATGGCCACGAGCACGTCTGCGTTCGACGCGAAGCGCGACGTCGTGACGCGCCTCTCCACGCCGGAGGTGTCCGACGAGGCGTGCAGGCCCACGTTTTCCACGGTGAGATCCACGCGGACCGCGAAGATCTGCTGCGGCTCCGAGGTGGTGCGGTGCAGGTGGTCCACGCCCTCCCGGACGGTGCTCCACGTGTCGCCCGCGCGGGCCGGGGCGGCGAGGCCGATCAGCAGAGAGAGGGCGACGAGCGGGCGCATCGGGGGAGGATAGCGCGGGGCGCGCCCGTCAGAGCCGGGTAAGGGCCCGCCGCAGAATAAACGGGCGCACCGAGGGCGACCCGGGGCCAGGAGCGCAAGGAGCGAGGAGGGAGCATGCCCGTAGGCATGTGACCGACGAGCGACGCCGCG
>CAXNIN010000132.1:0-10649 GCA_964202365.1 Myxococcota bacterium | reverse complement strand
CGACCTCTACGCTATCGAACGAGACCGCACCGCCGCCTGGGCGGGCCTGCTCTCGGTGCTGCTGCGCGACCCGCAGCTCCTGATCTACTGAGGAGGGGCCGTCATGCTCAACCGTCGCCAGCTCCTCACCTCCGCCGCCGCGCTCCCGCTGCTCGGCGCCGCCGGAAATGCCTTCGCCGGCCCCTCCACCAACGGCAAGAAGTTCATCTTCGTCGTGAACTACGGCGGCTGGGACCCCACGCGCGTGTTCGCGTCGGAGTTCACCAACCCCAACGTGGACATGGAACGCGACGCCGGAGAGGCGTCGATCGGCGGGCTCACCTTCGTCGACCACCGGAACCGCCCCAGCGTCCGTACGTTCTTCGAGCGCTACGCCGCCAGCTCCGCCATCGTCAACGGCATCCTCGTGCCCTCCGTGGCGCACGAGAACTGCCTCCGCATCGCGCTCACCGGGTCGACCGCGCAGGACCGCTCCGACTGGGGCGCCATCCTCGGCGGCGCGCAGTCGAGCGGGTACCCCATCCCCCAGGTGGTCATCGGCGGGCCCTCGTTCCCGGGGGAGTACGGCGCGTTCGTGACGCGCACCGGCACCAGCGGGCAGATCGAGGGGCTCCTCTCCGGCGACATCGCGGACTGGAGCGACGTGGCGGTCGGCCGCCCGGACGCCCGCGTGCAGGACGTCATGGACGCCTACCTCGCCCGCCGCTACGCCGCGGCCGCCGACTACGCCCGCGTGGGGCGCGAGCGCGTGCTCCGTGGCGCCCAGGAGGTCGCGCACGAGCGCGCCCGCTACCTCAAGGACCTCCTCAACGTCGTCGGGTGGTCCACCACGTCGTTCGGGGGGCAGGCCACCCTCGCGGCGGATCTCCTGTCGCTCGGCGTGTCCCGCGTCGCGACGCTCGCGTTCTCCGGCTCCGGCTGGGACACCCACGCCGCCAACGACGCCACCCAGTCCTACAACTGGGAGACGCTGTTCGGCAGCCTCTGCGACCTGATGGAGCTGCTCGAGCGGCGGCCGGGCACCGACGGCGGCACCCTCGCCGACGAGACCGTCCTCGTCGTGCTCTCCGAGATGGGGCGCACGCCGCAGCTCAACGCGGCCGACGGCAAGGACCACTGGCCGTACACCAGCGCGCTGGTGATGGGCCCGGGCGTCGCGGGCGGGCGCGTGTACGGCGGCTTCGACGAGTTCTACTACGGCCGCACCATCGACCCCGCGTCGGGCGACGTCGTTGAAGACGGCGCGCTGCTCTCCGCCGAGGTGCTCGGCGCGACGCTCCTCGCCCTCGCCGACATCGACCCCGAGGAGCACACCCCCGGGGTGGATGTCATCGCGGGCATGCTGGCGTAGCGGGCCGATCGTCGGCCGCTGCTCGGCCGCTACTCGATGTAGCCGAGCTGCCGGAGCTGCTCTTCGGTGGCCTGACGCGCCTTGTCGTCGAGCGTGAGGATGGCGCCGGTGTTGTCCTGCGACGGGATGAGCCCGCGCCAGCCCTTCGCGGCTTCCACCAGCGGGGCGATCGCGGGGTTTGTCGCGGCGTCCTTGAGCGGGCGTACCTCGGCGGCGTCGGTCGCGAGGTCGTAGGCGCCGAGGATGGTGCCGCGGGCGCGGTCCTCGATGGTCTTCGCGCGGCCGTCGCGCGAGAACGCCACGCGCCCGTCGCGTTCGGTCACCGCGAGCGCGGCGGGCCCGGCGGCGAGCAGATCCTGGCCCTGCCACGCGGCGGGGGCCGGCACGCCCGCGAGCCGCGCGACCATCGGCGCGATGTCGATGAGGCGCCCGACGCGGTCGGACACCCGGCGGGGCGCGACGCCCGGCGCGGTGACCACGAGCGGCACGCGCGAGAGCTCCTCCCACACCCACGAGGTGTGTCCCCAGGTGCCCTCGTGTTCGCCGAGGAGCTCGCCGTGGTCCGAGAAGAACACGGTAATCGTGTTTCCGGCCTCTCCCGACGCGTCCAGCGCCGCGAGCACGCGCCCGACGTTCGCATCGGCGTCGCGCACGGCCGCGAGGTATGCGAGCCGGAGCTCCTCGCGAATCTTGGGCTTCTCGGCCTCGGGCGCCTCGTGCCAACGTTTGTAGCTCACGCCGGCCTTCGGATCGATGGCGAGCGTGCCGCCGATGGCCGCGCGCGACTCGGCCGAAGGGAGCAGCGGCTCGTGCGGCGCCATCAAGTGCACGTAGAGGAAGTTCGGCTTTCCGTCTTCCTTCCACCGCCCGATGTCGGCGACGGCCGCGCGGGTGACGCCGACGTCGGCGCCCTTGAGCCACACCGAGAAGCCCCGGGACATCCCGAGCTCGGGCTTGATGTGCGCGTTGGAGTAGTGCCCGGCGGTGGCGTAGCCGGCGTCGCGGAGCACCTCGGGCAACAGCGGCGCGCGCTCGTCGAGCACCGCGTAGGTGTCGAGCTTGCCCATCTGGAAGTCCCAGCCGTGCGTGCGCGCGAACCGGGAGCTCATGTACGACACGTAGGAAGGGAGGGTCCACGTGTATTGGGTCCACGCGCGGTCGAACACGACGCCCTTTTTGCCGAGGGCGTCGATGTTCGGCGACGTGGGCTTCTTCTCGCCGTAGAGGCCGAGGGCGTCGGCGCGGAGCGTGTCCACGACGACGAAGAGCACGTTCGGACGGGCAGCCGCGCCCTCCGCACGTTCGGTGACGGCCAGCGCGGCGGCCAGCGCGAGGATTCCGATCGCGGTGCGGAGGGGGGGCGTCGCCATCAGTACGTCGTGATGTAGGGCTTCATCCACTCGACTTCGCCGCGGACGCCCGCGGTGTAGGTCTCCTGGACGTGGCGCGTGACCTTGCCCGGCGTGCCGACGGTGCGGCGGTCGATCTCGCGCACCGGCGTCACCTCGGCGGCGGTGCCCGTGAGGAACACCTCGTCCGCCACGTAGAGCGCGTCGCGCCCGAACGCCGTCTCCAGCACCTCGGTGCCGTTCTTGCGCAGGATCTCGATGACCGTCTTGCGCGTGATGCCGCCCAGGATGTTCACGATCGGCGGGGTCTTCACCATGCCGTCGCGCGCGCAGAACAGGTTCTCGCCGGTGCCCTCGGCCACGTAGCCGGAGCCGTCGAGCATGATGGCTTCATCGAACCCGTTGTCGTTCGCCTCGTAGCGCGCGAGGATCGAGTTCACGTAGTGCCCGATCACCTTCGCGCGCTGGAGGTTCGAGTTCACGTGGTGGCGGGTGAACGTGCTCGTCTGGACGCGGATGCCGTTCTTGATGCCCTCCTCGCCGAGGTAGCGCCCCCAGTCCCACACCGCGACCGACAGGTGCACGGGGTTGTCCCGGGCGCCGAGGCCCATCTTGCCCATGCCGAAGTACACGATGGGGCGGATGTAGGCCTCCTCCATCTCGTTGATCTTCAGGGTCTCCAGGCACGCCGCGCGGATCTGGGCGTGCGTCCAGGGGAGGTCCATGCGGCACATCTTCGCGGAGTCCGTGAGGCGCCGGATGTGCTCGTCGAGGCGGAACACGCCGCCGCCGCCGCCGTGGGTCTGCTTGTACGCGCGGATGCCCTCGAAGACGCCGAGCCCGTAGTGCAGCGTGTGCGCGAGCACGTGGACGTTCGCATTCTCGAACGGGACCATCTTCCCGTCCATCCAGATGAAGCGGCTCTCGATACCCATGAAGGCTCCTTGGTTACGGTGCGGCGGGCGCGGGGACCACGTTGCCGTCCGCGTCGTGCTCGATGAGGGGGCGCCCGAGCGCCTGAAGCGCGGGGCGGATCTGCGCGAGGTCGCCGACCACCACCACCACGAGGCGGCTCGGGTCGACGCGTTCCTTCCAGGCGCCCGCGGCGGCGTCCAGGGTCGCGGCGTTGAGGCGACCGAGGTACCCGTTCGTCCAGTCGGCGGGCAGGCCGTAGCGCCAGACGCTCTCTTCCTGCGTGAGCAGGTAGTCGGCGCTCTCGAAGCGGAGCGGCCACGCCTGCACGATGGCGGAGCGGCCGTCCTCGACCTCGCCTGCCGCGAGCGGGCGGCCGGCGCGCGGCCCCTCGATCTCGGCGAGGGTCTCGGCCACGGCGGGCCCGGTGAACTCGGTGTGGACGCCCGCGGAGGCCACGAAGCGGCCGCCCGCGAGGTCGAGGCTCACGCCGGAGCGGGCGCCGTACGTCCACCCCTTCGACTCGCGCAGGTTCATGTTGAGGCGGGACGTGAACTGCCCGCCGACAACCTGGTTCGCGAGGACGAGGGGGAACCACGAGGGGTCGGTCGGGGAGGTGACGTAGCCGCCCACCCGGATCATCGACTGGGCCGCGCCGGGGCGGTCCACTACGTGGATGGGCGCGGGGCCGGCGGGGAGCGCCGGCGTCGCGAGCGACACAGGCTTCGCCGCCTGGCCGGCCGCCTCGGCGGTGCGCTCGGGCGCCTTCCACGCGGCGAGCCGCGCCTCGAGCTTGGGCACGAGCGTCTCGAGCGTCACGTCGCCGGCGGCGAAGAGGATGGCGCGGTCGGGCGTGAGGTTCTCGGCCCACCACGCCTTCATGTCGGCGGTCGACATCGCGGCGTAGCTGGCCTTCGTGGCCGCGCGGCCCCGATATGCGTCGCCGAAGATCACGCGGTCGAACACGCGCACGGCGAGCCATTCCGGGTCCTTCCGGCGGCGGTCGAGGTCGGCCACGCGCTGCTTCTCGAGCAGGTCCCACTCGGCTTCGGGGAAGGTGGGCTCGCGCAGCACGGTCACCATCAGGTCGAGCGTGGCGTCGAGGTTGCGGGTGAGGCTGCTCGCCCACACGCTCGCGCCGTCGTCCGACGCGTTGGTGCCGAGATCGCTCCCGAGGCGCTTCAGCGCCGCGGACAACGTCATCGCGTCGTAACTGCCGGCGCCCTCGTTCATCATGTCGAGCGTGACGCCGGCGAGGCCTTCCTTGCCCACGGGGTCGGCGTGGCCGCCGGCGCGGAACGCGAGGCGCACCGAGGCGAGCGGCACCTCGTGGTTCTCCGCGACCACGACCGTGAGCCCGTTGGAGAGCGTCGCGCGCCTGGTTTCCGGCGCGACGAAGGGGCGCGTCGGCAGGGAGGCGGGGATGCCCGCGGCGCGGTCCACCACGAGCGGCTGCGTGGCGGGCACCTTCGGGGCGCACGCGCACAGGACCAGGAGAGAGAGGAGCGCGGTTCTCACTTCTTTCCTCCGGACTTCTTGGTCGGGGCGGGCGCGGGAGGCGGCGCCGGGGGAGGCGGCGGGGGCGCTTCGGGCGCGATGTGGAGCTGGAGGCGGTTCGGGCCGAGCACGTCGCGGAGCGTGGCGTTCACGCGCTCCGGGGTGGCGGCGTAGTACCGGGCGAGATCGGCCCCGAAGCCGTTGGGCTCGCCGGTCTTGCGGAAGTATGCGTTGAGACGGTCGGCCTTCGCTTGAATCGAGGAGATGCTGCCGTAGAAGGCAACTTCGTACTGGGTGCGCGCGGTGGCGAGCTCCTCTTCGGTGACACCCTTCGCCTTCACGTCGGCGAGGACCGCGTCGATCGCGGCCACCACCTCGTCGCCGGTGTGGCCGGGCGCGACGGTGGCGTTGATCATGAAGATGCTCTGCAGGTCGTTGGAGACCTGCGCCACGCTCACGTCCTGCGCGATCTGCTTCTCGCGCACGAGCACGCGGTAGAGCGGGCTGTCCTTGCCGTCGGCGAGGGCGGATGAAACGAGGTCGAGCTCGGCGTCGCCCGGGGCGTACACGGCCGGCGAGAGCCACGCGAGCCACACCTTCTCGAAGGGGGCTTTGGAGTCGGTGGCGCGCACCACCTTCGGGGCGTCGAGCGCCACGGGTGTCACGACGCGGGGCGTGGGCTCCGGGCCCGCCGGAACGTCGCCGAACCAGCCCGCGATGAGCTCCTTGGCCACCTTCGGGTCGAAGTCGCCGCTCACGACGAGGCTGGCGTTGTTCGGCACGTACCAGGTGGCGAAGAACTCCTTCACGTCGGTGAGGGAGGCGGCCTCGATGTCCTCGTGCTTCCCGATGGTGGGCACGTGGTACGGGTGGCCCTCGGGGAAGAGGTTCTCATAGAGGTGGAGCCACGCGTGGCCGTACGGCACGTTGTCGTAGCGCTGCCGACGCTCGTTGCGGACAACGTCCTTCTGGTTCTTCAACTTTTCGTCGGTGAGCGCCGGCAGGAGCCAGCCCATGCGGTCGCTCTCGAGGAAGAGCGCGCGGGGCAGCTCCGCGCTCGGCACGCCCTCGAAGTAGTTCGTACGATCGAGGTTGGTCGTCCCGTTCACCTGGGCGCCCACCTTCTGCAGCGGCGCGAAGAAGTCGTCGTTCGCGTGCTCCGAGCCCTGGAACATCAGGTGCTCGAAGAGGTGCGCGAACCCCGTGCGGCCGGGCTTCTCGTCGCGGCTTCCCACCCAATACCAGACGTTCACCCAAACGAAAGGCACCGAGTGGTCCTCCGCGAGGATCACGTGGAGGCCGTTGGGCAGCGTGTACTGCTCGTAGGGGACGGAGATCGCGGGCGCGCCGGCGGCGGCGGCGGGCGCGGTGGCCGGGGGGCCGTCAGGCTTCACGGGCGTGAGCGCGGCGGCGTACGGCAAGAGCGCGACGAGCGCGGACAGGATCATCCCGGCCTCCTCGGTAGGGAGGGGAGGCTAACGCGATGGGGGGCCGGGGCGCGAGCGACGATGCATCGGGGCACCCGGCGGGGCCGGTGCGGAAGCGGGGGGTGAGCCGGCGGAGCGGCGGTGGTTCCGTACTCGCAACCCCTGACGCTCCCTCCGCGCCGACTTAGACGGCGCCCATGGTGCGTCTCCCCGAGATCCTCGCCCCGGCCGGCGACGAGCCGTCGATGGCCGCCGCGCTCGCCTCCGGGGCCGACGCCGTGTACTTCGGGCTCGACGAGGGCCTCAACGCCCGCGCCAGGGCGAAGAATTTCCCGCTCGCGACGCTCCCCTCCACGTGCGACCGCATCCACCGGGCCGGGGCCAAGGCATACCTCACGCTGAACACGGTGGTGTTCGAGGCGGAGCTCCCTTTCCTCGAGCGGCTGCTCCGCGGCGCGGCCGACGCCGGGATCGACGCCTTGATCGTGCAGGACCCCGCGGTCGCGCTCCTGGCGCGGGCCGTGGCGCCCACGCTCCACGTGCACGCCTCCACGCAGATGACCATCTCGAGCCCCGAGGCGGCCGTGTTCGCCGCGAAGCTCGGGTGTACGCGGCTGGTGGTGCCGCGCGAGCTCTCCGTGAAGGAGATCGCCACCTTCGCCGCGGGCACGCACCTGGAGCTCGAGGTGTTCGTGCACGGCGCGTTGTGCGTGTCGTGGAGCGGCCAGTGCCTCACGAGCGAGGCGTGGGGCGGTCGATCGGCGAACCGCGGCCAGTGCGCGCAGTCGTGCCGGCTCCCGTACACGCTCGTGGTCGACGGCGTCGCGCGCGACACGCAGGACGTGCGGTACCTGCTCTCCCCGCTCGACCAGGCGGCGTTCCGCGCGATCCCCGCCCTGGTGGAAGCCGGCGTCGCGAGCCTGAAGATCGAGGGCCGCATGAAGGGGCCCGCGTACGTCGCAACGGCCGTCGAAGGGTACCGGCGCTGGGTCGACGCGATCGGGGCCGGCAAGGCGGGCAGCCCCGCGGCGCAAGCGGCCGTGCGTGCGGATGTCGCGCGGATGGCGCTCACGTATTCGCGGGGGTTCTCCGACGGGTTTCTCGCCGGGAGCGACCACCAGGATCTCGTGGAGGGGCGCTTCCCGAAACACCGCGGGGTGCTGCTCGGGGTGGTGGCCGAGGTCGGGCCGCGCGGCGTGCGCGTGGTGGCCGACACGCGGCGGCCTACGGGCGGCGTGGCGGTCGGCGGCTACGCGCCTGTGGGCGTCGTGAGCGCGCCGCTCCCGACCGTGGGCGGGGCGGAGGCCGAGAGCGCGCGCGGGGTGCCGGCGGCGGCGCCGGAGGTGCTCGCGGGCATGGGCATCGGGTTCGACACCGGGCGCCCCGAGGAGGAGGAGCCCGGGGGGGCGCTCTGGACGGTCGAGGCCACCCGCGACGGCTGGCTCCTCGGCTTCGACCGCGCGAACGCCGCCATCGGCCGGGTGCGCCCCGGGCACAAGATGTGGCTCACGCGTGACCCGCGCGTGGAGCGCGACGTCGAGCGGCGCATGGGTGAGGGCGAGCCCGAGGGCCGAATCCCGCTCACGCTGGCGGTGCGCGGCGCGGCCGGCGAGCCGCTCGTGGTGACCGGTCACACGGACGGGAGCGGGCCGATCGAGGTGGCGAGCGAGATGCTGCTCACGACGGCGTCCGGCGCGGGCCTCGACGCCGACACCGTCGCCGCGAAGCTCGGCGCGCTCGGCGGCACCCCCTTCCGGCTCGCGGCGTTGTCGGTCGACGGCTTGAACGCGGGGGTGCACCTGCCGGTGTCCGAGCTGAAGCGGCTCCGCCGCGAGCTCGTCACCCGCGCGCTCGCGGCGCACCTCGCGTCGAAGCGCCACGCGCTCGACCCGCGGCCCGCCGCGGAGCGCGTCATCGCGGAAGCCGTGGCGCTCCACGCGGGGAGGCCGCCCGCGGCGGAGGGCGCCGTGCTCGTGCCGCTCTGCCGCACGGACGCCCAGCTCGACGCCGTGATCGACGCCCGCGCGCGCGGCGCCGCGCTCCCCGAGGTGGAGCTGGACTGGATGGAGATGGTCGGGCTCGGGCGGGCGGTGGAGCGTGCACGCGCGGCCGGCATGCGGGTTTGCATCGCGACGGTGCGGGTGCACAAGCCGGGCGAGGAAGCCTTCGATCGTCGCATCGAGACCCTGCGCCCGGACAGCGTGCTCGTGCGCCACTGGGCCGGCCTGGTGCACTTCGCGGGGCTCGCGGGCGGTGACGGCGCGCCCCGGCCCGCGGTGCACGGCGACTTCTCCCTGAACGTGACCAACTCGGTCACCGCGCACCACCTCCTCGCGATGGGCGCCGACACCCTCACCGCCGCCCACGATCTCGACGAGACCCAGCTCTTCGCGCTCCTCGAGCGTTTTCCCGCCGAGCGGATGGCCGTGGTCGCGCACCACCACATCTCCACGTTCCACACCGAGCACTGTGTGTACGCGCACACGCTCTCGAACGGCCGCGACTTCAAGACGTGCGGGCGGCCCTGCGAGAAGCACCGCGTCGCGGTTCGCGACCCCGTCGGGCTCGAGCACCCCGTAGTTGTCGACGTCGGCTGCCGGAACACGGTCTTCGAGGCGCGCGCCCAGTCCGCCGCGCGGGTTGTGCCGAAGCTCCTCGCCGCCGGCGTGCGGCGGTTCCGCGTGGAGTTCGTCTGGGAGACCACCGAGCAGGCGGCAACGGTGCTCGACGCCTACGCCGCGCTCCTCGCCGGCGCGGCGACCCCCGCCGACGTCGTCCGGCGCGTCGCCGCCCACGAACAGTTCGGGGTGACGACGGGCACCATGCGCACGATGCACGCGGAGGCCCGGTGAGCACCGGCGGCGACGACGTTCCGGGCGCGGCCGACCCGCGCGCCCACGCCGCCCTCGTGGCCGCCCACCGCGCGCGCATCGACGCCCTCGACGACGCGCTCGTGGCCCTGCTCGCTGAGCGCGCCGCCGTGGTGGCCGACCTCTGGGCGGCGAAGGGCGCGCACGGCGAGCCTGTGCGCGACGCGGCGCGGGAGGCCGCCGTGTACGCGCGCCTCCGCACGCGAGCGCGGGCCGCCGGGCTCGAGTCCGACGCGGTGGAGGCGGTGTTCCGGGCCATCGTGGGCGCGCGCCTCCGCGGCGGGTAGCGAAGCCCTCACCGGGGAGGGCGCCCTCGACGCGGTCGACGCCGAGGCGCGCGACGGCGGCACCGACCCCGACATCACCGCGGTGCGCGCGCCGGAACCGTCGCCGGCGCAGGTGGAGCGCACGCTCAAGCTCACGGCGGGAGCGCGGCGTGCGCGCGCCGGCTCGGACGCCACCGACGTCCGTGCGTCGTCCTCCGCGCCGAACGCCGGCGGCGGCTTCGTGAGCGACTGGGCCGCGCTCGAGCGCCCGCTCTTCGCGGTGGCGGCGGCGCCCGCGTCGGCGGCGGAGGCCGACCCCCGCGGCGGCTACGGCGGCGCCATCACGCGGCGCGTCAACCCTGTCTTCGAAGGCCCCGCCCCGTGGACCGGCGCCGAGCTCCCCGAAAGCGCCGACCTCGGCGCGGTGCGCACCCAGCTCACGGATCGGCTCTACGCGCTCCGCGACGCCGCGCCCAGCCGCGCCGACTGGCGCTTCGTCGACCGCATCATGCGGCCCACCGCGGCGCCGCGGCTCGATTTCCCGCTCTTCCCCGACGCCGCCATCAAGCTCGACGTGCTCCTCCGCTCCGGCGACCCGCCCCGCGCCGAGGTGTCGGCGCTCGTGCGCCAGGAGCCCGCGCTCGTGCAGCGCGTCTGAAAGGAGGCCCGCGGCGCCTCGTTCGGCTCCACGCGCCCGATGGCGCTCGACGGCGCCATCGTCCGCATCGGCCACGCCCGCCTCTGGCGCATCGCGATGGGCGCGTGCATGAACGGCCCCGTCTTCCGCGTGCGGGGCTTCCAGGCCCAGGCCAACCACGTGCGGTCGGTGTCCATCGTCGCGGGGGAGGTGGCGCAGTCGCTCTTCGCCGACGCCGAACCTTTCCTGCCGGCGCTCCTCCACGGCATCGGCAAGCTCGTGGTGTACCGCGCGGCGCCCGCGCGCGCCCGCCGCCTACCGCGACGTGGCGGTGAGCGTG
>CAXNIN010000131.1:0-10690 GCA_964202365.1 Myxococcota bacterium | reverse complement strand
GACCGTGCACGGCCGCGAAGGGGGTGGGACCACCTTCCGCCTCACCTTCCCGCACGCATCCAGCTAGCGGGAGTCGCCCTTCACGGAGCACCGGATGCAACCGTCGGAATTCCTCGTCGAGCCCACCGACATCCTCGCGCACCTGTTTTTTGCAAGCGGCACCTCCGACCGCGTTGTCGTCACCACCCCCGCCGGGGTCTTCGCTGGCGCCTTCCTCTACCCGGACGGCGACGGCGCGCTCCTCGCCTGCCCGCCGAGCGTCCCGGCGTTCAACCACGGCGCCCCCGTGACCGTCGAGTACGCGGGCCCCACGGACCAGTACCGCTTCCAGTCGACCATCCTCGCGCGGGAGGCGGGCGGCATCCGCGTCGACCTCCCGACGAGCATCGAGCGGCACGACCAGCGCATCACCGCGCGCTTCCCGGTGAGCCCGGACGCCGGCATCCGGTTCGTGCAGACGCGCGACGGCCACGAGGCCACCTGGCCGGTGCTCGACATCTCCGACGGCGGCGTCGGCCTCGTCGACGCAAACGGCGGGCCCATGTCGGTGGGAGATCACATCTCCGGGCAGCTCCACGTGCCCGGCGTGGAGCCCTTAGACGCCGTGCTCGAAGTGCGCCACATCCGCAACCAGGACGATTCCCGCCACGTGGGCGCGCGGTTCGCGGAGATGTCGCTGGAGTCCCGCGGCGAGCTCGCCCGCCTGCTCCTCCTCTGGCTGCGGGCGCACGCGGTCGCCGCGATGTAGCTCCCGACCGCCGGCCTCACGCCTCCAGAAGGGCCCCGTCGAGGGGCCCTTCGCAATTGTTGGGGGGCCACGCGCGGCGGGGCCCGGCGCGCCTCCACCGAGGGAGCATCGTGACGTCGTTTCCGTTTGGGCCCGCGCACACCCGCACCACAGCGCGCCGTTCGGTCGTCGAAGCCCGTGATACTGTCTCCATTCGTCACGGACCTCTTAGCGGTTTCGTCACAACAGTTGGCAGTCATGGAATGTCTACACCGCGCGAGGCCGCCGCTTACAACCCCCTAAAATGCATGTACAATCAACATAAATACAAAACCACCCGCTCCACGCGAAGCCTTGCCACCCCGCTGGGCCGGAGCTAAATCAATGACATACCCAGGATGGAAATGGCGAAGATCACTCCGACACCGACGCGGGAACCGGCCGACGTTGTCGCCCACATTTTCTACGCCGTCGGCAACACCGACTCCGTCACGGTCACGAGCGAGTTC
This sequence comes from Myxococcota bacterium, assembly GCA_964202365.1. Taxonomy (GTDB): domain Bacteria; phylum Myxococcota_A; class UBA796; order UBA796; family SXON01; genus CAJBVW01. The sequence continues at coordinate 9,454 of CAXNIN010000131.1, read as the reverse complement.
GGCGACTTCACCGGCGAGCTCCGCTACCCCCAGGGTGAAGGCGGCGTCGTCATCGGAACGCGCGGCGAGAAGCCGCCCCCGCTCGTCGCCGGCGCGTCCATCTGCGTCGAGTACGCCGGCCGCGACGACAGCTACCGGTTCTACTCCGAGGTGCTCGAGGTGCACGCAGATCACGTTGTCGCAACGCTCCCCTACGCGGTGGAAGGCAGCAACGACCGTCGCCTCACGCCCCGCATCGACCTGACGCCGGCGTCCGGCTTCGCCATCCGCTTCCTCGACGAGGACATCGGCAAGGGCATCCCTCTCGCGGACATCTCCGTCGGCGGGTTCAGCTTCGCGGACCCCAGCGACGAAGGGCTCGCCGTCGGCACCCTCTTCGACGCCGAGCTGCTGCTCCCCGGCGAGGCGCCCATCCGGTGCAGCTGCGAGGTTCGAAACCTGTTCCTCCGCCGCGCGCGGCTCCGCATCGGCGCGCGCCTGGCCGCGATGTCCATTCGGGACCGCGGCCGCCTTGCCCGCTTCCTCGTCCGTTGGCAGAACCACACCGCGGCCCAGTCCCACGAAGGTCTCTTCCCGCTCACGAATGGAGGTGAATGATGTTCCTCTTCCTCGCAACGCTCGCCTTTGCGGCCGGTGACGGCGACGGCGTCCGCTGTGTCGCCGTCTGGCGCGGCCCCGAACCCGGCTGCACCCTCAACGGAGCCATCGAGGCCTCGGCCACGCGGTCCAGCCCCGAGGCCGCCGCGAAAGCGGCTCGCCGCACCCTCTCGCGGGCCCTCGAGCTCGCCGTGTCCGACCTCGCGAAGGTGTCCGACCGCGGCCCCGGCGAGTACACGATGTGCGACGCGCTCCCCCTCGAGAACGCCGACCTCAGCTGCACCGCCGAGGAGAGCGACACGGACGGCGACTTCTGCTTCGTCACTTTCGACGACCCGGAGTGTTGGGACGGCACCGTGCTGACGTTCGAGCGTACCGGGTGGCGCTCCCAGGTGGACGGCCGCCGGGCGCTCTGCGAGGCCGTCGACGCCCGCCTGGTCAAGCAGAACTACCGGGGCGTCGAAGAGCGCCGCGTGCGGTGCCAGGAGAGTTGCGCCATCGGCGTGACCATCAGCTGCCCCCCCGAACGCTAGCGTCCGCCCCCGCGGCTTTGGATCCAACGTCGACTTTCGGCCCAAAGAGGCTCCGATGCTCTCCGTGTACCTCTTCACCGCGTGTTCGTTCGACTCCTCCGCCACCCTGGTGGAGACCCGCCTCGAACCGGTGATCTCCACAGACAACGCCACCAACCCCCGCCTCTGCGCGTTGTGTGAGTAAGCCATGGAACCGAGCTACGGTCACCCATCACACCCAATGTACGGTCGCGCGGCCCCTGGTGCTGAGCACGTTCCGGCGGTCCCGGTCCCCGCGGTAGTCACCGGCGAGCGCGAGTCAGAGGAGTGGCGCGCGTCACGGGAACGCACCATCGTCGAGTGTTTCCCGATGGTCCGCGCCATCGCGGGCCGCATGGCGCAGCGCCTCCCCGTGGCGGTAGACGTCGACGAGCTCGCCAACGTCGGCACGCTCGGCCTCATCGACGCCATCGATCGGTTCGACCCCGCGCGCGGCGTGCCGTTCAAGGCCTACGCCGAGATCCGGGTGCGCGGCGCCATCGTCGACGCGCTCCGCGACAGCGATTGGGCGCCCCGCACCGTCCGGCGCACCGCCCAACAGATCGAGGAGGCGCGTGCCCGACTCAAGCGCCGCCTGGGCCGTGATCCGCGCCGCGAGGAGATGGCGGAAGATCTCGGCCTCTCGCCCGCCGCGTACGACAAGCAGGTGGGCAACTCGGCCAACCGCCGCGTGATGTCGCTCGACGCACCCACCACTGAGGAGGGCGAGACGCGCCTCGTCGACCAGGTGGCCGGCGAGGGGGTGTCGGTGCTCGATCAGTGGCTCGTGGCCGAGCGCAACGCGGGGCTGCTCAAGGCGGTGGACCTCCTCCCCGAACGCGAGCGCGAGGTGGTGTCCGCGTACTACCAGCGCGGGATGTCGCTCAAGGAGATCGGCGTCACGCTCGGGGTCACCGAGAGCCGCGTGTGCCAGCTCCACGGCCGCGCCCTGCGCCGCCTGCGCGAACACTTCGAGGCCCAGAAGGATTGACCGGCGGGGCTGTCAGGGGGCGCATGGCGGCGGGAGCGCCGCCTTGAGGTCGCGTAGGCGCCCTCGGAGACGCTCCACGAGCGCCTCGCACGCGTCCCAGTCCCCGGCGCGCGCTGCCGCCACCAGCTCCAGGCCGAGCTCGGCGCCGTCCGGCAGGCCGAACTGCGCGAACGACCCGCGCACGGTGTGCGCGAAGCGGTACAATTCCTGGCTGTCCCGCGACGTCCGGATTCCGGGCCACCACGCACCCTCGAGGTACGTGTCCCACATCGCACAGAACTCCGGCAAGAGCTCGCGGATGATGGGGTCGTCGGGGAGGCGCATACCGGGAACATATCCGAACCGCCGCTGCGACGTGCGCTTACGTCACGCGTTATAAAGGTCCGATGCGGATGACGGACGAGGCGGCGGCCCTGCCGCCAACACAGCGGGGGGACGCCGAACGCGCGCCCCCTAACGTTCGCCCCCGCGCCGACTCCCTTTCCGCGCCCGCAATCCCCGACTTCGATCCCACGGCCCGGCGCGCGGCCAGGCTCGCCTTGCTCCTCGACCACGTGGAGGACGGCGTCCTCCTCCTCGACGCCGCCGGCCGCATCGAGACCTGGCCGCCCGCCGCCGAGCGCATCCTGGGTGTGCCGGCGGGCGAAGCGCTCGGGCTCCCGCTCTCGTCCTTCCTGCCCATCCGCGCCGAGTACGACCCCGGCGAGCCCGCCCAGCTCACCGGCGTGGCCGGTGCAACCGGCGTCGGCTTCACGCGCTCGGCCGGCCCGCAGGAGGCCGCCGGCTGGTTTCGGCGTCGGCACAGCGCGCCGTTCTGGGGGCGCGTGGTCTCCACCCCGATCCTCGACGAGCGGCACGTGTGCCTCGGGTTCGCCGTGGTCGTTCGCGACCTCGACGCCGAACACCGGGAGGCCGAGGCGGAGCGGGTGCACGCCCGCGCGCTCCAGCGCAGCAACCGCGACCTCGAGGCGTTCGCCCGCGTGGCCTCGCACGACCTCAAGGAGCCCCTCCGCAAGATCCTCGCCTTCGGCGACCGCCTCTCCCGGCGCTTTGGCGACACGCTCGGCGATCAGGGCCGCGAAGACCTCGATCGCATCCAGGGCGCCTCCCGCCGCATGCAGCAGCTCGTGGACGGCATGCTCGAGTTCGCCCGCATCGAGGGCCTCCCCCCGCTCCTCGCGCCGACCGACCTCGGGCGCATCCTCGCCGCCTCCATCGAGGAAACCGAGGAGGACGCCCACCGGGTAGCGGCCACGTTCGACGTCGGCCCGCTCCCCACGGTGGAGGCCGACGCCGACCAGATGCAGCGCCTCTTCACGAACCTCATCGGCAACGCCCTCAAGTTCCACCGCCAGGGAGTTCCGCCGCGAATCACCATTCGCAGCGAGGCCGACACGCTCTCCGGCCCCAACACGCCGCGCTGGGACATCACGGTCTCCGACAACGGCATCGGCTTCGAGGACCGCCACAAGGAGCGCATCTTCGGCATGCTCCAGCGCCTGCACTCGCGCGTCGAGTTCGCCGGCACCGGGATGGGGCTCGCGATCTGCCGTAAGATCGCTGAACGCCACCAGGGGCGGCTCACCGCGTCGGGCACGCCCGGCGAGGGCGCCACCTTCCTTCTGAAACTTCCCGCTCGCCAGGCACGCGACGGAGACTGAACCTCGATGCGCCGACCGCTCACCATCCTGCTCGCCGAAGACGACCCCGATGACCGCGAGCTCGCGGTCGACGCACTCACGGAGAGCAGGATCGACTGCGAGATCCGCTGCGTCGAGCACGGCGAGGCGCTCCTCGGCTACCTGCGCCGCGAGGGCGCCTACGCAGCCGACGGCGCGGCCCCCCGCCCGGGGATCGTGCTGCTCGACCTCAACATGCCCCTGCTCGACGGTTTCGCGGCCCTCCAGGCAATAAAGAGCGATCTCCGCCTCCGCCACATCCCCGTCCTCGTGTTCACCACCTCGAGCGACCCCGTCGACGTCGACCGGTGCTACGACCTGGGCGCGACCGCCTACATCCAGAAGCCGAGCAGCTTCGACGGCATGGTCGCGCTCATGCGCGTGCTCGGCGCGCACTGGGGCGACTTCGCGCACCTGCCCACCCCGGGAGGCCATCGTGCAACCTGACCCGAACGGAGCCGTCCGCATCCTCCTCGTGGACGACGACCCCGACGACTTCGAGCTCACGCGCGACCTCGTCGCCGAGATCGAAGGTGGGCGGTACGCGCTGACGTGGCTCCCCAGCTACGAGGAGGGCCTTCGCGCGGTGTGCGCGGGCGACTCCGAGCTGTGCCTCCTCGACTACCGCCTGGGCGGTCGCGACGGCGTCGAGTTCCTGCGCGACGCCACGATCCGCGGATGCACCATGCCCATGGTCATCCTCACCGGCTACGGCGACCGCACGGTCGAGCAGGAGGCGCGCCTCGCAGGCGCGTTCGACTACATCCCCAAGGCGGGCCTCGACGTCGCCGGGCTGCGCCGTGTCCTGCGGAACGTCCTCCGCCGCGCCGACCGGCCCGCCGCGGTGGGCCACCCGGCCGAGCCCACCGAGCCCGTCAACCCGCGCTCGGCCCTGCTCGACGGCGTCGCGACCGAGCTCGAGATCGGCATCACCCGGGTGCTCGCCGGGCTCCGGTCGGTGCGCGCCGCGCTCGCGGAGAGCCCGACCGACGACGCGGCCGGCGCCAACATCCGCGCCACGCTCGCACACGCCCTCCTCGTCGGCGCCCCCATGCGGCACCGCCTCGACGAGCTCCGCCTGCTCACCCAGCTCCGGCCCGGCACCACCCGCCACATCCGCGTCGTCGACGCCCTCCATGCCGCCATCGCCGCCCTCGAGCCCACGCTCGCGCAGCGCGTACGCATCGAGCCCTCCGTCTCCGCGAGCATCGCGATCGAGGCCACGCCCGCGCTGCTCGAGGCCGCCCTCCTCGCGTTCGTGCGCGCCGCCGCGGCGTCCATCCCGGATGCCCGCGACACCCTCGGCACCATCAAGGTCGAGGTGAGCCGCGCTGGCCCCATCGTGCGCATCCGCATCGAGGACGCCGGCAGCGGCCTCCCGCTCGGGAGCGACGACGGCGCGCGGGCCGCCCAGCTCACCCTCGACCCCCACGGCGCCGATGCCAGCCACTACGACGCGCTCGGGCGCTACCTCGTCGGCCAGCTCGGCGGGTACGCGCAGCGCGCCTCGTGGTTCGGGGCGGGAAGCCGCGTTCAGATCGAGCTCCCCGGCGCCATCGACGCCCCCCCTGCCCTCCCGGGCCCCACCCCGGCCACCGCCGACGGCCCCCGCCGGGCGCGCATCCTCGCCGTGGACGACGAGGTGATGATCACCCGCCTCCTCGGCAAGGTGCTCAAGGCCCACCACGACGTCGAGACCTTCTCCAACCCCGCCGACGCCCTCGCGCGCGTGGCCGAGGGCGCCACGTTCGACCTCATCCTCTGCGACCTCCTCATGCCCCGCCTCACCGGGAAGGACCTCTACGAGGAGCTCGGCCGCATCGATCCCGACGCCGCGCGCCGGATGGTCTTCCTCACCGGCGGCGTGTACCTCCCCTGGGCGCTCGAATTCCTCGGGGCCATCCCGAACGCCCGCATCGAGAAGCCGTTCATGCCCGCCGCGCTCCTGCAACGCGTGCGCGAGCTCCTCGACGCCCTCGGCCCCGTCGAAGGCGGCACGCCCACCGCGGCCTGATTCGAGACGCGCGCCCCGCGGCGAACGCCTACGTGTCGAGGCGCGCGAGCCCCGCCGGCCGGTCGAGCGTCTCGCGCACGATGCGCGCGATCTGCTGGGCTCCGAAGGGCTTTTCCACGAACGCCGTGCCGGGGAGCAGGCGCCCGCGGGCCGCCACGGCCTCCTGGCTGTAGCCGGACATGAAGAGCACGCGGAGCCCGGGCCGGCGGGTGAGCAGCCGAGAGACGAACTCCGGGCCGCGCATGCCGGGGAGCACGACGTCGGAGAGCACGAGGTGCAGGGGCTCGATGACGGGGCTGGAGCAGAGCTCGAGCGCTTCGGCGCCGTCCGCGGCCTCGAACACGCGGTACCCGAGCCGCTCCAACGTGCGCCGGAGGGCAGTGCGCACCGCGCGCTCGTCCTCGACAATTACGATGGTCTCGCTGCCGCGGTAGTCCGGCGCGTTGTCGCGCGCGACGGTGGGGTCCGCCACGACGTCGGCTTCCTCGGCGAGCACCGGCAGGTACACCGTGAAGCACGAGCCCTGGCCGAGCACGCTTTCCACGTGGATGAACCCGCCTGTCTGCTCGACGATGCCCAGGACGATCGCGAGACCGAGGCCCGTCCCCTCGCCGGGGCCCTTCGTGGTGAAGAACGGCTCGAAGATGCGGCTCGCCGTCTCGGAGTCCATGCCCGTGCCGGTGTCCGCCACGGAGAGCGTCGTGTAGAGCCCTTCCTCGCGGCCGCGGAGCTTCGCGGTGGTCTCGTCGAGGACGACCGTGCCGGTGTCCACCCGGAGCGTGCCGCCGCTCGGCATGGCGTCCCGCGCGTTCACCACGAGGTTCACGAGCACCTGTTCCACCTGGCCGGGGTCGGCGAGGACCACGCGATTGGCGGAGCCCAGGGTGGTGACGAGGTACACTTCTTCACCGAGCACGCGCTCGAGCATCCGCTTGGCGTCGTTCACGACGACGTCGAGCACGATGCGGCGCGGCTGGAGCACCTGCCGGCGGCTGATCGCGAGGAGCTGGCGCGTGAGCTCGACGGCGCGCTCGGAGGCGCGGCGTGCCTCGCCGAGATCGATGGAGACGGGGTCGTCGGGCTTCATCGTCGTCATCGCGAGGTCGATGTTGCCGATGATGGCGGTGAGCAGGTTGTTGAAGTCGTGCGCCACGCCGCCCGCGAGCTGCCCGATGAGCTCGAGCTTCTGCGAGTGCTGGAGCTGACGCTCGAGCTTCTTCTGCTCGGTGATGTCGGTGAGCATCGCGAGGAAGCCCACCACCTCGCCGCGGTCGTCCGTGACGGGGTTCGTGGCCACGATTGTCCAGAGCTGAGCACCGTCGCCGCGATGCAGGCACAGCTCGGGAAGGCTGGCGGCCGGCGTGTAGTGCCGGGTGAACATGGCCTCGGCGCTCGCGCGGCCGGCGGGGTCCACGAAGTCGACGAAGGCGCGGCCGACGATGGAGTCCGCGGGCAGCGCGAGGAGCTCGGCGGTGCGCGGGTTCGCGTAGGTGGTGCGCCCCGACGTGTCGAGGAGCCAGATGCCCTCGATCGCCGTCTCGACGATCTGGCGGAACTTCGCCTCGCTCGCGGTGAGCGCGATCTCGACTTCCTTGAGCGTCGTCACGTCTTCGACGATGCCGGCGGAGAGCAGGATGTCGCCTTCGGGGCCGCGCACCGGGTAGGCGCGGGTGCGCACCCAGCGGGTGCGGCCGTCCGCCGAGACGATGCGGTACTCTTCCTCGAAATTGCCGAGGCGCATCGCCGGTAGGGCCGCCGTGACGCGCCGCCTGTCCTGCGGGTGCACGCCATCGAACCAGGGCATCGCCTCGGGCTCGGACGAGCTGGCACCGAAGAAGCGGGCCGCGGCGGGGCTCACGTAGTGCACGCGTACGCGGTCGGGGGTGCAGAGGAAGAAGACCGAGTCGATGTGCTCGGCGAGGAGCCGGAAGCGCTGCTCGGCCTCGCGGACCGCGGCTTCGACGCGCACCCGCTCGGTCACGTCGGGGAGGAGCACGATGCGCGCCTGCCGCCCTTCGAAGTGGATGCGCCCCGCGGCGGGCTCGACGAGGACGACGTCGCCGTCGCGCCGACGGTGCCGCACGACGGCGGTGGTGTTGGCGGCCGAGGCCACATCGCGGTGGCGGCTCAGGAAGGCCGGGATCTCCTCGGGGAGGCACACGTCGAGGGCGGAGAGGCCGAGGAATTCGTCGCGCGACCAGCCGTATTGGCGCACGGCGGCGTCGTTCACGGCGAGGAACCGATAGGTGTGCTCGTCGTACACCCACATCGGGAGCGGGCTCTGCTCGAACACCTGCCGGTAGCGGAGGTCGCTCTGGCGGAGCGCGAGCTCCGTGCGGCGCGCCTCGGTGACGTCGATGCAGATGCCGAGCACGCGCTCGATGTCGCCGTTGCCGTCGCGCTCGGGCTCGAACTCGACCTGGTAATGGCGGGGGCCGGTCTCCTCGACGTAGCTGCACTCGATCGCCACCTTCGTGCCGGTGTCGATCACCTGGCGCACGGTGGCGTCCCACTGGGCCGCCATTCGCCAGTTCATCCCGGCTTCCTGGCAGGTGCGGCCGATCGGAGAGCCGCTGTGCCCCGGTGCCGAGGGGGGCGAGGCGACGTTGAGGTGCATGAAGCGGCCCGCGCGGTCGAACTCGACCACCACGGCGGAGAGGTGGCTCTCCACCACCCGGTAACGGCGTTCGGTGACCGCGCGGGCGCGCGTCGCAACGTCGCGCTCTCGCCACGCGAGGCGCGCGTCGAGCTCGGCGGAGAGCGAACAGGCGACGTCGCGCGCGAGCTCGACATCTGCCGCCGTCCAGGCCCGGGGAGCGTCGGCAGCGGCGTAGAGCACGCCGACGATGTGCCCCTCCGCGACGAGGATTGGGATGCCCAGGAACGCACGCGCGCCGAGGTCCCCGAGGACAGAATCGGCGAGATCGGAGCTCGTGTCCTGCACGACCAGCGCGGCGCCGGTCCGCATCACTTCGGCGCAAGCCGCGCCGTCGAGAGGGGCGCGCCGGAGCCGCGGCTCGTCCACGCCGAGGGCCGACACGAGGGTGCGATGCACGTCGTCCACGAGGGAGACGAGCGCCCACCGCACGCCCAGCCCGTGCGCGAGGATGCGGCAGGCCCGCTCGGTCCCCGGGGTTCCTTCCAGCACGCCGAGGGCGTGCACCGCGGCCAGGCGAGCTGCATCGTGCAGATGTTCAGCCATTCGCTCCAACCGAGCCGGAGGGTCTCGCAGCGGCGGTCTTCGACGGGATGCGCGGCCCCCCGAACCGCCAGGCGAGCTCCACGGAGTCCGCAAGCCACACGTACGGCAACGTCGATACGCCAACGCCGAGGCGGAGATCGAAGTTTCGCGAGCTGTACTGCCAGGCGATGCCCACGGAGCTGACCTCGTCGATGCCCATGTATCCCGTGCGGTCGGGGAGCACGCGTTCGACGTATCGCGGCGCGTCCACCGACGACCACACCGCCGACCAACCATGCAGAATCAGCGCGTTCCGGTCCCCGAGCTTCACGTCGGTAGCGACGCGAATCACGACCACCTCCGCGCGGGCGTCCATCGCCAACGCCCCCTCCAACGCCTCGAGTTGCACCGCCGACGGCCCCGAGCCGAGCACCGGCGTCA
>CAXNIN010000130.1:0-10716 GCA_964202365.1 Myxococcota bacterium | reverse complement strand
GACGACGACAACGGCCGGCCCCGGCGCGGTCGGCGGCTCGTGCGCGGCGACGAGGGCGAGGGCCCTGGCGTCGTCGTGCCCGCCACCGGCAAGTTGACCCAGCGCCCGCGCGTGCACCGCAAGCGGTGGAAGCCCGCGGCCGGCGTCGTGCGGCGCCGCCGGCTCGCCCGCGGCGAGCTCGACGACCTCGTCCACTACTTCTCCCGCCTCCCCGAGCCCCTGCTCGGCGCGCTCTACCGGGCGATGGGCGGCCAGCCCTCGCGCGTCGGCGACGTCGACCGCATGACGCAGCTCACCGTGCGCGCCATCGCCCAGGGCAACCGCCTAAGCGGGCTCCTCGCCCAGCTCCACCAGCGCGACAGGCAGGCCCTCGCGGCGCTCGTCCAGTGCGGCGGCCTCGCCCACGCGGAAGAGTTCCACCGCGAGCTCGTCCTCGTGCTCGGCGGCCGCGAGAGCGACTGGGCGCGCACGATGCAGATGGTCTCGGACCGCGGCCTCGTGTTCGCGTCCGACTCCGTCGAGGACGGCTTCTACTACCTCGTGCCCGAGCCGCTCGTGGACATGCTCGTGGAGCACCTCGAGTCCGAGCTCGTGCTGTCCACGTTCCAGCACGACGACATCCGCGTGGTCGACCAGCGGCCGTTCTGTCCGCCGCTCGACTTCTCGCTCGCGACGCTCGCCACCTACCTGGACCAGAAGCCGCCCCGGCTCACCCAGCGCCAGGAGGTGTTCAAGCAGCACAAGGACGAGCTCGACAGGTTCTTCGCCCAGATCTGGAGCCCGGACAGCGAGCTGTTCAACCTCCACTACGACTTCCTCATGATGCACGGGATGATCGAGCTGCGCGGCGACCGCGTGGCGGTCAACCGCGACGTCGTCGAGGAATGGCTGCACCTTGAGCCCGAAGATCAGCGCGACCTCGTGTTCCGCGCCCTCGACAAGCGCTTCTCCCTCGCGGAGTGGGTGCTCTGGGCCGTGCACAGCGGCAAGGGCGAGTGGATTCCCGAAGCGCCGCTCCAGGCCACCTACCGCCGCTGGAAGCGCGGCGAGGAGTGGCGCGAGCGCTACCACAAGGGCCTCTACCAGTCGCCCCGCGGCACCGAGCGCGACAGCTACAGCTTCACCCCGCTCGTCTCGTGCGGCATGCTCGAGCTCGGCGTGTGGGGCCAGCAGAAGTTCTACCGGCTCTCGCCGCGCGCGGCGAAGCTCCTCGACCCCCCTGAGGACGACGGCTTCAGCCAGTTCTACCTCACGCCGTCGTACGAGATCATGGCGCCGGCGGGCCTCGCGCCGATCCTGCTCTTCCGGGTGGGCGAGCTCGCCGAGCTCACCGGCTGCGACCGCGCGAACACCTACAAGATCACGGAAGTGACCATCGAACAGTCGCTCCGCAAGGGGTGGCGGCGCGAGGAGGTCTTCGATTTCCTGCGGGAGAACAGCCAGATCGGCCTCCCCGAGAACGTCGAGCAGACCCTCCGGAGCTGGATGGGCCAGGAAGGCGACGTCGAGTTCCACGAGATCGTCGCGCTCACGGTGCACCGCAGCGTGGTCCGCAAGCTCGAGGGTCTCCGGCAGCTCAAGCCGTACCTGCTCCACCGCTTCGCCCCCGGGCTGTACGCCATCGACCGGCGCCGCATCCCGGAGCTCGTGGCCGAGCTGGTCTCCGCCGGCTTCAACCCGGCGAAGGAGCTGCGTCGTTACCCGGCCGACGAAGACGCCGCCGAAGCGCGCGAGCGCCTGCATCACCTCCTCGCGGAGGCGCGTGAGCAACGCGATGACCCGCTCGCGCGTGCACACTCGGCGGACACTCAGCCCGAGGACCTCCGCCCCGTGCCCGGAAGCCACGCAGCCCAAGGCGCCGCCCGTCAGAAGCGGAAGCAGGAAGGGCCCACCCGTGTCTCCGTCGCGGAGGTGCGGGCCATCGTCGAGCGCGCCATCTCCAAGGGGCTCTGGCTCGAGATGGTGTACCTCTCCGCGAAGGACCAGACCCGCAAGCACCTCCACGTCTCCCCCGAGCGCGTCGCGCTCAACCGGGAGGGGAGCGCCGTGCTCGTGGGTACGGACATCGCGAGCGGCGTGAAGCTGACGTACGCGCTCGCTCAGATCGAGCGCGCGCGCTCGGCCGAGCCGAAGGCGAGCGCCGGATGACCGAGCGGTCCTTCGAAGCGGCGCTCGGCGAGCTCGAGACGCGCGTTGCCAAGCTCGAACGGGGTGATCTCGCGCTCGAGGACGCCTTGCGCTTCTTCGAGGAAGGCGTGGCGCTCGTCCGCGAGTGTCACGAACGCCTGGACGCCGCCGACGCGCGGATCGTCGCGCTCACGGCCTCCGCCGACGGGATTCACGAGGTTCGCCTCGGAGAAACCGGGGAAGACCTCAAACCGTAACGCCAAGTTGACACGGGAGTCGGAGTCGAGGCGTTACACTGCCGCGGCTTCGCCTAGGAGCGACGATGTTCGACAGCGTGGGAAGGAACCAGCAGCTCCAGGCCAAGCGCCAGGCGGGCGCGTTCTTTCTCTCCATGCTCCTGAACGGCACGCTCATCGGCGGCGCGGTTTGGGCCGGCAGCCGGGTGGTCGAAGAGGTGACCGCGGAAGACGACGTGCTCGAGGTCGCGGTCGACCTCTCTGCGCCGCCCCCGCCGCCCCCGCCCCCACCCCCCGCCGGCGGCAGCAAGAAGCCGAAGACCGAGAAGAAGCCCGACGAGGTGAAGCCTCAGGAGGACATCCCGCAAGAGGTTGTCCCCCTCGAGGAAGCCCCCACCGAGACCGAGGTGGTGGAAGCCGAGGCCGAAGGTGTGGAAGGGGGCGTCGAGGGCGGTGTCGTCGGCGGTGTCGTCGGTGGTGTCGTCGGCGGCGTGATCGGCGGTCAGCTCGGCGGCCAGCTCGGCGGCACGGGCATCAAGGTCGTCCACTGGTCCGAAGCCGAGGTCAAGGTGCGCGCGACCGTGCGCGAGAGCGACTACCCGGAAGCCGCGAAGGCGCTGAAGCTCCCGGACGAGCGCTGCACCGTACGCATCAACATCGACGAGAAGGGTGTTCCTTACGAGATCATCCCGAAGACGTGCGCGGAGATCTTCCGTCCCGCCGCCGTGAACGTGGCGATGCGCTATCGTTTCTACCCGGTGAAGGACGGAGGCCGTGCCGTGAAGGCCGGCTTCGACCTCGCCATCAACTTCAAGGCCTCCGAATAGGCGGCCTCGTTCCCGACCGCCCTCGGGCGGATTCCCTCACGGCCGCTTTCGGGCGGCGCAGCCGGCATCTCCGGAGGACCGCGGCATGGATCTCTCCCCCCAGCATCTCTGGGCCGTCATGGGCGCCCCGGCGAAGGCCATCTTCGTCCTCTTGCTCGTCATGCTCGTCTGGAGCTCCTACGTCGGGATCGAGCGCCTCATCGCGTTCCTGCGCGCCCGCGGCCAGTCCCGCGCGCTCGCGGAGGCGATCGCCAAGCCGCTCTCCACGGGCGACATGGAGAGCTCGCTCAAGATCGTGGCGGGTGACGCCTACAAGCTCGCGTACCTGGGCGTGGTCGTGAAGGCCGGCCTGTCCGAGTACAAGGCCCGCTCCGACCACCACGGCATCGAGGCCATGAAGCGCAGCCTGGAGCGCGTCGCGCTCACGGAAGCCGCGAGCCTCCGCAAGGGCATGAACGTGCTCGCGACCACGGGCTCCACGGCCCCGTTCGTCGGGCTCGTCGGCACCATCTTCGGCATCATCAACGCGTTCTCGATGATGAGCGCGGAAGGCGGCGCCGACCTCACCGCCATCTCCGGTGGCATCGCCGAAGCCCTCGTGTCGACCGCGTTCGGCATCGCCGTCGCCATCGCCGCGATCTGGCTCTACAACTACTTCAACGCCGTCATCGACGACATCGCCAAGGACATGACCACGTCCATCGGCGAGCTCGTCGACTGGGCCGAGAAGGACGCCCTCCGCCGCTCCGAGAGCCAGGCGGCCAAGTAGCAGCCGGGTCCGGGAGGCACGCCCATGGGCGCGAAGGTCGGTGGCAAGAAAGGCGGCGCGATGGCGGACATCAATGTCACGCCGCTCGTTGACGTCGTGTTGGTGCTCCTCATCATCTTCATGGTCGTCACGCCGATGCTCTCGTCGGGTGTCGACGTGGATCTCCCCAAGGCGAAGACCGCCGAGGAGGAGAAGGACATGGGGCAGCACCTGGTCATCAGTGTGCGCAACGACGGCGCGGTCTTTGTCGACCGCGACGAGGTGCCCCTCGAGTCCGTCGCGCAAAAGGTGGAGCAGGGCCGTGAAAACCGCCCGCTGCTCATCAAGGGCGACTCCGCGGTGACGTACGAGCAGGTGCGCAAGGTGATGGACGAGCTGCACAAGCTGCCCGGTACCGACACGATGCTGCTCGCAGCCGAAAAGCTGAAGGAGTAGCCGATGTCCATCAAGGTCCCGACGAGCCAGCAAGGGGGAATGGACGAGATCAACGTCACCCCGCTGATCGACGTCGTGCTCGTGCTCCTGATCATCTTCATGGTCATGACGCCCATCACCGTGCAGAAGATGGCGAACAACCTGCCTCCCGAGGACACCGAGGAGCCCCCTCCCCCGCCGCCCGACCAGCCGCCCGACCAGCTCATGGTGGCCGTCTACGAAGACGGCACGATCTCGCTGAACCTGCGGGAGAGCACGGACGAAGATCTCATGAAGGAGATCGAGCTCAGGCTCCGCCCGAAGGAGAAGAAGACGGTGTTCATCGATGCACATCCCAAGGCGAACTACGCCCGGGTGGTGCAGGTGATGGACCTCGTCCGCGGCACCGCCATGGAAGAGGGGCCGGAGGGGCGCATGGTGACGGTCGTGAAGGTGGGCCTCGCCGACCTCAAGGAGGAGGGCCCCGCGCGCCTCGCCCCCGGCCAGACCCTGCCGGTCCCCGGCGCGCCCGCCGCGGGCGCGGCGCCGGCCCCCGCACCGGGATGACCGCCTTCGAGCGCGCCGGCGGCGAGCCGGTCGTGCGCGCCGTCGTGCAGCGCTTCGTCGACCGTCAGTTCGACGACCGCATCATCGGCTTCTTCTTCGCCGGGAAGGACCGCGCGCGCGTCACCGACCACGAGTACGCGCACGCCGCGGGTGTGCTCGGCGCGGCCGTGCCGTACATGGGCCGACCCATCCCGGCGCTCCACAAGCCGCTCCGCATCAACGCGGGCCAATTCCGGCGCCGCCTCGCTCTGCTCCGGCAAGAGATCGACGCCGCCGGCATCCCCGCCGACATCGCGGACCTCTGGCTCGATGCGCAGCGGCGCATGGAGCGCGCCATCACCGACGGCACCGACTGCGGGCCTCCCGGGACCAGCCATGCTTGAGATCGGTCAGCCCGCGCCTACGTTCTCGGTGCAGCCCGTGTTCGGGCTGCCGGTGTCGCTCGGCGGCCGCCCCGTCGTCGTGCTGTTCCTCCGCTCCTTGTCGGGCAGCCTGGCGCGCGCGGCGATCGCCGAAGCCACCCTCGCGCTGCCCCGCATCGAGTCCGCCGGCGGCGCGATGATCGCGTTCACCCGCTGCGACCTCACGCTCGCGCGGGACATCGTGCCCCGCAACCACGTGCTCTTCCCTGTCGCGGTCGAGCCGGACGACACGCGCTTCACCGCGTGGGGCGTGGGCCGCGACCGCGGGCTCGTGCGGTCGCTCGCGGCCCTGCCGCGCCCCGCCACGCTCCGGGTGCTCGCCACCGCGCTCCCGCTCGGCCGCGGCCGCCCCGCCGGCGGCGTCGACCAGCTCCCCGCCGAGTTCGTCGTCGGCGCCGACGGCCGCCTGCGGTACACCCGCTACGGGCGCACCATCTTCGACCTCCCCGACGCCGAGGCCCTCTGCGCGGCGCTCTGATCGGCCTCCCGCTCGCGCTGGTCGGCTGCCAGGCCTTGGAGCCCGCGCGGCGCGCCGTGCTCCCCAGCGACCTCTCGGTGCTCGTGGAGACGCGCGACGGTGCCCCGCTGTCGCTCCTGCTCGGCCTGCGCCGCAACAGCCGCGACCAGCTCGACGTCCGCGTGGCGGAGGGCGCGCAGGTCTACGACGGTCGGCGCGTGTGGCGCATCACGCCCGCGCCGAAAGGCCTCGTGGTCGACGACGAGGTGTCCCGGGAGCGCGTGGCGCTCCCGGCGGGCGCCGGTGCGCGCATCCTGGCCGTCCACCAGCGCTCGGTGTGGGTGGAGACCCCCGACGGCCCGCTGGCGTGCGGCATGAAGGACGGCCGGTGCGCGCGCGCGGCGCCGCCGGACCTGCCCCTGGACCACCCGGGGCCCGGAAGCGGCTTCCGGCTCGTCCTCGACGCCGGGACGCTCCGTGTGGCCCTCCCGCAAGAGCGCGACGAGGGCGTGGTCCTCGCCACCGGGGTCACGCGCGTGCTCGGGGCGTACTGGGTGCGGGGCGGCTCCGGCGAAGCCGACGCCGTCGTGCACCGCACGTTTCGCGGTCGCGCGCGCGTTCACGCCGTGGCGCGCGCGGTCACCGCGGACGGCGCCCTCACCGACTGGGAGACCTCCGCGCCGCTCGTGGTGGAGGCGCCTTGGCAGCTCCAGTCGGGCGGGGCGGACTGGCGCGGCGCGCGGGACGGGAGCTTCTCCATGGCCGCCGCCTGGACCGCCGATCAGGTGTGCCTGGCGGGGCGGGTTCGGGACGACGAGGTCTCGGTGGCGGACGAGCTCGTGGTCCAGGTGGGCCCGGTCGCGCGCCGGGTGACGCTCGGTAGCGACGCAACCGGCGATGTGTACGTGCGCCACGGGTGGCTCGGCGTCTCCTGGGAGATGTGCATCCCGAGCGGCGCGCTCCCCGCCCGCGACCGGCTGCCGCTGGCGGTGACGTTCACCGACGTGGACACCGACGAGGGCCCGACGGTTCTCGCCTCCGCGCCGTTGGAAGCCGGCAGCCCCCTGGGCGAGCTGCTCCTGGATGCGCCGGGGCCCTGACGCCTCAGTGCGGGACGGCGATGAGGACGCCCACGACGGTGATCAGGTAGAGCACGCCGGTGACCAGGATGGGGCGGTCGCGCAGCAGCGTCTCGTCCGGGGCGGCGCCTTCGCCTTTCTGATCCAACAGGTAGATATAGCGAAATACGCCATAGAGCACGAACGGGAGCGTCAGGAGCAGCCAGGGCGTTGGCGAGCCGAGGACCGTGTACAGCGCGTAGCTGATGATCGTGCCGCTCGTCGTGATCGCCTGGAACTCGGAGAGCATCGCCGGGCTGTACTCGTCGAGGCTCTTGCGGGTGCCGCCCACGCCCTCGAGGAGCAGGATCTCGCCGCGCCGCTTGTTGAAGCCGAGGAACAGCGCGAGGAACACCGTGCACAGGAGCAGCCAGGGGGAGATCGCGACGTCGATTGCGACCGCGCCCGCCACGGCCCGCCACAGGTAGCAGGCGGCGAGGAACATCACGTCGAGGATCACGAAGTGCTTGAAATAGCCGGAGTACGAGAGCGTGGTCGCGAAGTAGAGCAGCGCGACGACGAAGAAGCTCGTGCTCACGAGCCACGCGAGCCCGAGCGCCACCGTGAACGCCACGGCCATCAGGCCGATCGCGGCGCGTTCCGGGAGCTCGCCGCTCGCGAGCGGGCGGAAGCGCTTCTTGGGGTGCTTGCGGTCGGCCTCGATGTCACGCCAGTCATTGAAGACATAGCCGGTGCTCGAGAGCAGGCTGAACGAGAGCACCGCGATGCTCAGGACCATCCATTCTTCGACGTTGCGAAAGCCGTCCGAGAAGATGATCGCCGGCAGGAGCAGCACCTGCTTGGCCCACTGTTTCGGGCGGAGGGCGGCGATGGCGGCGAGGGGCAGCGACCGGCGCCGCGCGAGGGTGTCCACGTTCAGGGGTCCTTCTTCTTGAGATCCACCGTCGAGAAGTCGAGAACGCGCACCTGGTTGTAGTCCAGCGTGAGCTCGGTCTCGGCGGGGGCGTAGCCCGGTGTCGAGAGGCGGACGCGCGCCGCGCGGCCGGGCGTCACGGTGGTGGTCACCGGCGAGGGGCCGGGCACGTCGCGGCCGTCTACCGACACGGTGGCGCCGGCCGGGAAGTGGATCTCGACCACCGGGTCGAGCTTGATCACCACGGGCTCCTCCGGCGAGCCCCCGCCGCGGGCGGAGGCCAACACCGCGCCCGCGCCGAGGCCGACGACCCCCGCCAGCAGGGCGAGCGCCACATAGAGGAGGTGAACGTGCGCGGGGGTTCTCGCCACGACGCGCTGGCGGGCCTCTGGGGCGCGCGCCTGCCCCTGGCTGTGGTCACGCTGCGATACCGGACCTTTTTGCGCTGGAGGGGCCTCTGGGGGCCGGCTACGGGCATCGTTGGCTGAGGCCCGTTCGGGACGCGCGCCGGTGGGCACCGCGGAGGGCGCCGGAAACCGGGAGGCGGCGGACGGGCGGTCCGCGGGCGGGCGATCGGCCGAAGGCGGAGGGCTCCCTCCGCCGCGCGCGTCGGGGCGGGGCGCGGCGGGCGGGGGCGGGCCCACGGCGCGCTCGCCGCCAGCGAGCTGACGGGCGAGGTTGGGCGGGGCGGGGAGAGGCGCGGCCGCGGTGGGGTCCGCGCGGAGCGCGGTCGCGGCCTCCGACCACTCGCGCGGGTCGACCCCGGGGGCCGGGCGGATGAGCGTGCTCTCGTCGGCGAGGCCGGCGACGGGGCCGAACGCGCCGGACTGGCCGGCGTCCGGGAGGTTCTTGAGCAGGCCCGCGACGTCCTGAAGGGCGGTGTCGGGGCTCGGGAGCAATTCGAGCGTGGTGCGGTGGCGGCCCGTGGACGACTCGTCTTCGAGGAGCACGTCGTCCGGGTAGGACGCGCGCGGCGCCGCGACCCGCGGAGGGGGCGGCGGGGGGGCGACGGCGGGCGCGGGCTTCGCCTCGCTCTCCGGGAACAGCCCCTTCAGGAACGCAGCGAGGGTGGAGGCCGAGAAGATGAACCCCGCGTCGTGGAAGAAGCGGTCCAGGGCGTCCTTGAAGGCGGTCGCGGTTTGGAAGCGCTCGGCGGGGTTCGTCGCCAGCGCGCGTTCCACGACGAGGTCGAGCGCGTACGGCACGTCCGGATTCACGTAGCTCGGCGGCTCGTATTCCCCGCGCCGAATGGCCTCCACCGTCGCGAGCTCGCCCGGTTGCTTGAAGGGGTGGCGCCCGGTGAGCACCTGGTAGAACACGACGCCGGCCGAGAAGATGTCCGACCGCTGGTCCACATCGAGGCCGCTCGCCTGCTCCGGGCTCATGTAGTCGAACCGGCCCTTCACCACGCCGGACACCGTCTCGAGCGCCTTCACGGACGCCTTCGCGATGCCGAAGTCCGTCAGCTTCACTTCCCCCTGGAAGCTCACGAGGACGTTCGCCGGCGAGATGTCCCGGTGTACGATGTTGAGCGGCACGGGGCGGCCGCCGCGCATCACCTGCCGGTTGTGCGCGTACTCGAGCCCCTTGAGCATCTCGAGCAGCAGGTAGACCGCGTGGGGCACTGGCAGCGTGATGCCCTTGTCCGCGCAGCGCGTGAGGAGCTGGCCGAGATCGCGGCCGTTCACGTACTCCATGGCGATGTAGTACTGCTGGTCGACCGAGCCGAGATCGAGGATCTGCACGATGTTCGCGTGCGAGAGGAGCCCGGCGATCTTCGCCTCGTCCACCAGCATGTCCACGAACTCGGGGTTCGTGGTCAGGTGCGGCAGGATGCGCTTGATTGCGAAGGTGCGGTGGAAGCCGCCGATGCCGTCGAGCCGCGCCTTGAAGATCTCGGCCATGCCGCCCGCGGCGATGCGCTCGACGATCTGGTATTTGCCGAACCGCTGGGGTTCCTGCGCGGGCGTGGCCAAAAACGCGTCCGGGAGAGGGAGGAGGGCCGGTAGTGTACCCCGGTGGACCGGCTGCTCCGGTGGCGGTCGCGAAAAGATCTGCGCACCGACCCCTTGCAATTGTTTACCAACGCAGTAGAGTGCGCCGCCTTCGGATGGCTCCGTGGAGAACGTCCTTCCGAACCGCCAGGAGCGGCGCTTGAACCTACGCTCCAATCCGGGGTGAGACTCCCCGCGAGGTCACGGAATCCCATGGTTGCTCTTCTTGCTCTTCTCGTCGGCTGCGCGCCGACCCCCGCCTCCATCAAGTTCGACGGCGACGCCAAGGTCACCGTTCACAAGCTCGACCAGGTCGACTACCTCAAGGCCACGGTGCTCGACGCCGAGGGCAAGGCCATCGAGCCCCAGCCCGCGCTGTCCTGGACCGTTACGCCCGACACCGTCGCGAAGCTCGAGGGCATGAAGGTTGCCCCCGTCGCGAACGGCGAGGCCACTGTCACCGCCGCTGTCGGCGAGGTCAAGGCGAACTACATGTTCGTCGTCGCCCTCCCGGACAAGGTCGAGATCGCCGGCTACACCGTGGGCTCCGCGTGGCCGGTCGGTCAGTCCGCCCAGCTCAAGGGCACCGTGAAGGCCGGCGAGATCGAGGTTGCGGGCGAGACCGTGACCTGGACCTCCAGCGCCGACACCGTCGCCACCGTGGCGGCCGACGGCACCGTGACCGGCGTTGCGGCCGGCACCGCCACCATCACCGCCACCTCCGGCGCCCTCACCGCGATGGTCGACGTGACCATCGGCGGCGAAGCGGTCGCGGCGGCGGACGGTGCGGCTCCCGCGGCCCCCGCCGAGCCCGCCAAGTAGTTCGCGGGCTTCGGCCCACGACCTCTTCGAGAGGCCCGCTTCGGCGGGCCTCTCGTCGTTTTGGCGCCGACCGGCAGCGGGCTCCGGGG
>CAXNIN010000129.1:0-10750 GCA_964202365.1 Myxococcota bacterium | reverse complement strand
AGCCTCGCGCGCGGCGAGTTCTTCAGCCTCGCGCGCGGCGGTTTCGGCGGCCTCGCGCGCCGCGAGTTCCGCTTCGCGCGCGGCGAGTTCCGCGAGTTCTGCTTCGCGCGCCGCGAGTTCCGCTTCGTGCGCCGCGCGTTCTTCTGCCTCGCGCCCGCCGCCCGCCTTCCCATGCTCGAGCCCCGTCCCGCCGCCCGCCGCCCCCGCGCCGATCGCCGCGAAAACAGCCTCCTCCCCCTGAACTTCCGCCACGAGGCGCGCCACGAGCAGGCGGTACACCCCGAGCGACGCATACGTCTCGCCGGCGGGCAACGCGTCGCGCACGGCCTCCGCGATCCAGCTTGCGCCGGCCCCGCACGCCGCGGCCCCCCTGTCGAGCGCGGGGAGCAGCGCGCGGAGCACCCCGGTCTCCTCGGCCGTCAACGTCGGGAGTTCGCTGATCCAGCGGTCGACGGTGTCGTTCGCCGCGGTGTCGCTCAGGGGGTCGTCCGCGGGGAGCAGCGCGAGCGCGAGCTCCACCGCCGCGTACCACGTCGCGAGCGCGCGCCCCGACGCGGTCACCAACAGCGCATCGACGCGCTCCCAGCCCGCGCCCGCAAACAAGCCGGCTACCAACCTGGACAGATCCATGGCCCGGAGCGCGGCGTCCCGGCCGTGCGCGGCCTCCGCGTCGGCATCGCCCGACCACTCCTGATGCGCTTCGTAGAGCGCGAGGGCGCTCGCGGCGCCGTCCGCGCGGTGCTCGGGGCGCGCGTCGAGCGCGGCCGCGAGGGCGGCGATCTCGGCGATGTCGGCCCCGCCGGTGCGCGCCATGCCGGTGCGGTCGGGGAAAACCCGCTCCGGGGGTGCGGCGCCGAGCACGGCCGCCACGAGCCGGGCGACAGGCTCGCCGGCGTCGGCCTTCAGCAAGTCGGCGAGCGTGCGCACGGGCGAAGCCTATCGCGATGCGGGGCGGAGGCGCAGGGCGGGAAGCCAGGGACCGGGCCTGGACCTCCCGGTGAACGTGGACCGACGGCAAGCCGAGACGCGCGCCGCCGCGCCCCGGGGCGGAGTCCTGCCCGCGCGGTGCCGGCCGGGCGCCGTCGCCGCGGCGGTCGCCGCGCATACGGCCGGCGTCGCGCCCGGCGCCCGGCGTCGGCCGCTTCGTCGCCACCGAAGGCGACGCGTTCAGAACGGTGGCCCTGGCGCACCGCTCGGCCGGGGGCTCGCCGAACCCCCAGCATCACGCCCGCCGCCAGCAAGCGCGCCGACAGGGCCGCGGGCGGCGGCTTTGCGCCGGGCACCGCGGGCCACGGGACTCGCGCGCCCCGCGCGCCTGAACCCGCGCCCCCAACCCCGCCCCAAACGCCCCCTACCGACCCACAGCGTACTTGAGCGCGCCCTTCGTGGCGTCGTAATAGCTGATGTGAACGGTGCCGCCGCCGTCTACGGCGATCGACGGCGCGCGGCCCACGTCGCCCGCGGTGTCGACGTCGATGAGGGTCCAGGCGCCGCCCGTTTCTTGAGTTGCAACCTTGAGATCGGCGCTCGACTCGTCGTAGTACGCGATCCACGGGGTGTCCGACGCGTCGAAGGTGAGCGCGGCGTCCACGCCGACAGCGCCCACCGAGTCGAGCGTGACGATGGTCCACGTCTCGTCGGAATTGCGGCATCCGTAGCGGAGATCGGCGGTGTCCGCGGCCTGGAACGCGACGCACGGGACATCGTCGCTGCGCATCGCGAGCGAGATGGAGTAGCCGGCGTCTTCGTCGACGACCTCGGAGAAGACGCCGTCGAGCGGGAGGGCGAACTGGACTTCCTGGGCGAGGGCGCCGTCGTCGTAGTAGGCGACGTAGTCGAAGTCGTCGGAGTCCAGGGCGAGGCTGGTGTAGTAGCCGGTGGCGCCGAGGTAGTTGATGTCGATCTGGCTGGAGACGCCGACGCCGATCGACGTGTAGTCGGTGAGCATGGGCTGGCCCGCCTCGTTGTCGAAGTAGGCGAAGGAAGGGAGGTTCAGCGTGTCGACGGCGAGCGACACGTAGTAGCCGATGTCGCGCGAGCCGGAGACGCTGGCGTCATCGACCACGTAGGCGCTCGACCACGCGCCCGACGCGTCGCGGTACACGTAGTCGAGGGAGGTTGCACCTGCGTTGTAGGTGTAGGCGACCTGGACTTCGTCGGCGTAGTCGACGACAGCGTCGAGCCACTCGCCCGACCACGCGTACGGCACGATCTCCGCGGCGGGGTCCCACCCGGAGGATGTGCCAGTGAGGTACTGGACGGTTCCGGCGTCGGCGTCGTGATAAACGATGTGCACGTCGTCGCGAGAGTCGACGTCGAGGGCGCTCGGGTAGCCGCAGTCGCAGCTCGCGTCGAGCGTCGTAACGTCGAAGCGTTCGTCCACGCTGCCGTCGCAGTCGTCGTCCACGCCGTTGCCGGTGTCCTCGGTGTCCGCGGGGGAGACGCCCGCGTCGGTGTCGTCGCAGTCGGTGGCGGTGGGGTAGCCGTCGGCGTCGAGGTCGTCGTCGGGGGTGGCGGAGGAGCAGTCGTCGTCGGTGCCGTTGTAGGGCGTCTCGTCGGCGCCGGGGCCGACGTCGGGGTTGCTGTCGTCGCAATCGCCGCTGTCTTCGGAGACGCCGTCGCCGTCGTCGTCGGTGGCGTCGGGGTCGACCGCGGTGTCGGTGTCCGTATCGGTGTCCGTATCGGTGTCCGAGTCGGTGTCCGAGTCGGTGTCCGAGTCGGTGTCCGAATCCGTGTCGGTGTCGGTGTCCGAGTCGGTGTCGGTGTCGGCGTCGCCGTCCGGGGCGGTGTCGTCGTCGTTGTCGTTGTCGGTGTCTTCGGCGTTGGGGTCGGCGCCGTCGTCCTTGAAGGCGTCGGAGCAGGCGAACAACAGGAGGAACGGCAGGACGCGCATGGGACACCCGGGTCGAGCGGGCGTATCGCCGGGTTCGCGGGCGGTGTCAAGAGGGGACTGCCGGCGGTTAGACGGGTCGGTATGACCACCGTCGTTCCCAGCCGCTTCCACGCCCGCGGGGAGGCCTTCGTCGACGGCGACCGGCCCACGCGGGTGTTCGGCGGCATCCCGGGCGAGGCGGCGCGCGTGCGGGTGCTCCACCGCGGCGGCAACGAGGTGTACGCGGAGTGGACCGGCGCCGACGCGCCCTCGGCCGACCGCGTGGACCCGGCGTGCCCGCACTACCGGCGGTGCGGCGGGTGCCCGTGGATGCACCTCGCGCCCGAGGCCGCGCGGGCGTGGCGGCGGCAACGGGTGGTGGACGCGTTCGCGGAGGCGGGCGTGGACGCGGCCATCGACGCGACGGTGCCGTGCCCCGACGGCGACACGGGCTACCGCCACCTCGTGAAGCTCGTGGCCGCGCCCGACGGCGACGGCGTGCGGCTCGGCGCGTACGGCCGGCACAGCCACGACGTGGGCGACATCGGCGGGTGCGTGGTGCTCCACCCGGCGCTCCGCCCGTGGACACGGCTCCGGCTCCGCGTGCCGCCCGGCGTGCTCCGGTACGTGGTGGTGCGCCGATCGCGCGCGAACGGCGCTACGCTCGCGACGCTCATCGCCCACCGCGACCACCCCGCGCTCCACGCCCTCGACCTTGGCGCCGACGGCGTGCATCTCCACCTCCACGACGCCCCCGGCGACGCGCTGTTCGGGCCCGGCGGCACCACGCGCCTGCGCGGGCTCGACGCGCTCGAAGAGCGTGTCGGCGACACGACGCTCGCGGTCGGCCCCCGCGACTTCTTCCAGACCAACCCGTCCACCGCCGCGCGCATCTGGGCCGACCTCCCCCGGCCCGAAGGCCCGCTCCTCGACCTCTTCTGCGGGGTGGGCGCCGTCGCGCTCGCGATTGGGCGCGGCCAGCGCGTGCACGGCGTCGAGTTCGCCGAGGGCGCGGTCGCCCGGGCGCGCGAGAACGCGGCGCGCAACGGGGTGGACGCCACCTTCTCGGCGGGGCCGGTGGCCACGGCCCCCATCCCGGCCGGGTTCGACGGCGCCACGGTCGTCGTGAATCCGCCGCGCAGCGGGCTCGGCGACGCGGGAATCGCGCGCGTGGTCGGGCTCCGGCCGGTGCGCGTCGCGTACGTGAGCTGCGAGCCGCGGGCGCTCGCGCGGGACCTCGTCGGATTGCGGGCCACGGGCCTGCAGATTCTACGGGTAACCCCGTACGACATGTTCCCGCAGACGCCGCACGTGGAGACCGTCGCCCTGCTTGGGTGAACCCCCTCGTACGGCCCGGTTGGCGTCGTATATGGCGCCTCGAACGGGTCTACCCGCGGCGCGCCGGGGTAGGCTGTGTGTCACGGCGGCAACGCGGTGCAGGAAGGGGGCTCGGGGGACGACCATACGGTTGCGGCGCTCGAAGCTGCATTGGCCCGCGCCCGGGCCGATGTGCGCCATCGTGCTCGAGTGCGACAACTTCGAGCGGGTGAACCTCCAGCTCGGGCACGTCGCCGGCGATGTCGCCATCCGGGAGCTCGCCGCCCGCATCCGCGAGGTGCTCGGCCCCGGAGTTGAGCGCGGTTCCTTCCGTCGGCCCGGCTGCGTGAAGCGGCGAGCGGACGCGGGCCTCCCGGTGGCGGGGGGGCGTCGAAAGCCAGGGCCGACGCCGCGCATGGCTCGCGACGGGCCTGCCCCACCGGGAGGCCGCCGCCCGTGCCGGGCTCAGGGCGCGATGAGCCCGTCGTGCACCGCGAGGCGTGTGAGCAGCGCTTCCATCGTGGCGCGCGCCCCGGCGGTGCCCTCCGCGAGCGCGCGGTGCAGCTCGGCGTCGGGCCCGCCTTCTACCTCACACTGGCGGGAATAAAGCTCGAACGCCTGCATCCGCATCACGAGCGCGGCGAGGTGGTTCGTACACTCGCAGGCGAGCTCGGATTGGACGTTGGACAGGCGCACGAGCGCGTCGCGGTCGAAGCGGGGCGCCGCGCTCAGCACCGGCGTTTGGGAGCCGGCGGCGAGGCGCGCGACCAGGGCGGTGTCCTCGATGATGCGGCGGAGCTCGGAGAGGCGCGGTGTGTCGACCACGCGCACCCGGCGGGCGGAGAGCGCGCGGCGAACGCGGCGCGACATGAAGCTCGCGACCACGACCGCGGAGTCCGTGCCCGCCCGGCCGCGCGCGAGATCGAGCTCGGCGACAATGTCGGCGGCGGGGTCGTGCGCGTGGAGGACGATGACATCGACCGGGCCAATGCCCGCGGGGAGCGTCGCGACGCTCGGGGCGCTCGCGACCACTTCGATGCGGGTGAGGCCGCTTGGCGTGAGGCCCGCGAGGGCGTCGCCGGCGTCGCCGTTCAGGACCGCCACGCGGAACACGGTCGGAACGGGCTCGGGCCCGCCCTGGAGAGCGGTGAGCCGCGCGCCGAGGGCGGCGTCGTCCAGGCTGGCGAGGTCGCGCACGCGTTCCCCGCGCTTCGTGAGCTCGGCGATGCGGCGGAGGCGCTCCACCTCGTCACCGCTGAAGAGTCGGCGTCCACCCTGCTCTCGCATGGGGGACGGCACGCCGTAGCGGCGCTCCCAGGTGCGGAGGGTCTCGACGGGAACGCCCGTGAGCCGCGCCACGGAGCCGATGGGGTAGCCGTCCGACAGGTTGTGGGCGGTGGTCATGCTCGATCCGATTCAACGCAGGTTCAGTAACGCGTGGCCCGGCGGCTTCTCCTGTTCACCCTCCCCGGCGTGGGTCGGGCGCTCCGGTCGGTGTCCGCGGCGACGGATGTTCGGGTTTTCTTATGGGTGGGCGAAGCCGCTGAGGTCCCCCCGGCATCCTCAGCGCGCGCCCGCGCCGCCGGCTCCCCCGCCCCCCGCGCTACACTCTCGGGTGCCGCCCGCCCGCCCACCGCCCGCCGACGCCGTGATCGACCGACTGACCGCGTGGGTCGCCGACAACGGCGGTCGCGTCGGCCCGCTCGCAATCACCGGGGCCGCCGGCGCGCGCGCCGCCTTCGCCGCGGAGCCCCTCGCCGAAGGCGTGCGCCTGCTCGACCTTCCGCGCGCCTGCCTCTTCACGCAGGAAGCCGCCGCCTCCACCCCGTCCGGCGCGTTCGTGGCGGAACGTTGGCGCGGCGCGGCCCGGGCGCAGGTGGTGCTCGCCGCCGGGTTGGCGTCCCTTCGCCGCGCGCCGCCGCCGTTCTGGGCGCCGTGGGTGGACACCCTCCCCACCGCGCTCCCCACCAACCCCCTCTTCTTCGACGCCGCCGACCTCGCGAACCTCGCCGGCACCTCGGTCGACCTGCTGCTCCCCGCGCGCCGGGAGCGGCTGCGCGAAGAGTACGCCGCGCTCCGGTCGGGCGTGCCCGGCCTCGACGGCCTCACCGAGCACGAGTGGCGCCTCGCGCGCACCCTCGTCAACTCGCGCGCGTTCCACGTGGACGACGCGGTAGGGGATGCACTCGTCGCTTTAGCGGATCTGCTCGACCACGCGCCGAACCCAGAATCCACCTGGGCGTTCGACGAGGGGCGCTTCAAGCTCTCGGCCGCGTGCGACGTGCCGGCTGGCGCGCCCGTGCGCGACGGGTACGGGCCCAAGAGCGACGCGCGGCTGTTGCTCCACTACGGCTTCACCGTCGCGGACAACCCCGTGCGCGCGGTTTGGCTCGACTTCGGCGAGCTCGGCCCCGCGGCCCTCCCCGACGATGCCACCACGCGCACGGCGCATGAGGTGCTCGAAGCGTTGGGTGCCACGTCGGACGATTTGGGGGAGCGGCGCGCGGGGTGGGAGCGCCTGCGCGCGGTGTGTGTCGCGCGGCTCGCCCAGCTCCCCGACGCGCCCTTGCCGGACACCCCCAACGGTCGCAACGCGGCGCGTGTGCGCGCGGTGGACCGAGATGTGTTGGTGGGGTGGGTGGAACGCGCGGCGAACGCGCTCGCCAACGAGAACGGGGCGCGCCCGTGACGCCCCCTCCCGCGCGCACCGTGCACACGGGCGATGGGGTCGCGTGGCTCCGCGATACGACGTTGCCGGCCGATCACGCCATCGTGACCTCCCTGCCGGACCACTCGGAGGTGCCGCTCCTCGGCTTCGCGGGGTGGCGCACGTGGTTCATCGAGACGGCGGAGCTCGCGTGCCGTCAGGTGGCGGACGACGCGGTCGCCATCTTCTACCAAACGGACGTAAAACACGACGGATGTTGGGTGGACAAGGGCTACCTCGTGTCGCGCGGGGCGGAGGCGGCTGGGAGCGCGCTGTTGTGGCACAAGGTGGTGTGTCGGGTGGCGCCCGGCACCACAACGTACGGGCGGCCCGCGTACACGCATCTGTTGTGCTTCAGCCGGAAACTGCGCCTCGCACCCGGGCAGTCCTCGCCCGACGTGTTGCCGCGGCTCGGCGAGATGCCGTGGGTGCGCGCGATGGGCGCGGACGCATGCGACGCGGTGTGCTCCTTTCTGTTGGCGCACACGGCGTGCCGCACCGTGGTGGACCCCTTCTGCGGGCTCGGCACGGTGCTCGCGGTGGCGAACACGCGCGGCTTGGACGCCGTGGGCGTGGAGCTCTCGCGACGCCGGGCGAGCCAGGCGCGGCGCCTGCAGCTCGCGGGGGCCGGGCCGGCCGGGGGGCGCTCGCCTGGGTAGGGGAGGGCATCGGTGTTGGCGCGCGGGGGCCCCTCGTCGTTCCGACCGTTGTGCGGTACCCTCGCGGCAATGAACATCCGTGTCGGAACCTGGAACGTCGAGCACGCCGCCGGCGAAACGAAGAACGCGGAGCGCCGCGCGCGAATGCGAAGGGCCCGTCCGGAAATTGGAGCACGCGGGCGTCTCGTTGGCCATCGTGGACCCACACTGCGCGGGCGGGGCGCCGCCACGAGCAGGAGAGCAAAGCCGACGCGGGCGCGATGAAGCATGCGGGTTTCTACGACGCCACGGGGCCGGGCCAAGGAACCCCGCGCATGGGACGTGATAGGTGGCCGGCGATGCGCGGCGTACGAACCCTCGGGACACACCTGCTTCAGGCGAGCGGCTTCATGCGGCCGGAGGTGGTGATTTTCGACGTGACGCATCGGTGCACGAGCGCCTGCGCGGGGTGCGCGTTCCGGGACGCGGAGCCTGGGGAGTTGCCGGTGTCCCGGTGGGTGGAGCTGGCGCGCGAGGCGCGGGCGCTCGGCTTCGCCGAGATCGTGCTCACGGGCGGAGAGCCCTTGGCGCACCCGGAGATCGGGGCGCTGCTACCGGCGTTGGCGCGCGAAGCTCCGGTCTCGTTGATGACGAACGGTCTGGCGCTGCGGAAGCACGCAGACTTGGTGCGGGCGTGGGTGATGCGGGTGTACGTGTCCTGGGACGCCGCCACCGACGACACGTACGCGCGCCTTCGCGGGGTTCGCGGCCTGTCCGCGGTGCGGGACGGCGTGCGGGCGCTCGAGGGGCACCCGACACACGCGCGGGTGACGGTGTGGGCGGAGAACATCGGCGAGCTCGGGGCGATCCGCGACGCCGCGCGCGCGGCCGGGTGCACCGAGATGAGCCTCCTCGCGGCCGACACGAGCAGCGGCGGCTTCGGCGAACGTGGCGAGGAACGCGGACACGCGCCGACGTCGGGGGACATTCCGCTGTTGCGCGCGTTCCTCGCGGACACGGCGCACGACCCCTTCATCGTCATGTCCGACTACGCGAAGGCGCGGCTCGTGCTGTTGTCCGAGGGGCGGAGCGAGGCGGCGCGGTGCGCGGCGCCCTGGACATCGGGCGTGGTGGACCCCACCGGGAAGTGGCGGCATTGCTTCTTCCTCGCGTCCTCGGCGGACGTGTCCGGCGGGCTGCGCGCGGCGATGCGCGCGGCGCGGCCGGGCAGGCGGGAGTTGGATGTGGCACACAATCCGGTTTGCGCGCGCTGCGTGTGCTGGCGGGCGTAGGCGCCCGCCGCGCACGGACGGGGGGGGCGGCGGAGCGCGCGGGTTCCGTGCGCCGTTGGCCGACGTGGCCGTCGCGCGACGCTTCTACGAAGCCGCGTTCGGCTGGGTCTTCTCCGACTACGGCCCGAACTACCAGGCGTTTACGGACGGTCGCCTCAACGGCGGGTTCGAGAGCGGCGCCGCGCCTTCCGCGGGCGGGGTGCTCGTTGTCCTGTACGCCGCGGATCTCGCCGCGGCCGAGCGCGCCGTGGTCGACAACGGCGGCACGATCGTACTGCCCGTGTTCAGCTTTCCGGGCGGCCGCCGCTTCCAGTTCCGCGATCCGAGCGGGCGGGAGCTGGCCGTTTGGTCGGAGTAGCCCGAGCGCGCCCCCTCGCGCGCGGCGCCGCGCGCTCTCCCTTCGCTCGAATCTCCACCCGCCCTTGCCACGAGGCCTCGCCATGACCGCTGAACCCACCCCCGAACACACCTGGCTCGCCCGCCTCCTCGGCGAGTGGTCCTGGGCTTCCGTGACCGTTCCCGGCTTCGAAGAGCACCCGCCGGGCTCCGGCAAGGAGACGTTTCGCTCCATCGGCGCGGTGTGGGTGCAAGGCGACGGCGAGGGCGAATACGGCACCACCCAGATGACGCTCGGGTTCGACCCGCGCACGGGGCGCTTCGTGGGTGCGTGGATCGGCTCGGCGATGACGCACCTCTGGGTGTACGACGGCGCGCTCGACGGCGACAATCGCCTGCAGCTCCACTCGGTGGGGCCGAGCTTCTCCGGCGACGGCACGTTGGCGCCTTATCGCGACGAGATCGAGCTCGTCAGCGCCGACGAGCGCGTTCTCCGTGCGTACACCCAGGGTGCGGACGGCGTGTGGACCCACTTCATGACCACGCGCTACCGTAGGGTGTGAGCGAGGCAAGGCGGGCGCGGGCCTCCCGTCGCAGCGGGGGCGTCGCGAGCCGCGGGGGCCGGGATTGGCGACGTGCGGCGGGCCGCGGGCGTCGCCCTGCTCCGGCGTGGCCGATCAGCAGTCGCGCGCCTCGGCGGCGCGCGCGCCTTCGTGCGGTCGATTCGCCGTCAGAGGCAGGCGGTGGTTGGCCACGCGTGCACGTGTGGGGGTACCGCCGTGGCTTGCGCCGAGGCGGCGCGGCCGCGGGTTCGCGCGAGGGCGGCCGGACGGCGGGGCGGGCGTGAGGGGGCGTGCGTGTTGCGGGGCCCGAGGCCCGCCCCGGTCGCGCCGCGCGCGGCGGCGCGACGGAGCGGCTCGGCCGCGACCCGGGAGGACACCCGACCCCGGCCGTGCGTGCGCAAATGCAGGCCCTGACGCGATGCCCGCGCGCGGGCGGGGGCGCGCCCATCGGGCGCTGCCGACCTACCCCTGGACCGCATGCCCCCCGTCGCGATAGATTCGTCGCACCACGGGTCACAAGCATGCTCCTCCTCGGATTTCTGGGCGGGTGCCTCATCAACACGGAGCTGTACGAGCAACGTGCGAAGGAGCTCACCGATCACGATGGCGATACGTTCGCGCAACAGGACGACTGCGACGACGACGACGCCCGCGTGTTTCCGGGCGCCGACGAGACGTGCGACGGTCGGGATGAGGACTGCGACGGCGACGTGGACGAAGGCGCGGTGGACGCCGCGTTGTGGTACGGCGACACGGACGGTGACGGGTACGGCGACCGATCGGATGCGGGTGTGCTTGGATGCGCGGCGCCCCGTGAAAGCGTGGCAAACGCACTTGACTGTGACGACGGCGCGGCGGGCGCGTATCCAGGCGCGGCGGAGACGGCGTACAACGCCGTGGACGAGGATTGTGACGGCACGGACCTGACCGACGTGGACGGGGATGGGTACGACGCGGAGGTTGTGGGTGGGGGGGAGTGTGACGATGGCGATCGGGGGGTGAATCCGGGGGGGGAGGAGGTGCCG
>CAXNIN010000128.1:0-10826 GCA_964202365.1 Myxococcota bacterium | reverse complement strand
GCCTTCGACGCGGCGGCGGTCGCCGCGGGCGCGGCGGCGGGCGCGTGCGC
This sequence comes from Myxococcota bacterium, assembly GCA_964202365.1. Taxonomy (GTDB): domain Bacteria; phylum Myxococcota_A; class UBA796; order UBA796; family SXON01; genus CAJBVW01. Next base: position 10,776 of record CAXNIN010000128.1, on the reverse strand, counting down.
GGCGGGCGCGTAGTGGAGGGGCGCGGCCGCGACTGCGCCAGCGAACGCGACCTTGAGCTTGACGCCTTCCACCTCGTACGTGAACTCGCCGACGCCTTCCTTCTTCATCAGGCGGATGAGGGCGGTCATCTCCTTGCGGTCCATCAGCTCTCCTCCCCCGGCGCGGTGGCGGGGGCGGCGGAGCCTAACAGACCGCGCAGCCCGAGCTCGTAGCTCCGTGCGCCGAATCCGGTCACCACGCCGACCGCGGCGTCGCTGAAGTAGCTGTGGCGCCGGAACGGCTCGCGCGCGTGCACGTTGGAGAGGTGCACCTCCACGAACGGCAGGGCCACGGCGAGGAGCGCGTCGCGCAGGGCGACGGAGGTGTGCGTGAGCCCGCCCGGGTTGATCACGATGCCGCCGAAACCTTCGTCCCCGGCGCGGTGCACGCGGTCGATGAGCGCGCCCTCCCAGTTCGACTGGTAGGTCTCGACCGTGACGTTGAGCGCGTCGCCGAGGGCCACGAGCCGCGCGTCGATGTCCGCCAGGGTGTCCTGGCCGTACACGGCCGGCTCCCGCTTCCCGAGGCGATTCAAGTTCGGACCGTGCACCACGAGCACCTTCACGCGAACCTCCAGACGATGCGGCCCCACCGCGCGACAGGGTGGTGGCCCGCGGGCGCCGGACGGTCACGGGTATCGTCGAGGAGCGCGTGGTGCGCGTGCTCGAGCCCTGGGAGCGCGCGGCGCGCGGCCGCGACCGGGGCGGAATCCAGTGCGTCGGGTAGGCCCGCGAGGGTGCGCTCCAACGCCGCCAGGCGTTCGCGCGCCGTCGCTGAGCCAGGGTTCGCCGCGGCCAGGCGCTCCCAGATGCCCCACGCCCGCCGGTAGTGGCCCGCCCGGGCCAGGCGGTCCGCGAGCGAGGGAAGGTCGAAGGGGTCCGCGGAGCGCGGGTCGCCGCCGTCGGCACCGGCACCGGGCGAGGCGAAGTCGCGATGGGCCGCGTCGGGGTGGTCCCCGAGGCGGAGCCGCTCGATAAGCGGACGCGCATCCATCGGCCTGCCGTCGTCGACGTAGATGCGGGCGAGGAGCGACGCCGCCGCGAGGTTCTCGGCGTCCCCACGCACGACCTCCTCGAGCACCTCCGTCGCGAGCGGGCGGTTGCCCATCTCGAGGTGTATGCGCGCGAGCACGACGCGCGCGGCGGGGTGGTCAGGGTGCACCCGAAACCCTTCCCGCAGCACCTGCAGGCCCTCGGAGAGCCGCCCGGCGCGCCTCAGCGCGTCGCCGAGCCCAACGAAGGCGGTAGACCGGGGTTCTTCACGAACCCGCCGGTAGAGGCGCTCGATCTCGGCCTCGTCCGGCATTCGGCGCTACTGGAAGTCGTAGGACCAGGAGACGATGTCCACACCGATGCTGGCGTAGAGGGGGATCGTGATGACCTCCCCCTCGTCGTCCGCCGGCACGGAGTCGATGAAGACGTAGAAGTCGAGGATGCCGCGGTTGTCCGTGCCGCCCGACATGTACGTGGGGCGCAGTCCGCCGAGGTCCTTGTACTCACCCGAGAACTCGACATAGGACTCGGTGCCGATGTCGAACCACGCGGCGCACTCCTCGGAGCGGTCGCCCTCACAGCCGTCCGAGTAGGTCGTGACCGTTTCGATGGCGGTGGCCGGGAGCACGTAAGCGGCCGACCAGCCCGACGTGATTTCCACCCGGATGTCGTTTCCGGGGGTCTCGTAGGGGTAGTTCTCGGTGGCCGGGAGCGTCACGATCGCGAACTCGCGAATCAGGAGCCCGATGCCGTCGTCCGGATCGTTGTAGGCGCCGTCGAAGACATAGCCTTCGCTGTCGAAGTTCGCCGCCGAGACCTGAATCGTCGAGCCCGCGGGCGCCCCGTACGGGCCCGCGGCGCAACCGATCGCGAAGAGGACAAAGAGGGACATCAGGGCTCCACGCGCCCCCGAGGGGGGGACTGAGGATCAGGGAGGAGGGCGGCCACCAATCGCGGAATCTCGTCCACGGAGACGTCGTCGAGGACGACCTGCCCCGGGGCGAGCGGCAGTACAAGACGAAGTTTACCACGCAGCCGCTTCTTGTCGAAGCCGACCGCGGCGGCGAGCGCCGATTCAGACGGGTTTCCGGGCGCCACCAGCGGCAGCCCCAGCGCTGCATGGAGCCGGGAGAGTCGCCCCACGAGGTCCACCGCGCCAGGGCGCTCGCGGGCGTAGCGCGCGACCGCGAGCAGGCCGAGCGCCACCGCCTCGCCGTGCCGCAGGACCCCGTACCCGCAGACCGCTTCGAGCGCGTGCCCGAGCGTGTGGCCGAGGTTCAGGACCGCGCGGCGCCCGTTCTCGAGGGGGTCCTCCGCGACGATGGCCGCTTTGGTGCGCACGGAGTCGCGCACGACTCGCGCGAGCGCCGCGGCATCCCGACGGACGAGGTCCGGCGCGAGGCGCTCGCACGCCGACAACGCATCTTCCCCGTCGATGACGACGTGTTTCACGACCTCCCCGAACCCGCACCGCAGCTCGGCGTCGGAGAGCGTGGCCAGCGCCGCCAGCGGCGCCCACACCAGCACGGGCTGGTAGAAGGCCCCGACGAGGTTCTTGCCCTCGGGGACGTTCACCCCGGTCTTTCCCCCAACGGAGGCGTCCACCATCGCGAGGAGCGTGGTCGGCACCTGCACGAACGGCAGGCCGCGCAGCGTGGTCGCCGCCGCGAAGCCCACCAGATCGCCGGTGACGCCGCCCCCGAGAGCCACGACGGGCGTTCGTCTGTCCACGCGCGCGGCGAGCAGCGCCAGCACGAGCCCTTGCCAGGTGGCCAGAGACTTCTGGTCTTCGCCGTCCGGAATCTCCACCACCGTGGGCACCCAGCCGCCGGCGGCGAGCGCTTCGAGCGCCGCGGCCGCGTGCAGCGGCCCCACTACGGGGTTCGTGACGACGACGCAGCGTCCGGGAGGCCGAACCGCGGCGAGCGCGCTCCCAAGCCCCGCGAACCCCGGCTCGATCGCTACGTCGTACGAGGCCTCGGCGGCCGCTACGGTGATCCGCACACGCGCTCCACGTGATCCGCTACGGCGACCGGATCGAGCCCATCTGTATCCACCCACGGTCCCGCGAGTCGCCACGCCTCGGCGCGCGCGTCAAGCAGCCGCTCCAGGTCGTGCGCGAGCGGCCTCCCCTCCCCCCTCCCGATGCGGCCGCGGAGCGTCTCCGCCCGCCCCATCAGCACCACGACCTGCCAGTTGGCCAGAAGCGCGCGGTTCGCGGGGTCGACCAGGGTGCCGCCGCCGAGCGCGAGCACGCATTCGGACACGACCGCCGCTTGGAGCGCGGCGCGCTCACGGCGCCGAAACCCGACCTCCCCCTCCGCCGCGAAGATCGCAGGGATGTCTCCGATCGCCGCGTCGAGATCGAGGAAGGTCACGCCCCACCGCGAAGCGAGGAGGCGGCCCACCGTCGACTTCCCCGCGCCCATCGGCCCACCGAGGGCGAGGCGCGGCACCCGCTACTTCGTCTCGATCGGGACGATGCGCGGCGTGATGAAGACGAGCATCTCGTTCTGTTCGCGCGACTTGCTCGAGTTCTTGAACAGGTACCCGATGATGGGGATGCTGCCGAAGAACGGGATGCGGGACTGCGAGAACGACTCGCTGGTCGCGTACACGCCGCCGAGCACCGCGGTGTCGCCGTCGGGGACGAGGACGCGCGTGGTGATCGTCTTCGTGAGGATCGACGGGTTGCCCTGGACGGTGGCGCCGAAATCCGGGCGGTCGTTGCTGATGGCGATGTCGAGGAACACGGTGTTGTCCGCCGTGATGTGCGGCGTGACGGTGAGCTCCAGGTTCGCTTCGATGAACTGCACCGTGCTGCCGCCCGTACCGTTGCTGGCGACGAACGGCACACGCGCGCCCTGGCTAACGACCGCGGGCTCGTTGTCGAGGGCACGGACGCGCGGGCTCGAGATCACCTTGCCCCACCCTTCGGCCTCGAGCGCCTGGATGCGCACGCTCAAGTCCACGAGGCCGGGGATGCTCCCGAGATCGATGCCAAAGGTGTCGCCGACGCCCGTGGCGCCGAGGTCCACGTTCAACGACTCGCTGATGGAGCTCGGGAAGAACGCGCCGGTCGGGTAGCCGGTCGCCGCCGAGGCCGTGATGGTGCTGCCCCAAACGATCCCGAGGTCACGGCTGAAGTTGCTCGACGCCTCGACGAACCGTGCCTCGATGCTCACTTCGCGGTTCGGGCGATCCAGGCTGCGGAGCAGCTCACGGATCTGGGCGACGTTTTCTTCACGGTCGCGGATGATGAGCTGGTTGCCGCGGGCGTCCACCTGCACGCTGCCGCGCGTCGAGAGCGCGGAGGTCACCTGGTCGGTGAGCTCGTCCGCCTGCGCGTAGTTGAGCGGCGCCACGTAGAGCTGGAGCTCGGCGAGGTCGACCTCGGCCTTGGAGGCCTCGAGCGCGGCCTGCTGCTCGGCCTTGATCGTCTCGATCGGCGCGACCCGGAGGATGTTCCCGTACCGCTGGGCCGAGAGGCCCTTGGCCTGGAGAACGGCGCCGAGCGCCTCGTCCCAGGGAACGTCCTTGAGGCGAACCGTCACCTTCCCGTCGACGTCGTCCGAGGTGATGATGTTGATGTCGGCGAAGTCCGCGATGAAGCGGAACACCGTGTGGATGTCCGCTTCCTGGAGGTCGATGCTGATGCGCTTGCCGCTCGACCGGGAGCTCGACGCGCCGCGCACGTCGGACGCGAACGAGAACCCGCCCGGCGCGCCGGAGCCGCCGCCGCTTCCGAAGACGGCCTGGGGGTCGACCGAGCGACCGGAGCCCGTGATCAGGACCTCCGAGCCCTGGGAGTTCGAGAGCCCCTCGCCGCCGTTGGTGCCTGGCGTCGCCGGCGCGGCGGGCACCGCGCGGTTGACGGAGGCGCCCTCGAGCGCCGCCTCGCGCTTGGCGAGGATATCGCTCGGGATCTGGATAGAGACGACGGTGAGGCCGTTCTCGCGGGACACCTCGTATTCGGCGCCCTCCCGGAGCGCGACGGTGATCCGCGCGCCGGAGCCGGTCGCCGCGGCCTTCACCGAGTCGACAGCGCTGTAGAAGAAACGGGTGTCGAGCTCCCGCTTGAGACTCTCGGGGATGGTCGCGCCCGGCAGGTCAATCGTGATCACGTTCCGCTTCGGCTGCGACACGGCCGGCTCGGCGTCCTGTGCCCCGACGAGGATACGGCTGACGCGGTCGCGCTGCTGGAAGTCGAGCGTGGTCAGCGCGGCGCCCGCCACCGCCTGCGGGCCCGACAGCTTGACGCCGCCCGATGACGACGCGCCGAGCGCGTCGGCGAGCGGATCCGCCACGGCCCCGGGGGTCAACGTGAGGACGATGGCCCCGGCTTCCGCGGCGACGTTCCAGCGGGCGGGACCGTTGAGGAAGAGGGTGACCCGAACGTTGTCGGTGCCGTCGTTGAACGTCGCGAACTCCGCGGACTTGACGAGACCGCCACCGGCCGCGGCGACGCCCGCCGCGAGCCGCGCGCCAGCGATGTCGAGCACGAGCCGCTCGGGGTTCGTCTGCCGGAAGGGGCTGACGGTGGGCGTGCCTTCCCCCTGCAGCGCGATCCGTACAACCGTGGCGTCCGAACTGGTGCCCACCTGGACGCTGCCCACGCTCGGAAGCTCGGCGGCGAACGCAGGCGCGCCGGCGAGCGACGCGAGCACGAGGCCAGCGAGGCAGACGGTCGGGAGGAGGCGAAGGGCTCCGAGGGACCGGCTCATGACATTCCCAGGATAGAAGCGAATCATTTCTTTGCCTCGGTGGGGAAGCACACCGTGACGGGGTTGACGACGAGCTCACCGTCGAGGGTCTGGTACTCCTCGGTCACCACCGCGCAGCCTTCGGAGATGGAGGTGACCTTCCCCCAGTTCCGGCCGACGTAGGTCCCGAGGCGAATCACGTGCCCGGTACCTTCCGGGTCAAGCATCAGCGCCCGGGGCGCCTGGGTGTTCCAAATCACGCCGCGGAGCGTGTATTTGTCGATGTCCCACCGCTGGAGGGGCGGGGAGTCGGCGCGAAGCTCTTCGGCCTGGCCGCGCTTGATGAAGCTCTGGAAGGGGTCGCGCTTTCCAGCGGGGTTGTAGTAGTACTCCTCCGCTGCCGGCGCAGCGACCGCGGCACCCTCGGTCTTCGCCGGCTTCGCCGGGATCGGAGCCACCGTGTTGCCAGACGAAACGGGCTCTCCGCACGCGGAGAGGAGCAACAGCACGATCGGCAGGCGCATGGTCATTCCTCGCCTCCCGCCGGCTTCTTGCCCTTGCCCTTCTTGTCCTTGGCCCGGTTCCGGTTCTCTTCGATCTCGGCGTCGGTGAGGAACCGATACGTCACGACCTGTCCGGCCACCTTCATCGATGTCTCGCTGCCCGCCTCGACGGGGTCGCTCATCTTGATGTCCTGCACCGACACGATGCGGCCCATCTTCCGAACCTTGTCGAAGAAGATGCCGGTCTCGTGGTAGCTGCCGTCCATCACGAGCTGCACCGGAACGTCGGCGTAGTACTCGTGCATTACTTCGGGGAGCGGCTGGAAGCGGCGAACATCGAGGCCGGACTTCCGCGCGTAGCCATCGATCTCCGAGAGGAGCCCGGGGATCTCCCGATCGTTCGGGAGCTCCTTGAGCGCTTGCTTCAGCTTGGCCGCGAGGGCCTCGAGCTCGGCCTCGAAGGCGACGCGGTTCTCGGCGCGGCTACGGACCTGGTTGCGCTTGGTGACGAGGTCCGAGCGTTCTTTGTCGGCAACCTCGATATCGCCGCGCGTGGGTGACACGAGCGACACGTAAACCAGCACGAAGAGGAGCGCGTACCCGAGACCAACCAGCACGAACCGCTGGGACCGGGGGAGCTTCGCGTACTGATCGAGCAGACGGCTCAATTGCCACCTCCCGGGGCCGGTGCGGGCGCAGCGGCCGGCGCGGGGTCCGGCGCGGGCGCAGGGGGAGCGGCCGCCGGGGGAGCAGCCGCCTCGGGGGTGGGCGCCGGGGGCGCGGCACCCGTCGGGGCGGGGACCACCTCGTTGGTGGCGGGCGCATCGGTCGGCGCGGGCGCGGCACCGGCCGGCGCCGCGGCGCCCTCCGTGCCGGTCTGGGACGGCGCGATCATCTTCGCGGTCAGCTTGAACTTCTTGAGCGTGACCGACAGGTTCTTCTCGGGGGGCAGCGCCTCGATGTCCTGGAGGAACACCTGCTCGAAGTAGACCGACCCCTCGAGCGAGCGCAGGAACTGGCTGATCACGTCGTTGCTGACGGACACCCCGCTAACCTGAAGAGCGCCGGCCTTCTCTTCGATCTGCGTGATGTAGAGCCGCTCCGGGGTGGCCGTGGCGATCTCGTCGAGCATGCGCACAGGCCCCGACTTCGTCTTGCGCAAGTCGTCGATGACCGTGAGCTTGCGCTCGAGCTCGGCCTTGAACTTCTCCATCTCGTCGACTTTGGCCACGTCCGCGGCCAGCCGGTCGATCTCACCCTGGAGCACCTTATTCTCGCCACGGATCGACGCGAGCTGCAAGGTGAAGAATCCCCAGGTCGCAAGCGAGAAGAGGAACACCGCGACGCCGCCCGCCACCGCGAGGCCCAGCTCGAGGCGCGCGGCCTCGACCTTCCGCGTCTGACGGACAGGAAGTAGGTTGATGCGGATCATTTGTCGTCCGGCCTCCGCAGCCCGAGGCCCACGGCGATGGCGGCCTGGGGCGCGACATCGTGCAGGAAGCGTGGGTTGAAGGCGCGTTCGTCCACTTGGATGCGGCGGAAGGGGTCGACCACTTCGACAGCGCACCCGCAGAGCCGCTGCAGGGCAGCGCGCAGTCCGGGAGTCGCGGCCGCACCGCCCGAGAGGGCCACCTTCGAGAGCGGAGCACCGCCCGACGTCGACAGGTAGAAGTCGAGCGAGCGATGGATCTCCGACGCGATGGTGTCCGAGACGGTCGCGAGGACGCGCTCCACTTCCTCCGGGACGACCGACGCGCGGTCCTTGTCTCCGCCACCAACCTTGAACGACTCGGCCTCCTCGTAGGAAACGTTCATCGCGCGCTGAATCTCTTCGGTGTACGCCCGCCCGCCCATGCCGATGTCGCGGGTGAAGGCGCTCACCCCGTTACGAAGGACGTTCAGGTTTACCGTGGACGCGCCGACGTTCACGAGCGCGGTGGGCTCGCGCGGGGCGTCGTTGTTCATCGTGTACTGATTTTCGAGGGCAAACGCCGCCACGTCGATCACAGCGGGCCGGAGGCCCGCTTCGAGGACGAGGCTCTGGTACTCGTTGACCAGCTCCTTGCGCGCCGCGACGAGCAGCACTTCCATCTGCCCCGCCTCGTCGGCCTGGCCGGAGAGGATGTGTGCGTCGATGTTGACGTCGTTCACGTCGAAGGGGATGTACTGCTCCGCCTCCCACGTGATCGACTCCTCGAGCTCGGCCTGAGTCATCACCGGCAGGGAGATGCGCTTGATGATGACCGAGTTGCCAGACACGCCGACAATCGCGTCCCGCGTCTTCACGCGGTGTCGGGCGAGCAGCTCGCGGATCGTTGCCACGACCGCGCTCGTGTTCATGAACGCGCCGTCGACGATCGCCTCGGGGGGCACCGGCGCAACGCCGAAGTGTTTGAGGCGGGGCCGGCCAGCACGGTCGCGCTCCAGCTCGAGGAGCTTTACGTGACTGGAACCTATGTCCAGCGCGACGGCGTTGCGAGGTCGAGCGAACAGTGCCAAGCGGGTACCTTCGAACGGCTGAGCGGGTTGTAGCAGGAAGCGAACGAGCGGGTCAACAGCGGGTGGCCACGCGATATGCTCCGGGCGTGCGCTTCCCGCGAATTCACCTCCTGACCTCAGTCGCTGCGTTTGCCGGGCTGGGCCTCGTGACCACCCTCGTTCTTCGGCTTTCGACCGAGTGGTTCGCGGCCGGGCCCGCCGCCTCGGCCACCGCGCTGCTCGCGGCCTCCGCGGCGGTGCTCGCGCGCCCGGCTTCGCGACGCGCGTCCATAGGATTCGGCGTCACGGCTATGTTTCTATTCGTACTCCTCCCGAGCGCCGCCCGTGCCTCCGCGTGGCTCGGCGGGTACGAGGCCTTCCCCGGGCTGATGGGCGCGTACGCCGCGCTTCTCGCATACACGCTCGGCGCGCCGCTCGCGCGCTCCACAGCGCGAGCGGCGCGCTCATCCCCGGTGTGGGCCGCATGCGGGGTCCTGGCGGGTACTACCCTTCCAACCTACGGCATCTTCACGGCGGCTCTCATCGCCGCCGCGCTGGCCGCGGCGCCTACGGAGACACGCGCACCCGCTCCGGATGGCGCCGGCGCACGCCTCATTTCGCCGGCGACGTGTCTGGGCGTGCTCGTAACTTCGCTCACGCTTCTCGGATGGGCGGTGGCGCGCGCACCGCTGGACCCGACGCCGATGGGCTTCACCGTGCTCGTCGCCGCGGCGCTCGTCGGCGCGGGTATCGGGTTTGGTGGGTGGAGCGCCGCACCCGCGCTCGTGCTGATGGGGGCCACGTCGTACGTCGTGGCCGCGCGCCTCCCCGACCTCCTGGCGCTCGGTCCGCATGCGGGCCTCCTCGCCTTCGGCGGCTGGGGACTTGGCGGCGGGCTCCTGTGCGCCGCGACGAAGCCCGTCCGCGCCGTGCTCCCCGCGTTCGCGGCGGTTGGCGCCGCCTTGCTCACGTTCGGGCTCGTCGCCCTCCCCGCGCCGATCGCGGCGTGGAGCAGCCGCGCCCAGAACACGGTGTGGGCCGACCGCGCCCGGACGGAGGCCATCCGCGCGCGTAGTGAGGCTGCGGTTTCACTCCTCGGTCCTTCCGGCGCGACGAGCCTGCTCCGGGTCGACGGGCGCACCCTCGCCGAGCTCGACGGCTCGTTTGCGGATGCCGAGACGCGCGCCGGAGCCGCCGAGCGCTTCGCGGGAACGCTCGCCGGCTGCGCGGCGCAGGACCGTGGGCGCGCGCGCGTCGGCGGCGACGACCTCGGCCTCGCGGTCGAAGCGCTGCGCGCGCAGTCGTTCATCGCGATCGACACCGCGATTCCTTCCGCCGCGCTCGTCCGCGCGCTGGCAGCAGCGCGGCCGACGCTCGAGCGGACGTGGCTGCACCCCTCGGTGCGCCTCGTTTCCTTGCCCGCTCCCGCGGTCCTGGCGGCCGGCCCGCGCGCGGACGCCGTGGTCGAGATCGTGCGCACGCCGTGGACAGACGGGCGGCGGGTGTTTCCGTCCGCGCGAACGCTGGCAGCCACCCGCGCGACGCTCTCCGAAGGCGGCGCGCATATTCTGGCGCTCGGCGCCACCGCGCTGCCCAACGGCGCGCTCCCTGCCGTCATCGCCGACTTTCTAACGGTGTACCCAGGGGCGTCCCTCTGGTTGCCGCCTGCCGGCGCAGATACCGCGCTGCTCCTCGGGCGAGTCGAGGGCGCCCCGCTCCCGTGGTCTGGCCTCGAACGCTGCGTGGCGGCGGATCGCAAGGGGCTCGCCGCGGTCGCGGTCCGCTCGGCGATCGACCTCGGGGCGCTCGCGCTGGCCGACGCCACCACCCTGGCTGCCTTCCCCGACGGGAACGCGGTCGGCACCGGCCTCCCCGCCACCCTTCACGCGCAGCCCGGCCTCGCGCTCACCGGCCTTCCGGCGCTCGGCGCCACCGCGCTGCCCAACGGCGCGCTCCCGGCCGTCATCGCCGACTTTCTAACGGTGTACCCAGGGGCGTCCCTCTGGTTGCCGCCTGCCGGCGCAGATACCGCGCTGCTCCTCGGGCGAGTCGAGGGCGCC
>CAXNIN010000127.1:0-10824 GCA_964202365.1 Myxococcota bacterium | reverse complement strand
GATCGCGAGAAACAGCCCGACCGTGAGTGGCATGTTGAGCCGCACGCGGCGTTGGCCGCGGCGGAACCGCCCGATGCGCACCGCGACGACGGTGACGTTGTCGGGCCCGCCCCGGGCGAGCGCGAGCGCGACGAGGCGCGCGCTGATGGCGTCGGCGTCCCCGCCCTCGCGCCAGAGGCGCTTGAGCTCCGCGGCGAGCTCGTCGGGCGGCACGGCGTCGTGGAGGCCGTCGCTCGCGAGCACGAGGAGGTCGTTGCGGGCGACCACGAAGCGGCCGGTCTCGACCCACTCGCCGTCCATGGCCTTGCGGCCGAGGTCGCGGGCGACGGGGCGCTTGGCCCTGGCGTCGCCTTCCGCGACGTGGTCGTGCGTGAGCTGGCGGACCGCGCGGCTGTCGACGAGCCACGCCCGTGTGTCGCCGACGTGCGCGATCGACACGGCGCGGCCGTTGTCTTCGAGGCGGGCCACGGTGGCGACGGCGCCCATGTCCTTGTGCGCGGCGTCGGACTCGGCCTGCTGGAGGATGCGGGCGCGCGCTTCCTTCATGGCCGCGGTGAGCACGGTCTCGCTCGCGAGCTTGGGCAGGTTGGGGACCTCGGCGAGCGCCGCGGCGGCGATCGCGGCGGCGACCTCGCCGGCCTCCTGGCCGCCCATGCCGTCGATGACGGCGAACAGGCCCTGCTCGGGCCGGCAGATGGCGGCGTCTTCGTTCTGGGCGCGCACGCGGCCGGCGTGGGTGCGCGCGGAGGCGGTGAGGCTCATGCGCGCGCCACGACGAGCGTGAGCTCGCCGCCGGAGAGCACGATCTCGACGGGGAGGGGCTCGCGGGCGGTCTGACCGGGGGCGAGCGCGCTCTGGGCGACCGTCACGGGGTTGCTCTCGGGCTCGCGGCTCACCTCGAGGTGGTCGCCGTCGACGCGCACGGCGAGCTGGCGGCGGCTGATGCGGCCGGTGGCGCCCGGGAGCGCGACGTGGTCCGCCCCGGCGTCCGGGTGGGCCCGGCCGAGGACGTGACGCGCGCCGCTCCGGAGGACGACCTCACCGCCCGGCGCGCGTACCACCACCGCGCCCACCGGCACGGTGCCGGGGCCGCCCGGTGAGAGGCGCGGGCCGGCGGGCTTGATCTTGTCGAGGCGCACGGTGATCTCGCCGGCGCCGGGCACGGGGGCTTCGGCGTCGGGCATGTGCCGGGCGTGGAGGATGCCGGAGCCGGCGTCGACCTCGTCGGCGTCGTCTACGAGTAGGCGCACGGTGAGCGCGCCGACGGTGACGGCGTTGATGCGGACGAGCTCCTCGTAGAGAAGCGGGCCGAGGTCCTTCTGGAGGCTGGCCTCGATGGGGCGGAGGCGGTCGTGGTCGGCCCGGGAGAGGAAGACCCGGAACTCGTTCCACACCTGCGGCTGGCCGGTGGCGCTCTTGAACGGGCACGCGCCGAGCACGGCGATGACGGCCTGCCCGATGGCCCAGGCGTCGACGACGACGACGCTGCGCGGCTCGAACACCTTCCGCCACCCGCTCGACCGTTTGACGTGGGCGAAGTCGACCCGGAAGCGGTCGGGGGATTCGGGCTTCAGCATGCGTCCTCCGCCGCGTCGAAGCGCAGCGTGATCTTCCCGTTGTGCCCGTCGTGGAGCTCGATGCGGTCGCCGACACGGAGCGGCGCCCGGCCGGACGCGGTCATCGCGGGGCGCACCTGGGTGCCGTCCCGGCGCACCACGATGAGGTATTCGGCCTGCTGCCGGGCCTCGATCTCGAGGAGCGCGCCGCTCCGGCGGATGAGCGCGGCGGCGCGGCTCACCCAGGCGAGGGAGTCCGTGAGCACGATGTCGTTCGGCAGGCGCTGATCGTCCGGGCGTTCCTGGTGCCAACGGCCGCGGCCGAGCCGCCATTCCTTGCGCCCGAGGTCGACGGGGAAGCGGCTGCCGTCCTGGTCGCCCCCCTCGATCACGAACACGCCGGCGAGGGCCTGGTCGTCTTCCTCGACCGTGATGCCCGCCGGCTCGCCGCTCTCGATGACGTAGCGGCGCGCCGGGAGCCCCTCGGGCGCGACGAGGCGGTTCTGGAGGCGCGCCTCGAGCTCCCGCTCGAAGGACGGGTCGGCCACGAATGCCTTGAGCGTCACGACGCCGCCCTCGTTGGCGCGCACGCGCACGCGCACGCCGGCCGGGAACACTTCGCGCCCCCGCGCGCCGTGGCGCTTGAGCGCGAGGATGCCCTCTTCGGTGGCGCGGAGGAGGTCCTCGCGGCCGAGCTCGTCGTCGCCGCCTCGGAGGCCGCGCCGGATCGTGTCGAGAAAGCTCATCGGTTCGCCTCGGGCGCTCGAACGTATCCGCGATCGGGCCCCGCGTGTTGCCGCGGGCCACGCGCGGCGCCGCTATCCGCCGCGGGGCACCTGATCGGGGTCGGACGCGCGCACCACGCGATTGCGCCCGCGCGCCTTCGCCGTGTAGAGCGCGCGGTCCGCCCGGGCGAGCCAGGCCTTCACGGGCTCTCCGACCGCCCGCACCGCCACGCCGAACGAGGTGGTGACGCTGAGGTTGGGGTCGGTGCGGGTCCAGTCGTGGGCCTCGATGGCGCGCCGGATGCGGTCGGCGACCTCGAACGCGGTGTCCTCGTTGCTGTCCTGGATGAAGAGGACGAGCTCTTCGCCGCCGTACCGCACGCACGCGTCGGACTCGCGGACGCCCACGAGGAGCAGCCGCGCGATGCCGACGAGGACGTCGTCACCCGTTCCGTGTCCGAAGCGGTCGTTGATGGACTTGAAACTGTCGACGTCGGCGAAGAGACAGGCGTAGGGCTTGCGCTGATCGTCCGCGGATTCGAGGAGGCTGGGGAGCTCGTCGTCGAGCCAGGTGCGGGTGAGGAGCCCGGTGAGGGGGTCCCGGTTGTTGGCCTCGAGCCGCGCGAGCACCCCGCCGAGGTGGGTGATCTCGTCGACGCTCAACAGATCGAGGCGGAGCGACACGGTGCCGACCTCGAGGTGGTCGCCCGGGCGGAGCTCGGTGCGCTCGACGGGAACGCCGTTGACGGCGGTGCCGTTGGTGGAGCCGAGGTCTTCCACGGTGACGGCGCCGCCCGACTCGCACACGATGCGCGCGTGGCGCCGGGAGACGGAGGCGTCGGAGAGCACGAGGCCGCCGTTCTCGTCGCGGCCTATGATGATCTCGTCCTGATCCTGAAGGGTTACGAAGCGAAGCATGTCCCGCCCTGCGACCACGCGCAGCGTCGGGAACACGATCTTCCTGTCGCTGCCGCGACGCTGGAGGAGGACCTTCCGAGTGCTCTCGTGGAGGCCGAACGGGTTGTGGGCTTCGTCGTTGTTCACGGGAATGGAGCCCCCGGGGCCCGAACAGGGGCCACATTCTCCGTTACCCGTTCGCCCGGCCGGATCCACGCGCCGCGTCGCGATCCGTGCGCGCCGGCTGCCCGGCGCGCACGGAAACCCGAGCGAATCAGCGGCGGTCTGGGCGGCCTTCGGGCGCTGGCGGCTTCCCCTGACCGCGCGGGCCGTCGCCACGCGGAGGTGCATCCGGAGGCCGGACCACGGCCCCGCTGCCGCCCTGGAGGATCTTGAAGACGACGCGACGGTTCGCCTCGCGCGCCTCTGGGCTCGTGCCCGGCTGGAGCGGCTCGGCCTCGCCGTAGCCCCGCGCCTGAAGCCGCGCGGGGTCGACGCCGGCCTGCACGAGGTACGCGCGCACCGCGGCGGCGCGGCGGTCCGAGAGCGCGAGGTTGTAGTCCTCGGCGCCCTGGTCGTCGGTGTGGCCCTGCACCTCGAGGAGCGTGATCTCGGGGTGGTTGAGGAGGATGGCGGTGACCTCGTCGAGGATGCGGAAGCTCTCGGCCTTGATGGTGTCGCTGTCGAACTCGAAGAACACCTTGTCGAGGATCTCGACGCGGTCGGCCCGGACGAGCGCGCGGGCGGGCTTGAGCACCACCGACACGCGGGTGGGCCCGTCGCGCACGATCTCGGCGGGCACCCGCTCGGCCTGGTAGCCCTCCGCCCACACCGAGAGCTCGGTCTTGCCGAGGGCGAGGCGCTCCTCGCCGACGCCGTCGGCGCCGGTCGTGAACTTCCGGCCGCCGCCGAGCACGGTGACGAGCGCCGCGACGGGCAAACCCTGCTCGTTGGTGGCCATCACCACGACGCGGCCGCCGGCGATGGCGGGCTTCATCGTGAAGGTGTGCTCGTAGCGCGCGCTGTCGGGCACCTCGAGCGTCTCCGCCTGTTCTTCGTAGCCGTCGGCCGACGCGACCGCGCGGTACTTGCCGGGCGCGATCGAGCGGGTCATCTCGCCGCTGCCGAGGACGTACCGCCCGGACTCCGGGCCCGACACGAGCTCGACGGAGGCGTTCGCGACGCGCTGGCCGCGCCCGTCGATGACCTGGATGCGCGTGGGCGTCAGCCCGGCGTCCGGGCAGCCGTCTTCGTCGTCGACGCCGTTGCGGTCTTCCGGCTGGGAGGGGCAGAGATCCTGGGCGTCGGGGATGCCGTCGCCGTCGCGGTCGAGCCCCTTCGCCACCGTCGTCACGTCCGCGGTCTGCCCGAGGACGTTCGGCACCCAGGAGACGCCCGCCATCACCCGGTAGTCGGGCGCGCCGACGCCCTGGGTGATGCCGGTTCCGAACGCCGCGGTCACGACGATCTGGGGCCGCGGGTGGTAGTGGATGCCGGCCCGCCACTCGATGGGCATGGCGCCGACGGCGTCGATGGCCGCGAGCGAGAGCTCGCCGTCGATCTCCGCGAAGGTGTCGAGCTCCTCGACCACGGGGACGCCGCCGCCCACGCCCCAGGTGAGGCGGGTGCCCCAGTCGAGGTCGGGAGGGAGCACGGCCGTGGCGCCGCCGCGCACGCCGAGGTTCGCGGAGACGATGCCGCGCTTCGAACCGACGGTCGCCAGGAGCCGCCCGCCGAAGGTGGGGCTCCCGTCGCCGGTCCAGGCGGCCTGGGCGCCGGTCGGGAGGCCCACGTCCGCGGCGACGCCGAGGCCGAAGCCGGTGGTGTGCCTGTCGACGAGCGTGGCCTTCAGATCGAGGCGGAGATCACCGGGGTTGAAGCCGCCGATGTCCACGTCACCGCCGGAGCTCACGTGCAGCGGCATCGCCGCGGCGAGCCGGAGCCGCCAGAACGTGTAGAACGCCGCGACGTGCGCCGTGGCGACGTCGCCCGACAGGCGGGTCTCGCCGCGCGCGGGATCGTCGTAGCGGTAGACGAGGGGGTCCTTGGCGTAGTCGAACCAGATCCCGCCGCCGAAGCCGGGGCCCGGGACAGCGGCGTCGTCGACCGCGAGGAGGGTTCGCGCGTCGGGGACGGGCGTGAAGCGCTGCGCGTCGAAGCCGTCCTGGGCGTGCGCGGGGCCCGCCGCGAGCACGGCGCCGCCGAGGGCCGCCGCGCCTACCACCTGGCGCTTCCGACGCCGCACGACGCCGCCGAGGGCGAGGAGCAGCGGGAGGAGCGCGGCGCGGGGGTCGACCGCGGAGCAGGCGCCGCCGGTGAACTTCCCGCAGTCGAGGAAGGGATCGTCGACGCTGCAGTCCGGCCCGTCGGCGGTGTCGTCGTTCGCGGCGGAGTCGCAGCCGGCGGGGTCGATCTCGGCGTCGAGGATGTCCGGAAGGTCGTCGCAGTCGGCGTCTTCGTCGCAGGGCTCGTCGGCGTCGGAGATGCCGTCGCCGTCGGTGTCGGGGTTGGCGGGGTCGGACGCGCAGTCCTCCTCGGCCCCGTTGTCGAGGCCGTCGCCGTCGAGGTCCGCGCAGGGGCCGTCGGTGTGGTCGTCGTCGCGGTAGTTCGGGATGCCGTCGCAGTCGTCGTCGTCGGTGCCTTCGACGGAGTCGGGCACGGTGTCGTCGTCGGAGTCGGTGTCCTGGTAATCGGGCGCGCCGTCGCCGTCGGAGTCGGTGTCGGTGGGGCCCTCCTCGCCGGAGGGGATGCCGTCGGCGTCGTCGTCGGCGTCGCAGAAGTCCGGGGCGCCGTCGCCGTCGGTGTCGGCGAGGCCTTCGTCGACGTCGAGCAGGCCGTCGCCGTCCTGATCGTCGGCGGGGCCGTCGAGCGGGCAGGTGTCTTCGACGATGTCGGGCACGCCGTCGATGTCGCCGTCGATGTCGTCGGTGGGGTCGTTCGGGTCGGTCTCCCAGGGGTCGACAGCGCCGTCGCCGTCGCGATCTTCGAGGCCGTCCGGGAGCGTGCCGCCGTCGGTGTCGGAGTTCGCGGGGTTCGTGGTGGTGGTGGGGTCGCTGTCGGGCGTGAAGTGGCCGGCCGCGGTGTCGGTGTCGGCGCTCGGCTCGGTGACGCCGCGCTCCAGGCCGTCGGAGAGCCCGTCGCCGTCGCTGTCCCAGTTGGTCGCGAGCGTGCCGCTGTCGACCTCTTCCTGGTCGGTGAGGCCGTCGTCGTCGGTGTCGCCGTCGGTCGGGTCGGTGCCCTCGGCGACCTCTTCGGGGTCGGAGAGGCCGTCGCCGTCCTGGTCGATGGCGATCACGTCGGTGGTGTGGTCGGGCATCGCGCCGGGGGCCGCGTCGTCGTCGTTTCCGGCGATGTCGTTGTCCAGCGCGATGAGGCCCGCGAGGTGCTCGGTGATCACGACCACGCCGAACGTGCCGGCGAGCGCGCTCCCGGTGACGTCGTCGAGCGTCACGCGATCGAACTGCATGTCGATGAACCAATCCTCTTCGCTGTCGATGTCGGTGCCGGCATACGTGACGCGCGCGACGCCGTCGTCGATGGGCGTGGACCAGTTCGCGCCGTAGTCCTCGATGGGATCGTACGGGCCGAGGCCGGTGTCGATGACGTTGAGGTTGAGCTCGAGGTTGCTCGGCCCGTCCACCCCGAGCTGGTACTCGTAGTTCGAGGGGTCGCCGTCGGTGTCGAGCAGGAAGGCCCAGCCGCTCGAACGGAAATTCGAGGGGCTGGTGGTGGACAGCGGGTAGTCGTCCACCCGCATGCGGAAGTAGAGCGCGTCGTCGTCGGCGTACCAGTAGGCCACCGCGGCGCCGAGGCCGCTGTCGCCGACGAGGTCCACGCTGCCGTGCGCAAGGCTGTCGCTGTCGTGGTCGCTCACGAAGTCGACGAGGTCGACCCCGGACTTCTGAAAGGGGACCCAGGCGGTGTCCGCGGGCCACGCGGCGAGTGCCGCACGCGGTACGAACAGCGCGAGCATCACCGGAAGCAGGCGTGTATTCTTCATCCGTTGCTCCAGCTGTGGTGTTGACGGAGCAAGCCTACCGGGCGGCTTGCCGGGTGTCCACCCGCGGAACTTTCGCTTGGGTGTCAGGAGGCGGCCGAGCGCCGCGGCCCCGCTCCTGAGGAATCCATACGGCGGTCCCGACGAAGGCGGGGTGCGGGCTGCTCGGGGCGCCCGTGATCGCGAAGCCGAGCACGAGCGGACGGGTGGGGGAGAGATGGAAGCCCGCGCGGACGGTGGAGAGCGCGGGGGTGCCGACGGCGTGCGCATCGGTGTCCACCGGAAAGCTCCCTTCGAGCTCCGCGAACGCGGAGAGCGGGCCGACCAGCGGCGCGGCGCCGCCAGCCGACCACCACACCGATTCGAGCGCGGGGCCGAGCGGCGCGCCGAGGTTCACCACGAACGCGGTGTGGGCGCGCCCGACGCCGAGGGCGAGCCGCGCGGTGCCGAGGGGTTGGGGCCCGCGGACGAAGGGGAGGGGGAGGTCGACGGTGGCCGCCACGCCGAGGCCGCCGCGGCGCCGGTCGGAGAGGACGAACAGCGCGTCGAGCCGGGGAGGGCCCCCTACGAGGTAGGCGGTGCCCGCCTCGCCGGGGAGCGCGACCGCGAGCCGCAGCGGTCGGAACGTCCAGCCGACCGCCGCCACCCCGCCGAGCGAGGCGTCGACCGCCCCGAGCCCCCGGGCATCGGCGAACAGGCCGCCGCCCGGCCCGTCGCCTTCGAGCACCGGGTCGGCGACGGCGTGCAGGTCGCGTCCCTCGAGGGCGGGCGTGGCGGCAGCCGCGGCGCAGACGCCGAGCAGGGAGGCGGCCAGCATGCGAAGAGTCTCCGTAGATGTTGCACAGCTTGGACACATCGCGGTCGGGGTCCAGCCCCGCGGACGCAGGAACTCGCCGGCGGGGGGCGGGCGGCGACGGTGCGGCGGCGCCGCCGCGCGGGTAGGAGACCGCATGCCCGCCGAGCTGCGCCCCGCCGCCACCGTCGTCCTCCTTCGCGACTCCGACCGGGGCCCCGAGGTGTGGCTGATGGAGCGGAGCCGCGCCGTGGGCTTCATGGGCGCCGCCTGGGTGTTCCCGGGCGGCCGGGTGGACCCCGGCGACGCCGCGCTCCCCGGCCGGGGCGGCGACGACGGCGCCATCCCGCGCGCGTTCCGCGCCGCCGCCGCCCGCGAGCTCGAGGAAGAAGCGAACGTCCGCCTCGGAGACGCCGACGGCTACGATCTCGGCGCCCTCGTGCCGTTCGCGCACTGGATCACCCCCGAGATCGAGCCGCGCCGCTACGACACGTGGTTCTTCGCCGCGCGCCTCCCCGCCGGGGCCGAGGCGCGCATCGACGGCCAAGAGGCGGTGGCCGGCGCCTGGTTCCGCCCGGCGGACGCCCTCGCGCGCCACGACGCCGGCCGGCTCCCGCTCGCGCCCCCGACGCTCCGGACCCTCGCCGAGCTCCTCCCATACCCCTCCGCCGCCGCCGTGCTCGAGGCGGAGCGGCGCGTGGTGCCGATCTGCCCGCGCTTCGCGGTGGTGCGCGACGGTGCGCTCGTGGCGTGGGGCGCGTCCGCCGAGCCGGGCGGCGACGACACCGTGTGGGTGCTCCTCCCCGGCGACCCCGAGTTTCCGTCGGACGCGCCGGTGGAGCCGCCCACACGGTTCCCCTTCGCGGTCGGGCGGTGGTGGGCGCGGTGATGCTCCTCGTTGCCGTGTCGGCCGCGTTCGCGCGCCCCGAGGCGATCTATTGGGAGGAAGGCCGGCTCCCGGACGCCCTCGTCGTCGAATTCCGCGAGCCGGTGCGCCGCGAGCGCGCCCGGTGGATCGGCACCTCCGACCTCCGCCCGCTCGACCACCTCGTCGCCGACGCGCGCGTGCGGCCGGTGGCGGAGAGCCTTCCGCGGTTCTGGCGCATCGAGCACCCGGACGCCGAGATCATCGGCACGCTGCTGCTGGAGGACGACCGCGTCGCGAACGCCTGGCTCGCGTACGCGCCGGTGCCGCCGCCGTCGGACATCCCGCCGGTCACCGAGGACTTCGCGCCGCTCCAGGACTGGCTCCGCGCGTTCCCGGGGATCGGGCTCGACGAGGCGGCGCGGTGGCCCGGCGGCCGCGGCGAGAACGTGACGGTGGTGGACATCGAGTACGGGTGGGACCCGACGCACGAAGACCTCGCGCGCGCCCCTCTCGACGCGGCGTGGGGCGCCGATGCCGGGAGCTACCGGTTTCACGGCAACTCCGTGCTCGGCATGCTCATCGGCGGGGACAACGGCTACGGCGTGGACGGCGCCGCGCCCGACGCGATGCCGCTCGTCGTCTCCCCGTTCGACGGCGACGGCACCTACGACGTTGCCGCCGCCGTCGCCGGGGCCGCCGCCCTCCTGCGCCCGGGCGACGTCATCCTCATCGAGCAGCAGGCCTACGCCAACGGCGTGTTCTGCCCCGTGAGCGTGGACCCCGCCGTGCACGCCGCGATCGCCGCGGCGGTGGCGGCCGGCATCGTGGTGGTGGAGCCGGGCGGCAACGGCGGCGCCAATCTCGACGCCCCGGCCTGGGACGGCTGGTTCGACCGCGCGAAC
The DNA here is from genome assembly GCA_964202365.1 of Myxococcota bacterium. GTDB lineage: Bacteria > Myxococcota_A > UBA796 > UBA796 > SXON01 > CAJBVW01. The sequence goes on along the minus strand of CAXNIN010000127.1, from coordinate 1,086 downwards.
GACCCCGGCTCGATCCTCGTGGGCGGCGGGGCTTCCCCCGCGAGCGGGTGGGAGCCGCGGAGCTGGTACCCCGACGGCTCGTCGTACGGCGCCCGGCTCGATCTCCAGGGCTGGTACGACAACATCGTCACCACGTCCGCCGGCGACGGCGGCGGGTACGTGGACCTCTACTTCCCCGACGAGGACGGCCGCCAGGCCTACACGGCCTCGTTCGGCGGCACGTCCGGCGCCTCGCCGATGGTGGCCGCGGCGGTGATCGTCGCGCAGTCCGTCGCCATCGAGCTCACCGGCGAGCCGTGGGACCCCGCGGAGCTGCGCGCTGCGCTCGTGGCGACCGGCACGCCCCAGGCCGGCGAGGAGCGCATTGGACCCCAGCCGGACCTCCGCCGGCTGCTCCGCACCTACTTCTTGCCGTAGTCGTCGAGCCAGCCCTGGAGTCGGTCGAACTGCAGCGCGTCGAAGGTGAGCCGATACGTCGCGGCGGCGGGACCGACGGCCTTCACCGCGCCGTCGCACTCGACGACGAACGCGTCGTGGCGGAGCACGACGCGGAGCGGCTCGCGGTCGGGGAGGGGGTCGCCGGCCTTCGAGACCACGAGGATGCCGTTGAGGAGCTGGAGGCGCGTGTCCCGCGCGAAGCCCTCGGGGTCGTGCCAGCGCACCTCCATCCAGGTGGCCGACCGCGTGGACGTGGTGGCGTACACCGGGTCCCGCACGGGCGGGGGCGCGAGGGCGGCCTCCCGCGGGGAGGCCGGTGCGCGCGACGCGCCGGAGGGCGTGTCGGAGCCGCCGATCCGCACCGTGCGCGGGGCGCCGTCTGCGGGGGAGTGAGAGGCGGGCGAAACGCTCGGCGTGGACGGCGCCATCGGCGCGACGCTGTTCGTGCCGCCGCCCCCGATGCGCACGGTGCCGGGCGCGTCGGGCGCGCGCGGCGGGGGCGGGGCGGGGGCCGCCGAGGCGACGATGCGGCCGGCGCCGGTGGACGGGGGCGGCGCGCTGACAGGCGGCGGCGCCGCGCCGCGGTTTCGCGCGAGGGCGCCCCGGAGGGCGTCGCGCACGGCGGTGCGGCCCGCGCCGGACTCTCCG
>CAXNIN010000126.1:0-10860 GCA_964202365.1 Myxococcota bacterium | reverse complement strand
ATGATGATGACGCCCATGTAGGTGTGCAGCGTGTTGAGGTAGCGGAACCGGGGGCTCGACTCCCCGAAGTCCCAGCCCGTGTTGAACGCGCCGAGCGACTGGAGCGAGATGTAGAACATCCCCACCCACGGGATGTCGCCCATGCGCGTGTCCTCGCCGTTGTACGCCATCACGGTGTCCGGGCAGAACGTGCGGTAGATCCACATGAACACGAGGCACACGAGCAGGGCGGTGACCGCGAGGTTCCCGAGGCGGACACCCCAGCCGAAGCCGGCTTCGAACACAAAGAAACGCACGGGCCACGCGGCGAGCCCGGCGAGGCCGCCGTGGCGGAGGCCGAGGGTGGACTCCTGGTGCTTGATCCACCAGTAGGCCCAGTCTTCGTCGCCGGTCATCGCGCGGTCGCCGAAGCTCTGCTTGAGGGACACGAACTCGTCGATGACGCGGTTGAGGCACGTCTCGCGGAGGGTGGCGTTGTCGGGGGAGGAGCCGCGGAAGCTGCGCGTGAGGCGGAGGTCGTCGAGGGAGCCGCCGGCCGCGCACTGGTCGTAGAAGAGGCGGTGCCCGCCTGCGTCGTCTTCCACCTGCGCACGGTCAATCTGGAACGTGCCGATCTCGGCGCCGTAGAAGCTCAACGTGGCGTCGCCGGTGAGCTTGGCGTCCGTGAGGGTGACGCGGCCGGGCACGTAGGCGTCGTCCAGCACGAGCGTGCGGTGGAACGTGGCCTCGTTGAGCGCGAGCTCTTCCGCGTAGATGGTGGTGAAGTCCGCGGAGGAGTGCCACGTGGTGCGCTCGAAGTGCGTCTCGCCGCCGAACTGGGTGTTGTAGAACTCGGCGGTGGTGTCCTTGCCGGGGAGGCCGAAGGACACGCGCTCGAACACGACGAACCCGCCGAACACCGAGTTGGCGAAGGAGAGGTTCCCCTCGACGCGGGCGATGAGGTCGTCGACGTGCTCCACCCCGTACGACGTGCCGGTGGCGAGGGGCTCCTCGGCGTCTTCGTCGCCCTGGTAGTCGCGGTAGAGCGGGAGGAGCGGTGTGGGGTCGTCGAGGTACCGGGCGCGGGTGACGTCGTCGAGGGAGAAGCGCACCTTCCCGTCGAAGCGGGCGTCGATGAAGCGGGCGTCCCCGGCGAGCTCCGCGCCGATGAGGTCCATGCCGCCGAGGGCGACTTCCTTCATGTCGAGGCTGTCGGACACGCGCGACCGCGAGAGGTTGAGCCGGCCGCCGATACGCGTGGCGTAGAAGGTGACGGGGCCGTCGAACCGGGCGTCCTCGAACGTGGCGGCGCGGCGCCACTCGCAGGTGTCGAACCGCACCGGGCCCTCGAAGCGGGCCGAGTTGAAGTACACCTCCCGCTCGGCGTACAACCCCGTGAACGTGGTGTCCTTGCGGAATCGCGTCGCGCCGAAGTAGGCCATCTTGTCGAGGCGCGCGCGCTTGAAGTTCGCGCCCTCGCCGAACACGGAGAACCGGAAGTCCGCCGGCGCGGAGAGCACCGCCCCGCGGAAGTCGGCCCCGCCTTCGAACACGGTCAGCGGGAACGCCGCCTTGCGCCCGGAAACCGAGATGTCCTGGAAGTTGGCCTTCCCGAGAAAGACCGTTTCGCGCGTGGAGAGGTCGACGAAGCGGCTCCCGGGCGTGGTCTTCGACTTGTTGACCTCGCCCTCCCACGTCTTGCCCACGTCGAAGTTCCCGAGCACGAACCCCGAGATGGCGAACTGGCCCACGTCGAGATCGGGCACGCGCACGGTGCCGATGACGCACTGGCTGAACTGCATCCGCCGCGGGAGCAGGGCGGGATCGACCCCGGTGAGGTCGAGGGTGTCGATGTAGCAATACCGGAGCTTCTTCGAGTCGTCGCCGGCTTCCACCGCGCGGAGGCGCGGGAGCACGTCTTCCGCGGGAACGCGCTCGAGGTACCGCGGCTCGCCCTTCTTCGTGACGTAGATCACCTGGTCCGTCGCGCCGTTCTTCGCGGCCTCGGCCATCGCGCGCACGCGATCGGTGAAGGCTTGCACGAGGGCGTCGCGCTCGGGGTGCGCGGACGCGATGCGCAGCACGAGCACGGTGGTGAGGAGGTCCTTCTCGGCGGCCGCGAGGTAGCGGGCCTTCGCGCCGGCGATGTCTCCGAGGCGCTCCAGCACGAGCGCTTCGCGGAGGTCCGCCGAGTAGCGCAGGTAGACCGTGAGCTCTTCGGCGTCGGTCCCCTTCTCGAAGAGCGCGCGCGCGAGCTCAGCGTCGCCGGCGGACTGCGCGAAGGCGGCGGCGCGGTACAACGCCCGCGGGTCGGTGACGCCTTCGGCGTCGGCCAACGTGCGGATTTTGATGGGACGATCTTCCGACGGCACCGCCGGCGGCGCCACGGAGGCCGGCGTGGAGGCCGCCCCCGACGACGCAGATGGGCCGTCGGCCCGGGCCAGACCGAACACGGTGACGAAGACCATCACCACGAGGAGGAGGTTCCGGTAGGCGCGCATCGGCTAGTAGGTCGCGGCGCTCCGCGCGAGGACCCAGCCCTGGTCGGCCGACATGCCGTCGTTCGCGCCGGTCCAGAACATCAGGTTGTCCGCGCCGGTCCCCTCGCACTCGTTCGTGGCGAAGACGCCGTCGCCGCTGGTGTCGGTGGTGCACTGCGGGGTGTCCGAGAGCGGATCGTGCTGGCTGCCGTCCTTCTCGGTGGTGTGGAACAGCCCGAGGAAATGCCCGCCTTCGTGCGCCATGATCCGCGCGATCTCGCTCGGGTCGCTCGCGAACGAGGCGGTGGTGACGACAACGCCGGACTTGCTCGTGCCGCCGACCGCCGCGAGCCCGGGGGGGCCGCCGGCGAGGCCGAGAATCGTGACGCCTTCGTTGTTCGTGATCTCCTGCACGAAGAAGAAGGTGACCGTGCGGCGGTCGCCCGAGACCGTGCGGAGCAGGGTTCCGAGCTCGGTGTCGCCGTCGAGGATCGTGTAGTCGTCGACGTTGCCGTCGAAGTCGGCGTAGGTGATCGTGCCGATGGAGAGGCCGGCGTTGCCCCAGGCCGCGCCCACCTCTTCGACCACGGCGGCGAGCGTCGACTCGCCCTCGGCGGCGTTGAGGCCGGGCGCGATGCCGTCCACCCCGACGAAGACGAAGTCGAGGTCGATCGTGGGCTCCGCCTCGACGGCCTGCACGCGGTACACGCCGGTGCACGTGGCGCTCACGGGGCTCTCGGTGTCGAAGTACACCTTGAAGCCGTAGGTGCCCGAAACCAGGCCGAGATCCGGGGAGACCGGGATCAACATCGGCAGGATGTCGGAGTGGGTGTCGACCCGCATCGCGGTGGCGCCGGGGTTCTCGAGGTCGTACACGCTGCCGCCGTCGGGCGCCGTGATGGACTCGGCGGTGGCGAGCATGTCGTAGCCGTAGGGACCGCAGTACACGAGCGCGGAGACGGCGTCGGAGGGCGGCGACACGTCGAACGTGATCGCGTTGCCGGTGTCGGTGGTGAAGGTGCCCAGCTCCTCGCGTTCGACGCCTTCTTCGAGCGGCGCCTTCTCGGGGTCGCAGGCGGCGAGCGAGGCCGCGCCGACGAGGCCAAGCGCGTAGAGGACGGAGACGAAACGTGCGGACATTTCGGCCTCCTACTTGGCGGAGAGGGTGGTGGTGAGCGTGCCGCGCACCATCGCGTCGCTCTCGACGGCGAGGCGGGCGCGGAGCGCGTCAGCGGCGGCGGGGGTGCCCACCTTGCCGAGGGCGGTCGCGGCGGCGGCGCGGAGGTGCTTGTCGGACGCCTGCAGCGCGGTGGTGAGCTCCGGGAGGGCCCCGGCGCCCCAGCCGTTTCCGAGGGCGAACACGGCCTTCCGGCGGAAGAGGGAGTCCTCGACCTCGCTCACCGCGAGGTTGGCGAGGTAGCGCCGGTGGGATTCGGCGGGGAACCAGCCCAGGGCCACGATCGCGTTGCCGCGCTTGGTGTGGGACAGAGCGCCATCCTGCGCGATCGCGAAGAGCTCCGCCGCGGCGCCGTCGCCCAGAGCGCGCCAATCGGCGGCGGTGGCGGGGTCTTCATACGCGGAGAGCAGGTCGAGGCAGCGCGCGCGCAGCGCGTCGTCCGCGAAGGCGGGCGCGTGGGCGGCGAGGAAGGCAACGAGCAGGGGACCCATTCGGACTCCGGCGACCCGGGCCGACTATCGGCGCGCGCCCCGCCCGGCAATCACTCACCGGTGCGGATGGCCGTGAAGCGGATGGGGAGCGTGATCTCGCCGGGGTCGCCGTCGGTCTCGACCGTGAACGAGGTGGTCACTTCCGTCGTGAGCTCGCCGGGCACGTAGGCGCACACGCCCACGGTGAAGGTGTACGCCGTGCCCTCGGTGAACGGGCCGAGGTCGACAGGGTACACCTGATCTTCCGGGAAGCCCGCAACGCAGAGGTGGTCCGTTTCGTACGCGGGCAGAGACACGACGACATCGGGCCCGCCGCCATGCGTGAGCGTCACGACGCCGGACGCGTAGCCGTCTTCGGGCACCTCGCCGGCAAAGTCGACTTCTCCGAGCTCGAGCGAGTCGGGATCGAACGTGAGGAGGGTGGGGTTGGCGCACGCGAGGAGCAGGGTGAGCAGCATGGGGGCTCCGAGTCAGATGGCGGCGGCGGCGGCGGCGGACCCGGCGAGCGCGCCGAGCTCCACGGGATCGTGGGCGCAGAACACGCGGACCTCGCCGGCGCGCGCGAGGTCGCGGAGGCGGTCGCGGTTGGCGCGGCGGGCGGGGGTGTCCATGTCCATCGCGCGGCCGACGAGTCGGATGGCAGGAGGGACGGGCGTTTTGCTGTCCACCATGCCGCGGTGGAAGTAGGCGTCTCCCGCGTGGAGCACCCAGCCGTTCGTCCCGCGTACCGCCACCCCGGCGTGCCCGCGCGTGTGCCCGAAGAGCGGGACGAGGAGCACGTCTTTCGGGAGCCCGCGGAGCTCGATGGCGTCGAACCCGAACCAGGACGCCCCCCGCGTGCGGTAGAGCTCGAATTCCGGCCAGTGCGCCCACTGTTTCTGGCGGTAGCGGCGCCGCTCGAGGAGGTCGGACGAGAGGAACGCGGCCTCGTGCTCCTGCATCGTGCAGTGCACCTTCGCCTTGGGGAAATCGGACATTCCGCCGGCGTGGTCGAGGTCGAGGTGGGTCATCACGAGGTGGCGGACATCCTCCGCGCGGTACCCGAGGCGCTCCACCTGCCGGAGCGCGGTCTGGCTCTCGTCGAGGATGGGCCGGGCCAGGCTGGTGAAGACCCGACCGAGCCGAGCGTTCGGCTCGCGGATGTCGGCGGTTCCGAGCCCGGTGTCCACGAGGGTGAGGCCGTCGTCCGTCTCCACGAGGAGCACGTGGCACACGAGCCCGGCGTGCCCCGGGCCGGCGAGCAGGCGCGGCGCAACGGTGCAGAGCGTGGCGCAATCGAGGTGGTGAATCCGCGCCACGGCGCTGTCTCCGGCACGCGCACCCTATGGCCGAGGCGGGGGCGCGTCAAAGGCGGGGGGGCGACGTGGGGGCGGGGTGCGCGGGCACGGCGCCGCAGTCGCCGGCGGCTTCGCCGCCGCAGCCGTCGGCGCACGGAGCCGGCGCCGGTGGCCCTCGGCTCGGCGGCCCCGCACCGCGGAGCGGGTGCCCCCAGCATCGTTACGCAAAGACGCTACCGAGCGAGCTCGCAGCACGACCGGTAGAAGACCTCCGCGTGGGCGCGGAGCACGTCTTCCTGGCTGGCGCGGCGCTCCACGAGCCGGTGGCGCCACGCTTCGAGCGTGGTGCGCGCGCGCAACGCGCCGAGATCCGGCACGCGCGGCAGGTGAATCACCGAGGACCAAAGCCAGGTGTCTCCGACGAGGTACGGACGCGCCACGTAGATGCCGGCGGGCGCGGGGCCGGTGGGCACCCACCGCGGGGGGCGGTGAAAGAGGGGGCGTCCATCCTGGAACAAGCCCGGCGGCGCGCTCTCGACCACGCGCGCCGAGCGGACGAGCGGGCGATCGTCTTCTTCGTGGAGCCACCAGTCCAGCGGGCGGCGACCGTCGAACGTCATTGGGACGAAGCAGAGAACCGCGACGGCGGCGGCGGATAGAACGTCGTCACCGGTGACGCGCTCGACGAGCACGGCGTAGTCCGGGACGAGGTCTTCTACGACATCGCTGAACACGGTGTCCGGCACCTCCTGCTCGGCACTTCGGGGCGGCCGGGAGTCGTGATGCGCGGGAAGATCGACCCGGAGGCGCCGCGCGACGGAGAGAAGTTCGGCGTCGTCCCACGGGGCGTCGCCCTGGAGCACGGCGAGGTAGCGGCGATGGCAGAGCTCTTCCGCCGCGCGCCACGCGGGCTCGTCGAGCGCGGGGTCGCTCGGATCGACCGCGCCGAAGCGCACGTAGTTGGTGTAGGAGCCCGGCTCGAAGAGCGCCTCGTCGCCGGAGGTGGGATCGCCGGGAGCGAGGATCTCCGGGATCACTTCGCGTTCGGGGGGGCGCTTCACGCGGGGGCTCCGTACAGGGCGACAGCGGCGAGGTGGGCGTCGCGGACGCGGTTCACGAGGGCGGGCGGGCCCTCCACTCGCACCTGGGCGCCGAAGCCGAGGAGCCATTCCACGAGCTCCGGACCCACGTTGACGCGCACGCGGAGCCGCACCCCGCCGTCGGCGAGGGGCTCGATGCGCTGGGACGGGTGCCACTGGCGCTCGCGGATGAAGAGCGCGATCTCCGGGGCGAATCGGGCCACGATCTCCTCGGCGGGGCCGCTCGTGATGCCGAAGCTGTCGGCGACGATGGCCTTCGGATCGTACCCGGGCGGGTAGTCGAAGCGCTCGCGACGGAGGCGCGCGAACCGCTCGAACCGCTCGACGGCGAAGCTCTTCACCTTGTCCTCGGCGACATCGCGCGCGAAGAGGTAGAGCCCCTGGCGGTAGGTGGCCAAGGTGTAGGGTTCGATGCGGTAGATTTTGCCGAAGCCGCCGCGAGCGGGGCGGTACTCGGCATCCGCCGGGTTCGAGTAGAGGAGCGCGCTGACCACCTCGTCGAGGAGGTCGGGATCGGCGCGGTAGTCCTTGGCGTGTTCGGCCACGGCCATGAACTTCCGGTCGAGATCCTTGGTGAGATCGGCGGTGGAGCGCGCGATGGCGGGCTGGAGGCGCTCGATGGCGCCTTCGAGATCCGCGGCGAAGGATGTGCCGTCCAGGAAGGTGAACAGCGTGCGGCCGAAGTGGAGGGAGAGGACTTCGGCGAGGGTGAGCTGCACGCCGGAGCGCGCGTACGCGGGGTCGAGCGAGATGATGCGGTCCATCCCCGCGCCTTCGTCGCGAAGGGGGAGGCCGAGATCGCGGAGGTCGGCGAGGTAGCGGCGGAGCGTGCGCGCGTCGAGATCGAAGCGGTCCATCAGGTCTTGCGCGCTGACGCCGCCGCGGCGCTGCACGATTTCGTAGATGCGCACGAACTTCTGGGATTTGTTGTGGCTGTCGTCGGGCATCGGCGGGGGCTCGCGGTGAGGGTGCGCCCCTTTCGGAGGGGGGGCGGACAAATTCTGGCACACCTGGGGTTCAGAATGTGGGTGACCGGTTGTCACCGGACAGGTGTTCAGCTAACCTCTTGTTCAGGTCGCAACCTCTTCTCGGTACAGGAGTCCACGATGAACCCCACCCTGCTCGTCGATTCGATGCTCACCTTCCTGCTTTGCGCGGGGCTCCTCGCCGGTGGGGCCGTCGCCCTCTGGCTTCTCCCGTGGACCGACGCCGATCGCGACGGCACGGTGCGCGCCATCGCCTCCACCGCGCGCCGCGCGGGGGAGGTCGTCCGGCCGCGGGCGCCCTTTCGCGCCCTCCCCGCCCGCTGACCCGCCCGCGGGCGCTTCAGAGCTCGGTGCCGGGAGCGGAGGCCGCGTTGCGGGCGTCGCGCATCTTGCGGGCGGCGCGCGCGGCCTGGAACGTCTCGCCGATCTTCGCGAGCTGCGGGAGGGTGAGGGGCACGTCGACGAGCCCCTTGATCACCCCGCCCTCGACGTCGAGGGTGAGGAGGAAAGGCCGAGGGAGAACCCCATCTTCGGGGCCGCCCAACGCGGCGGGGAATTCGTTCGTGGTGACGACGAGCGGCCACTCGGACGTGACGGCGGCGAGCTTCGGGTTGATCCACGGCGTGCCCACACCCCCTTCGAGCGCGGCGAGCACGCCCGCGTCGCTGGCCACGTAGAGGCGGCTCTGCGCGGCCGCGAACAGGATGTCGACGTCCTGGACGCGCATGGACACGTGCGTGGCGTCGACCTTCGTGGCGGAGAGTTCGAGCTCCTTGCTGATCTTGAGCAGCCGCCGCGTGAGGACGCGCGCGGGCACCTTCCCCGCGAAGGGGATGACCGCCGCGACCGGCGGCGGGCCGCCCGGTGCGCCGCCGTTCCCCTGGAGCACGGCGACAACCGTGCCGCCCGTGATGGGGAAGAAGCCCTGGAGCCTGCGCGCCTCGGCGAGCTCCTTGCCTTTGAGGAAGGCGGAGAAGTCGATGCTGTCGAGCCCGATTCCAAGCGCGACCAGCGCCACGGGGGCGGCGGGCGTGCGAACCTCGGGGGGCACCGCGCCGCTCAAGAGCACGGCGGAGGAGTCCGCAAGCTGGGGGAGCGCGAACGCGAAGGAGCCGGGGCGGCCGGCTGTGAACGGGAGGTGGAACACCATGTCTACCTCGCCCATCTCCTTGTCGGTCACGTGCGCGGCCACGGCGCACCCGGGCTCTTCGGGGAGCGCCGCGAGGAGCGGCGCGGGCAGGATGCGCGGCGGAGCGGAGGGCGGCGCGCCGCGGGCGATCTGCGCCCACCCCGCGGTGACCGTGACGGACATCTCGCTGCCGTCGGGGTCGCGGAGGCGCCAGCCTTCCGGGCCCTGCACGGCCGTGGCCGGGGCGCCGGCGTCGATGGCGGCGAGGGCCGTCGCGAGCGCGCCGGCGTCGAGCGACGTGTCGAAGCCGATGCGCATCACCGAGGGCGACTCCCACCATCCGACGCTCACGCGCGCGTCGTCCGCCAGCACGCCGCCGAGCCCGTCGAGGAAACCCGCGAGCTCGGGGGGCACCGGGGTGGCGTCGGGCACGTCGTCGTCGCGAACGAGCGCGGCGCCGTCGCGCACGCGGGCGAGGGTCTCCTTGGCGGACGTGCACGCGATCGCGATCTCCGGGGCGTCCCGCGCCTCGCGGTCGAGATCGGCCCGCAGGCCCGCGTGGGCGAACGTGACGGCGAAGAGAAACATGCGGGCTCCCTGGACGAGACCCCTGTATCGCCGCGAACGGCCGTGGGGCAGCCGCCTGGTCGCGCGCGCGGGACGACGCCCCATCGCGCGCGGGCGCTCCCCGGGCGACTCCCCCGCCTCTGCCGCCGGGTTAGGCGCCGCGTCCCGAGGATCGCGCCATGAGTCGTTACGAACCCCACGTCATCGAGCCCCGCTGGCAGGACCACTGGCGCACCGAAGACACCTTCCGCACGGACGAAGATCCCGCGAAGCCCAAGTTCTACGGGCTCGTGATGTTCCCCTACCCCTCGGGCGACGGCCTGCACGTGGGCCACCCCGAGAGCTACACCGCGGTGGATGCCGTGGTGCGCTACAAGCGCGCCAACGGCTACCGCGTGCTCCACCCGATGGGCTGGGACGCCTTCGGGCTGCCCGCCGAACGCCACGCGCTGCGCACGGGCCGCCACCCGGCGGAGATCACCGAGAAGAACATCGCCAACTTCCGCTCGCAGCTCGAGCGGCTGGGCTTCTCGTACGATTGGGACCGCGAGGTGAACACCTCGAAGCCCGACTACTACACGCACACCCAGGCCATCTTCCTGAAGCTCCACGAGAAGGGCCTCGCCTACCTCGCGGAAGTGCCGGTGAACTGGTGCCCGGCCCAGGGCACCGTGCTCGCCAACGAAGAGGTGAAGGACGGCAAGTACGTCGAGACGGGGGATCCGGTCGAACGCCGGATGATGAAGCAGTGGATGTTGAAGATCACGGTGTACGCCGAGCGTCTCCTCGAGGACCTCGACGGACTGGACTGGCCCGCCGGCATCCTGGAGATGCAGCGCAACTGGATCGGCCGCTCCGAGGGCGCCGAGGTGCGCTTCGGCTCCGACGCCGGCGATCTCGTCGTGTACACCACCCGCCCGGACACCCTGTTCGGCGCCACCTTCTGCGTGATCGCCCCCGAGCACCCGTACGTGGAGCGCCTCGCGACGAACCCGGCGGTGGCCGCGTACGTGACGGCCGCGAAGAACCGCTCCGACATGGACCGCACGCTCGCCGCCGACAAGGAAAAGACCGGCGTCTTCACCGGCTCCTACGCGACCAACCCCGCGAACGGCCAGCGCGTGCCCATCTGGGTGGCGGACTACGTGCTCGCCACGTACGGCACCGGCGCCATCATGGCGGTGCCCGGGCACGACGAACGCGACTTCGCCTTCGCCAAGAAGTTCGATCTGCCCATCGTTCGTGTGGTGGACGGCGGAGAGCTCCCCTTCGCCGGCGAGGGCGTGGCGGTGAATTCGGGCCTGCTCGACGGCATGCCGACCACCGAGGCGAAGTCCGCCATGGCGGCGTGGCTGGAAGAGCGGGGGCTCGGTACGAAGAAGGTGCGGTTCAGCCTGCGCGACTGGCTGTTCTCCCGCCAGCGCTACTGGGGCGAGCCGTTCCCCATCGTGCACCTCGCGGACGGCACCGTGGTGCCCGTGGAAGACCTCCCCGTGCTCCTCCCGCCCCTGGAGGACTTCCGCCCCACCCCAAGCGGCGACCCCCCGCTCGGCCGCGCGACCGAGTGGGTGAACACCACCTGGAAAGGCCAGCCCGCCCGCCGCGAGCTCAACACGATGCCGCAGTGGGCCGGCTCGTGCTGGTACTGGCTCCGCTACATGGATCCCCACAACC
>CAXNIN010000125.1:0-10910 GCA_964202365.1 Myxococcota bacterium | reverse complement strand
ACGACCCCGACGACACCTTCCCCACCGGCCCGATCGACGGCATCCCGGGCGGTGTCTCGCGGCACCTCGCCGGCGCCGACGTCATCCTCGGGGTCGGCATCGTGGAGCTGCACCAGTACGCCGGCTTCTCGGGCGGCCACAAGGCCGTGTCCGTGGGGCTCGGCGCCCGGGCCACCCTCGACGCGCTCCACCACCGCGACCGCGTGACGGCCCCCGGGGTTCTCCTCGGGCGCCTCGACGGCAACCCGTTCCGCGCCGCGGTGGACGGCCTCGGTGAGGCGGCCGGCTGCGCCTGGACGCTCCTGCGCGCCGGCGAGCGCTGGTACGCCGGCGAGCCGCGCGACACGCTTCGCCGCGCCGCGGCCTCCCTCGCCTGCTGGACCGACGTGCCTACGCGCCACACCGCGGCGATCCTGCGCGTACCGCCCAAGAAGGCCGCGAACTTCTACCAGGCCAGCCGCGCCGCCACCTACATCGGGCTCTCCGACGCCCCCCCGCTCGTGCCCGGCGCCACGCTCTACCTCGACGCGGCGTGCGTCGAAGGGCTCGGCGAGGGCGACGGCGAGCGTGCGTTCGCCGCGGTGCTCGCCGCGGGCGCGCCTCCGTGGTCGAGCCTGCTCGAGGGGGAAGCGCCCGTCGGCGCCGGCACCCAGCGCGCGGTGATGCTCGCGGCCACACTCCGCCGCTTCGGCCTCGTGGTCTGCGGGGTGACGAACCCCGCGCCGCTCCGCGCCGTGGGCCTGGACGCGACGTCCGCTCCGGCGGAAACGCTCGCCCCCGCGGACGCCCTCGTGGTGGACGACCCCTTCGGGAACCTGCCGCGCTACGCCCGGCCGTGAGCGGCGGCCGGTTCAGCCCGCGATGTCGCGCGGGTCGAGGGAGGGCGGGACGCGGTCCGCCGGGTGCGCGCGGACGGTGAAACGGTGGGTGCACCGCCGACATCGGTAGAGGATGACGATCTCGGGGCGGCGCTCGAAGCCCACGGGGTCGAGCACGCCTCCGCACCCCGCGGCACGATCCCCCGGCACCACGTCCACGTGGAGCCCGCGGAGGCACACGTTGCAGTGGTCGCGCACCGGCGCGCCGCCCGGCGGCACCGCGCGCCCGCAGTGCGCGCACATGAAGGATTCATCGCGATGAATGGGGTTGGTTCGCACTTGCGCGTCGGCCGCGCGGTCGAGGAGGAGCCGCACGAGGCGCTTGCCCGAGGTGTCGTCCACGGCGAGCCCACGCGCCTCGGCGAGCGCTACGAACGTGGCGCGCAGGGCGTCGTCGCCGTCGAGCGCCGCGCCGAGCGTCTTGATGTCGCCACGGGTGCGCGTGCTCGCGAGGCGTCCCTCCGCCGTGAGCGGGGCCGGGGGGGGCGTTGGGGGGGGCCCGCCCCCCGCCCCAAGAGCGCGTCCCTTCTTCACGCCGCCTTCGCCTCGGTACCCGCCTCGACCGCCGCTCTCCGGCCGTCCCACGCGTACCACACCGCCATCACCACCGCGTAGAACGCGAGCCCCCACGCGAGCCACCCCACGAGGAACACGCGGTGCTCAGGGTACGAAGTCTCCGCCCAGTTCGTGAATAGTTCGAGACCGAGCAACCACACCAGTCCGAACAGATGTTTGGGCTTGCGAATCTCCGCCGCGTGAAGCACCACCAGCGTGACGCGCGCGACGTAGTAGTAGTAGCTCGCCGTGGTGAGCAGGAAGAACGCGAGGAATCCGAAGGCGTACGCCTCGTCGTCCCGGGCGCGTCGAAGTCCGAAGCCGAGCGTGAGAAGGATCGCGCCGGCGATCGCGAACCGGAGGGGCTTCTGGCCGTCGATGATGCGCTTCGTGTCCGTCGAGATGTTCTTCGGGAGGAGGTCGCCGCGGAACGGGAGGCCGACCGCGAGCCCGATGCGGCGCGAGGAGAGCTGGTCCGCGCTGTTGTGGTCTTCCATGTTGGCGATGTGCGTGCGCACCGGCTCCGTGCCGAACGCGGCCACCGCGAGGCCCTGGAACACGCCCGCCCCGAGCAGAAACCCGCCGAGGAGCACGAGGAGCGGCTTGTGCACCTTTCGTTCGAGGAGGCCGAAGAGGCCCTTGGCGCCGGGGCCGTACATCCAGAGCGCCGGAAAGAGCCGGAGCGTGGCCGCGTATCCGGTGACCACGCCCGCCAGGAGCGGCCGCCCCTTGCGCAGGAGCGCCATGCCGGCGAGGAGCGCGGCGAGGTAGTCGTAGCGCAGGAACGCCCAGGAATACGTGGGCCAACGCCCGGAGTACGACAGGAACAGGAACACGGCCGCCCAGAGCGCCGCGGGCCCCCCGTACGCCCACCCGACGAGGCCGAGCGCGCCGGCCAGCAGCGCCGTGTCGATGTGGCAGAGCCACTTGATGGCCTCCACCGGCACGGCGAGCGCGATTGGCCTCGCGACGAGGGTCCACACCGTGGTGCCGTTGAAGCCGTGGTCCTGGATGAGCTGCCGCCAGAGCGCGTCGTTGAGGCCCTTCATCTTGCGTTGGATGTGCAGGGCGTCGTGCGTGAACGCCTGCCACGACGCCTCGGTGAACTTCTCTGCCTTCACGACGCGACCGCGCGCGATCGCGTGGTCGATCGGCTGGAAGCCGTGGCCCGAGTCGTCCTGGGCCATGTACTTCGGACCTTCGTCGTAGTACGGGCCGTTCGCTTCGTGATCGGCGAGGATCAACGCCGGGTACAAATCGTAGTACCCGAGCTCGTCGAAGTACTTCGCGTTGACGTAGTAGTGGAGCAGGTCGTAGGCGTCGACCCGCTCGAACGGAACAGACGGCCCCCAACGCGCGTAGTTGAGCCCCGACGCCACCGCGAGGACTACGAGGAGCGCCCGCGCCGCCCGCGCCGGGAGGAACCGCCACGCGAGCGCCAGGGCGATGCCGCCGCACGCGAGCCAGACCTTGATGCCCTCGGATACGGCACGCGAAACGTCCATCATTTCCCCGCGACGGGCGCGTCGATCGGCGCCTGGACCGGGCCGCCGAGCCGCGGCGCCCCGATCGCCGCCTCCCGAAGCCCGCCGAGGCCGGTCCACGCGAAGCCCCCGCCGAAGAGCAGGAGGAACGGGACCGCGCCCCACGCGCCTTCCGTTGCGGCCAGCGCGGCGGTGCCGAGGTGAAGCGCGGCCAGACCGAGCTCGAACGGCACGGGGCCCAGGGACTCCACGCGGTAACTGCCGGTCGACCCCCCGGACTTGGGCGTACGCACGAACGCCGTCCGCCGGCCGGCGAGCGCCTCGAACACGGCGAACGCCTGGTTGACCGTCATGCCGATCCCGAGGAAGGTGGCGAGGAGTACGGGGATCGGGCGACCGCCGCTCGCCACCGCGTAGAACAGGATGTGCACGCCTGTGGAGAACGCGAAGGCCGGACCGAAAATCCAGGCAACGTGCGAGCCTTTTCCGCCGGCGAGGACCAGCGCGGGGAGCACGAGGGAGAGCGCCAACGACGCGAGCCACGCGAAGTTGGCCGTGAGGTGGGCGAGCGCTTCCAGCCGGGTGGCGAGCGGCGCGCGCGCGGCGAGGATGCGGCGCGCCAGCTTGCGAGCCACTTCCACGGAGCCCTTGGCCCATCGGTGCTGCTGGCTGCGGAAGGCGGCCAGGGACTCGGGGAGCTCGGCGGGCACTACATATTCGAGCAGGTAGACGAACCGCCAGCCGGCGAGCTGGGCGCGGTAGGAGAGGTCGAGGTCCTCCGTGAGGGTGTCGTGCTGCCACCCGCCGGCGGCCTCGATGCAGTCGCGCCGCCAGATCCCCGCGGTGCCGTTGAAGTTGAACCAGCGACCGCCCCGGGCGCGCGCGGTGTGCTCGATGACGAAGTGCCCGTCGAGGAGGACGGCCTGGGCGCGGGTGAGCGCGGACGTGTCGGCGTTGAGGTGCCCCCACGCCGCCTGGACCATGCCCACGGACGCGCCGGCGAAGTGCGGCACCATCGTTCGGAGGAAGTCGGGCGCAGGCACGAAGTCCGCGTCGAACACCGCGATCAGGCTCCCGCGGGCGCCGCTTAGCCCGGCCGCGAGGGCGCCCGCCTTGAAGCCGACACGGTCGGTGCGGCGCACCACGTCGACCGCGATGCCGCGCGCACGGGCACGCGCGACGGCGGCCGCGGCGACGGCTGCGGTGTCGTCGGTCGAGTCGTCGAGGAGCTGAATCTCGAGCCGATCGGCCGGCCAGTCGAGCGCCGCGACGGCGTCGACGAGGCGGGTGATCACGTCGCGCTCGTTGTAGACGGGGAGCTGCACCGAGACGAAGGGCAGCTCGCCCGCGAGCGGAGATGCGGTCGCGACGTTGCGACGCTGCCGCAGGTAGACGCCGAGCAGAACCAACCGGTGCGCGCCGTGCACGGCGCAGAGCGCCACGAGCACGACGTACAGCGCGAGGAGGAAGGCCGACATGGGGGCGGGCCCCCATTTACGCGGCGGGCGGGTCGGCGCAAACGGCGCCGGCCGGCCGGCCACGTCCCCCTACGGCGTCGCGACCGACATCTGCGCCATCGCGGCCACCCAGGAGATGGCGCACTCGAGCGTGCCTTCGGTCAACAGGTCGATCGTGCCGTCCTCGTTGGTGTCGAACCCGTTGAGGGCGGAGTCGATCTCGGTGACGGCGTCTTCCATGCGGCCGCGGCAACTGTCCTCGGCGAGGCACACGCTGGCGACGTCGGCGTTGATGGCCGCGTAGCGCGCGTGGCTCTCGACCTCCTGCGTGCAGTCGTAGGCGTAGTTGACGTAGTCCTTGATGGGGTTGCCGGGCTCCACCTGGCCGGTGGCCGCGGTGAGGTCGGCGAGGATGAGCTCGACGTAGCCGCCGTCGCCGAGCACGCCGAGCTGACCCTCGATGGTGGTGGCGGAACCGTCGTCGTTGCGATCCTCGGCGACGCCTTCGAGGGAGTTCGCGATGGACTCGGAGGCGTCCGTGAACGACGACGCGGAGAACGGGGCGTCGAGCGTGTCCTGGGCGAGGGTCCGCACTTCCTGGAGCGCGGTCTCGAGCGACCGGAGCGAGCCTTGGCCATCGGGCGTGAGCGCGGACGCGAACACGAGGTTCTGGATCACGTCGTACACGATGGGGTCGACCTGCCCAACCCAGAGCTGGCGGCCCTCGGGGGCGGTGCCGCCGTTGTCGGTGGCCCAGGCCTCGAAGGTGTCGTACCCGGCGAGGAGCGCGTTCTCGCCGATGTCGGACTCGAAGTAGACCTCCTCGTTCGACACGGTGATCTCACCGACCGCGATCGGGTCCGCGCCGGACTTGGAAACCCAGCCATAATAGGCCTCGCCCTCGGCCGGATCGGTGCACCGCGTGAGCTCGAGGTGGAACAGCGAGTTGTCGACCGTCCCATCCAGGAAATACGCAACGCCGCTACCCGCGGGCCGCCAGAGGTCACCGGTACCGCCTCCGCCGGTGTCCTCGTCGCCGGCGCCCGTGTCTTCCTTGTCGGCCCCACCGGGGCCGTTGCAGCCGATAGAGAGCCCCGTGACCACTGCCAGCAAGAGCGCGCGCCGAACCGTCATGCCGTCCTCCGCGTCGGAGCATAGCGCACGCACGGACGCCTCCGTCGATTCGGCGACCGTGGTTCTGCGGATGGTCTGGTACTACGACATCTTCCGGCACCCGCTCACCGAGCCCGAGCTCACGCGCCTGTGCGGGTTCGACGTCGGCAGCGTGGTCGATGTGCTGGTGGGTTCCGGGCGCCTTGAGCGCACAGGGCACCATGTCCACGCCCCGGGCCAGGGCGGGCACGTGGCCCGGCGAATCACGCGCACGGTCGCCGCCGAGCACCGGTGGCCCGTGGCGCGGAACGCGGCCCGGCTGCTCGCGGGGTTCCCGTGGGTGCGCGGCGTGATGGTCACCGGGGGGCTCTCCAAACAGAGCACCGAACCCGACGGCGACGTGGACTTCCTGCTCCTCATCGAGCCCGGCAGCGTGTGGGCCACGAAGTCCGCGCTCCAGGCCATCCGGCGGGTGCTTCCCGAGCGAGCGCGCGACTGGTTCTGCACGAACTACCTGCTCGCGACGGACCGCCTCCTCCTCGACGACCAGAACCTGTTCACCGCGATGGAGCTCGCGACCGCCGTGCCGCTCCACGGCGCGGCCGTGTGCACCGGGCTCCTCGACGCCAACCGCCGCTGGGCCGAGCGCTGGGTGCCCGGCTACGCGTGGAGCCTCTCGCGAGCCGCGAACGCGCCCACACACGCGCGGCCGGCCGCGGCGCGCCTCGTCGAGCGCGCGGTCGAGCCGTTCGCGCCGCGAATCGAGCAGAGCGCGATGCGCGCGTGGGACCGGTACTGGAACGGGAAATACGCCTGGCTCCCCGAGGAGACGCGGCAGCGGCGGTTCAAGCGGCGCCCCGAAGTCGCGACGAACCACCTCCACGACTTCCAGCGCTACGTGCTCGATGAATACACAAGGCGTTGCGACGGTGCCGGGGTGGACGCGACTACCCTCCCGGCGGAATCACCGTGAGGGTGGCGATGCTCGGGCTCCGCGCGCCGTGGGGCGCAGAAGGGGGGGTCGAGCAGGCGGTCGGGGAGCTCGCCCCGCGGCTCGCGGCGGCCGGCGTGGACGTCACGGTGTACTGCCGCGGCCGCTACAACCCGCACGGGAGCGGGCAACGCCACGGCGTGCGCCTCGTGGACACGCCCACGGTGTACTCGCGGAGCCTCGAAGCCTTCGTCCACACCGCGCTCGCCGCGCCGCGCGCCTCCCTTCGTGCCGACGTCGTGCACTTCCACGCGTGCGGCCCCGCGCTGTTCTCGAGTGTCCCGCCGCTCGCGGGGCGCACCTCGGTGGTGACGTTGCACGGGAAGGACTGGGAGCGCGAGAAGTGGGGCGCCGCCGCGCGCGCTCTCCTCCGATCGGGCGCGTGGGTGGCCGGGCACCGCGCGAGCGAGGTGATCACCGTGTCGCGCGGCCTCGCCGAGTGGTGCCGCGAACACTACCCGGCGCCCGTCACCCACATCCCCAACGGGGTGGCGCCCCACACGGCCGTCGCGTGGGAGCCCTCGGCGTTCCCGGAGCTCCGGCCGGGCGGCTACCACCTCTTCCTCGGCCGTCTCGTGCCCGAGAAGGAGCTCGGTACCCTGCTCCGCGCCGTGTCGCGCGCGGCGCCGAAGCTCCCCGTCGTCATCACCGGGAGCGGCAGCTACACCGACGAGTACGTCGCCCGGCTCCACCGCGACGCCCCTCCCGGCGTGATCTTCACCGGACCGCGCTTCGGCGTGGAGAAGGCGATGCTCCTCACGCACGCGCGCGCCTTCCTGTTCCCGAGCCGCGTGGAGGGGCTCCCCATCGCGCTCCTGGAGGCGATGGCCGCCGGCCTGCCGATCCTCGCGAGCGACATCCCGCCCAACCTCGAGGTCCTCGGCGACATCGACGCGTGGCGGCTCCCCGTGGGGGACGACGCCGCGTGGGCTCGCGCGCTCCACGACGTGGAGGCCGCCGACAAAACCCGCGTCGACCGCATCGGCGCCGCGGCGCGCGCCCGGGTGGAAGCCACGTTCGGGTGGGACGCCGTCGTGAACGCGACACGCGCGGTGTACGAACGGGCGCTCGCGCGCGGCGCGGCGTGACCCCTCCGGCGACGCCCTGGCCGGCCCGCCTCGCCGAGGGGGTGCTCATCGGTATCTTCGCCGCGCTTCCGCTCGCTACGAGCGTTCACGAGCTCACGATGGGCGTCGGCCTCGCGATCGCGCTGGTCACCCCGCACCGCGGGCGGATGCTCACCGCGCCGTGGGGCCGGGCCGTCCTGGCCGTCGCCGCGGTGTGGGTGCTCCTCGTGCCGGCGAGCGGCGACGTACGCGAGGGCCTGGGCCACGCCTGGCTCCTCGCCCCGCTCCTGGCCGTGCCGGCCCTCCTCGCGCTCCTCCCCGAAGCGGACCGCGCCGCAGCCATCGCGCGCGTCACCTCCGTCGGCCTCGCCGCCGCCTGCCTCGCCGCGGCGTGGGCCGTCGGGCAACGGGCGTTCGGGCTCGTCGGGACAGCCGGGCTCTCCCACCACCTCAGCCTCGCCTACGCGTTGCTCCCGCCGCTCGGCGTCGCGGTCGCGACGCGCAGGCGCGGCATAGCCGTGCTCCTGGCCGCGGGGGTGTTCGCCACCGGAAGCGCCGGGGCGCTCATCGCGCTCGCGGTCACCGCGATCGGGGCGTGGGCGCGGCGCCCGTCCCTCGCCGCCGCCGTCGGCCTCCCGCTCACCGTCGCGCTCCTCGCGACGGCGGCGAACGGCGAGGAGCTCCGGCAGCGCGCCGTGTTGTGGACAGGCGGGCTCGCGGTCGCCGAGGCCGGCGCGACTGGCCCCGGGGGCTACCGCGCCGCCTCCGCGCTCGCCTACGACCGCCTCGTCGACGGCTTCTGGTTTCCGAACCACGCGCACGACAGCGGGATCCAGCTCCTCGCCGTGCTCGGTCCGGCGGGGCTCGTCGCGACCGCGCTCCTGTGCGTGGTCCTCCTTGGGCGAGCGCACGTGGGCGCCGCGGCGGGACTCGCAGGGGTGCTCGTCGGCGGGCTCACGCAGGATGTCCTTGGCGATCTCGAGGTCGCGCGCGCAGTCTGGGCGTGGTGCGCCTTGTTCGGCGCCACCGCCCTGGCCTCGCCCACCGCGCTCGCCACCGCGACTTCCCGGGAACCGGACGCCGCGAGCGGATACTGAACGCGCATGCTCGTCCTGCTCGCCGCGCTCGCCCTCGCAGAAACCCCGCCGCCCGCGGCCGCCGCCGCGCTCGTCTCCGCTTCCGACGTGGCCGCTCCGGACGCCGCCCCCGCACCCGTCGAGCGCACCTTCGCGGAGCGCGTCGAGGAAGCGATCACGGTGCGCCGCGGAGGCGACGTCGAGGCCGCGCGCGCCCTGCTCGTCGCCCTCGAGCCGCTCGTGCCCGCCGCCGAGCTCACCAACTACCTCTACCAGCGCGGAATCTGCGAAGAGCTGGCGTATCGCCCCGAATCCGCCCTCGCGTTCTACGACCGCGCGATCGAGCTCGCCGGGCCGAACGCCCTCGACGCGCGCTTCCGCCGTGTGCTCGTGCTCGAAGAGCTGGGGATGTACGCCCCCGCTCTCGAAGAGGTGCGCGCGATTGACCGCGCCCGCGGCCTCTCGGCGGACGACGCGATCACGGTCTCGCTCCAACGCGGGATTACCGAGCTCGCAAGTGGGAAGCGCCGGGTCGGCATCAAGCGCATACAGGCCGCGCTTGACCTCACCGAGGGCGGCGACACCCACCGCTACCTCCGCGCGAAGGCCCGCTTCCACCTCGCCCGCGCCCTGCTCGACGAGGCCGACGCGCTGCCGCTCACCGGCGACGAGAAGCGCATCGTCCGCAACCTCGAGGGGCGGGCCACCCGCATCAAGGCCGCGGAGCAGCAGATCATCGCGCTCGCCGCGCTCCGCGAGCCCGAGTGGGTGCTGCAGAGCCTCGTGTCGTTCGGCGACAGTTACGTGCGCCTCGCGGACGCCCTCGCGAAGGCGCCGGCACCGAAGCGGCTCACCGACCCGCAGGAGGAGATCTACCGGGCCGAGCTCGTGAAGAAGGCGGGAAACGTGCGCACGAAGGCGTACCACGCCTTCGATCAGGGCGTGGCCGTCGCGACGCGCCTCGCGTGGGAGAGCCCGGTGGTGACCGTGCTCCAGGAGAGGCGGGCCGTGCTCCAGGCCGAGCGCTGAAGCCGCAGATGCAGTAGGTTCTACGCCTCGAGTGCGCGGGCGGCCTCGACGCGGTGGCTCGGCACCATCACCTGCACGCGGTCGCCGAGCACCACGGTGTCGTCCGCGCCGAGCTCGGTGCGCCACGTGTCGCCGGTGCGCACCGCCACGAGGGTGAGCCCGTGATCCCGTAGGAGCATCGCCGCGGATCGACCGGCGAGCTTCGGCCCCACGTCGAGCTCCACCACGAGGAGGAGCCGCCCGCCCACTCGGTGCGCGCCGACCACGTGGGTGTCGAGCGCGGCCGAGGCGAACAGCGGCGCCGCCACCATGGAGGTGGAGAGGCTCACCTGGATGTTCATGGTTTGCCGCACCTTCTGCGCGAGGCGCTGGTCGAAGAGGCGCAGGATGATGGGCACGTCCGCGCGGATTTCGCGCACGTCCATCGCGATCTCGAGGTTGGCGAGGTCGTCGTCGGTGACGACGAGCACCGCGCGGGCCGACGCGACGTTGAGCGATCGGAGCAGGTTTTCCGTGCGGGCGTCGCCGATGAGCACCTCGGCGCCGAGCTCGCGGGCCCGCGCGACGAACTCGCCGGCGGGGTCGCGCTCGATCACGAAGACCTGCTCGCCGGCGGCCACGAGCTCTTCGAGCACGCGGAACCCGACCGTGCCTAGCCCGCACAACACCACGTGTCCCCTACTCTTCTCCGCCATGATGCGTACCCACTCCCCGGGGTGTGCCCGCTTGTCGAACACGGTGAAGCCGAGCTTGATCACGCCCTCGGCCACGAACACGATGCCGACGAGCGGCAGGAGGTACAGGACGGCCTGCGCCCACGGGTCGGCGGGGAGCGGCGCCCCCATCTCGCCCATCAGCAGGGTGTAGCTGGTGAACGCGGCCTCGTCCCAACGCGGCGGCGCCCCGCCCACCGGCGCGCCCCAGAACCGCTCCACCGTTGTCCCCACGACGAACGCAGCGGTCAACGCCAGGAGCGGCCGGACGAGCACGCGGAGCGCGCGCCCGAAGAACGCGGCCTCGGCCCACGCTCGGCGGGCGCGAAGCTCGAAGCGGCGACGGTGCGAACGCGGCAGCATGAGGCCGTCGAGGGTAGCACGGGGACGCGGGCGTGGACCTCCCGGCGGCGGGTGGACGGTCGAAAGCCGCGGGGGGGGGCGTTGCGGGGGGGGCACCCCCCGCCCCATGAACACCCGGCCAAAACGAGGAGAGCCCCCGCCGAAGCGAGGGCTCTCGTTGGCCGCGGCCGTGAAGGGTTAGTCC
>CAXNIN010000124.1:0-10985 GCA_964202365.1 Myxococcota bacterium | reverse complement strand
AGCACCGGCAGGCCCGCCCGCTGGGCGTCGAGCCCCGGCGGCGTGCACTCCGCGTCGATCGGGAAGGGCAGCTCGACGCGCAGCGTGGTTCCGCGCCCGAGGGCGCTCTCCACGTCGATGCGCCCCCCCATACGGTCACACAGCTCCTTGCAGATCTTCAGCCCGAGGCCCGTGCCGCTAAACTTTCGGGTCATGGACACGTCGGCTTGCGTAAACGGACGGAAAGCCTCCTCCGCCATGCTGGGACTCATCCCGATGCCCGTGTCCCGGACCACGCAGAGCACCCGCGCCACGCCGTCCTCGCGCCGCGCGCGCAGGGTCACGTGCACCTCGCCGCTCTCCGTGAACTTGATCGCGTTCCCGACGACGTTGTCGAGGATCTGCGCGAAGCGGAGGGGGTCGCCGAGCACCCTCGCCGGGAGCGAGCCGTCCTCCTCGAAGAGAAGGGCGAGGCCGCGTTCGCGCGCGTTGTTCCCGAAGCGCTCGATGACGGCCGCCACGGTCTCCTCCAGCGGAAACGACACCTGTTCGAGCTGCAGGTCGCCCGCCTCGGCCTTCGAGAGGTCGAAGATGTCGGACACGATGCGCAGCAGGTTGGACGCCTCGGCGTTCACCTTCTCGAAGTAGGGACCCGTCGACTCGCCCGGCGGCCGCTCCAGGGCGATGCGGCTCAACCCGAGGATCACGTTGAGCGGCGTGCGGATCTCGTGGCTCATGTTCGCCAGGAAGCGGCTCTTGGCAAGCGTCGACGCCTCGGCGGCATCCAGAGCATGGAGGATCGCGCCCTCCATCCGCTTGTGCTCCCGCTGATCGATGAGCGCGAGCAACACGCGCTGCGACCCGCCGTCGTCGAAACCGCTCGCCCGGAGGTCGGCGGGCATCAGGTGCCCTTCCGGCGAGAGAAGCATGACCTCTCTTGTCCCGTTCGTCATGTCCGACGTCGCGAGGTCGTTCCAGCGCGGGAGCAGCAGGGCGACCGGCGCCCCGAGGAGCGTCTCCGCGGGGCGCCCGAGCAGCTCGGTCGTCGCGGTGTTCACGAGCTCTATCCTACCGTCCCTCGAGACGAGGAGCAGCGGTACCGGCAGAAAGCGCACGAGGCGCTCGATCGTGCGGTGCTGAACCTCCAGGTTGCGGCGGGTCTCCCGCTCCTGCTCGAGCTCCGTCGCGATCTGCACCTGCTCGGTCACGTCGCGCACGGTGACAAGCACCTGCTGCTCCTGTTGCCGCAGCGCGTTCGAGCCCATCGGGAGCGCGCCGATCGGCGCCAGGCCGACCTCCAGGTGAAGCTCCGTACCGTCCGCGCGCACCCCGCGCATTCGGCGCGGAGCGGCGTGCCCCGACGCGGTGTCCGCGTCCAGGACCTCCTGCACCATCGCGGTCGCACCCTCCAGCGACTCGCTGAGCCGGCCCCCCGCGCCGCGCCCGAAGAGCCGGAGCGCCTCCGCGTTTGCTTGGAGGACCGTACCGCCGGGGTTGACGAGGAGCACGCCGTCGGGAGAGCGCTCGAACATCGTCTCGAAACGCCTGCGCTCGAGGCTCCGGAGCTCGAACTCCGCGAACCGCCGACAGAGCTGCTCGAGCTTCTCGGGGAGCTCTTCGTGCCCCGGATAGAGCGCGGCACCGCCGAGCTCGAGCACGCCGAGGACGCCCTCCTGCACCAGGATCGGGACGGAGATGACCGTGACGATCCCCGCCGCCCGTGCCGCCGCCGACCGACGGGACGTCCCCCAGAACTCGCGCACCACCTGGGGGCGTCGCGTGCCCCATGCGAGCCCGGGCGCGCCCACCCCCACCTCGCCGAACACGGTCCCAGCCCGGAAGCGCAGCTCCCGGCTCGTCTCTACGAAGGACGTCGCCTGGACGCCCGCGCCGTACCCCGCGACGTAGAGAAGGTACTCCTCTCCGGGCGCCACGCGCCAGAGCTGGGCGGAGGCCACCTGCAGGAGCGTGGTGATGCTGCGAAGGAGGCGCGGTGCGGCCGCGTCGAGGGAGGTGGCCTGGAGCAGCGTAGCCGCGATCTCGCGATCGAGCTCCCGCGCCTGATCCGCCAGCTTCTGCGTGGTGGTGTCCGTCTGGATCGCCATGAAGCCGGTGTGTTCGCCCTTCTCTCCGAGCAGGGGCTGGATCGTGAGCGCCAGCCAGTACTGCTTGCCCGACTTCGAATAGTTGACGATCTCGCCCCGGAAGGGCGTGCGCGCGCGCAGCGCGGCGGACATCGCCGCGATCACCGTCGCGTCGCTGGCCGGACCCTGCAGGATCTCGGCGGGGCGGCGTCCGACCACCTCGTCGAAGCTGTACTCGGTGCGCTGCATGAACGCCGCGTTGACCCACTCGATCCGCCCGTCGACGCCGGTGAGCACGACGAGGTTGTCGCTGCGCGGGGCGATCTCCGCCAGACGCCGGAGCTGCGACTCGCTGCGTTTGCGCGCGCTCGCGTCGGTCACGAACCCGCTCAGCCGCGTGAGCCGGCCCTTGGGATCACGGTCGACCCTCACGAACACGTACACCCAGCGCGCCTCGGGCTGCGGTGTCGCCACGCGCACGTCCAAGCCGAACCCCGTTCCGCCGTTCGTGGCGTGAACCTCGCTCGTGAGTTGAGCCGCGTCTTCCGGGTGCAGGCGGGCCAGCATCGTGCTCCAGCTCGGGTCCCCCGCCGCGGGCGGGTGTTCGAGGAGCCGGTACACCTCCTCCGACCACGTTGCCGTCTCGTGTGCGGCGTCGTGCGTCCACACGCCCAGCCCGGCACATCCGAGGGAGGCGCCCGGCGCCCACGAATCCGACGCGGCGGTCGGCGAGTTCTCGGGCTCAACATCCTCGATGGAGCACCCCTCCTCGGAGCTCGCCAGCTCGCCGCGGTCCTCTCCCGCGGCGTGCCCCGTCGTGGGGAGCGCGCGGATCGTGGTCGTGATGGTCGTGACCACGATGGTCTCCCCGCCGATTCGCCGGGTGACCGTCGTGGTCGTTGTCTGGGCCACCGCTATCGGTCCTCCCTCGCGTTCACCGTTCTGACCGTTCCTTCGCTGCGCGTGGCCCGTCGAAGGTCCTCTCCCGCGTGGGTCGGGGTCCCCGCGGGGCGGCGTCGGGCCGCAGGATCGATATCGGGCGTCGGAGACGCTACCTTAGGCCGCCGCATGGCGACCGAGAGGATTGCTCGGCCACGTGCCCACGTTGTATCTGGTGTTTGCCGACGGGAAAAATCAATAAGGGAATGCACCGTGCCGCGCACACCGCTCCGCCGCCGACGCCGGGGCACGCGAAGGCGTTCCTGGGCCGCGTGATCGGGGGAGATTCGAACGGAAACGCACCCCGCGCCGCGCGCAAGAGGGGGCCAAAGGACGACCAAGCCCTGGCTGGACTCTACGCATTCCCCGGCGCCGCAGCCGTGCCGAGCGAAGGGGTATGCTGGCGCGGCGCCTCCGGCCGGAGCATCCGGAGCGGGTGAATACGGGGTGGTGTCGCGCGCCGGGCTCGACCCGCTCACCAGCGCCGGAGATCTCGGGTGGACAGCGACCGCGAGCTCGAGGGCCGTCACTCGTCTGCAGGCGTAGCAATATTAAATCGCGCGGGTGCGCGCTTGAGCGCCTCGGTGCCCCAGGGCAGCTGCAGGAACCATGTCGTCCCCACGCCCGTCTCCGTCGTGAACCGGAGTGTGCCGCCAAACGTTTGTGTCACGAGGCTGTTCACGATGTGGAGGCCGAGGCCCGTGCCGCCCGAGTCACGCTTTGTCGTATAGAAGGCCTCGAGCACGTGCGCCCGCGCGTGCTCCTCGATCCCCGCGCCATTGTCGCCTACCTCGAGCTCGAGGTGGGTCTCCGTGGCGCGGGCGACTACGCTCACCGTGCGCACGCGGGGCGGAGGGATCATCGCAAGCCCGTGTACGCAGGCGTTCTGGACAAGGTTGCCGAGCACCTGCCCCAGCGGGCCCGTGGAGACGCGCACACTCAACGACTCCGGCGCCGCGATCGCCGCTGTCACCCCGTGCGACTTGAGGAAGGGTTGGAGGCTGGTGATCGAGTCGCTCAAGAACGCCGGCAGGTCGATCGTGCGCGGGCCCTCCACCTGCTCATCGGCGGAGACCATCTTGAAGCTGCGAACGAGCGCCGCCGCGCGCGACAGGTTCTTGAGGGCGAGATCGACGCCCTCGCGGACGTAGGCAACGGACTGCCCGAGGCCGACGCGCGTCAGGCGGCCGGCGGCGAAGTCGAGCTCCAGGGTGCGGAGCGTCTCGTCCGCGGCGCTGTTCGCCGTGACCGCGATGCCCAGCGGCGTGTTGATCTCGTGCGCGATCCCCGCCACCAGTGCGCCGATGGCCGCGAGGCGCTCACGCTGGACGAGCGTGGCCTGCGCCGCGCGCAACGTCGTGAGCGAACGCTCCAGCTCCTGGTTCATCTCGTACAGTTCGGTAGACTTGTCCGTCAGCAGTCGCTCGGCCTCTTTCCGCGCGAGCCGCTCTCGTTCGAAGCGCGCCCGCCAGGCCTGAGCTTCGTCCGTCGTGTTCACGCGGCGCGCAGTACGCGAAACATCACCTGCGTTCCCGCGCCGTCGGACAGATCGATCTCCTCGATGACGACCGCCGGGCCGTGGAAATCGAAGGAGGCGTCGAGGAGCCCGCGGGCCAGCCGCGCGAGGCCTCGGCGCGACGAGTAGCGGAGATCCATGCCCTGCGCGGTGACGACGGGCTCGAACAGCGGCGGCCGGGCGTCGGGCCAGAGCTTCCGTACCTCGGTGTGGATGCGGGACTCGAGCCCGAGGAGGAACGCGAACGCGTCCGCATGGCCATGAAAAAAACCTGGGTACATGGCCATGAATCGACCATGGAGATGCCGTCCGTACGCGTAGAGGAGGTCCGAGACGGGAAGGTTCGTCTCCTCCGACAGCGCGGTAACGATCGCGACCAGCTCGGCGTCGTCGTAGTTGCCGACCGCGGTCCATGTCCCACTTTGGCCCGAGCGCGCCAGGACCCTGTCCGCGAGATCGAACGAGAACTTCGTCTCGACCATCTCCATCAACTCGGTGAATACCATGCCCATCATTCCACACCTCCTGGCGCCCGAGCGGCGCACTGCATGACCAGTCCCCGGCTGGGTCGGGGCGCGATGACGTGAGCACGACAGGACGGGCTCATGTCATCCAGTACGACAGGATCTGAAACAAGGACCGCGGATCGATGGGCTTGGGCAGATGGTCGTTCATGCCCGCGGCAAGACACGCCTCGCGTTCTTCCGGCATCGCGTTGGCCGTCATCGCCACGATGGGCAGGGCCTCGAGGCCGGGCCTGCTCCTCAATATCCGCGTCGCCGCCAGCCCGTCCAAGACGGGCATCTGCATGTCCATGAGCACCATGTCGAACGCCCCGGGCACCACCAGATCGACGGCCTCCTGCCCGTTGGAGGCCACGTGTACCAGAAGCTTCTCCTCCCCGAGGATCTCGGAGATGATCGACCGGTTCACGGAATTGTCATCGACCACCAGGATGCGTCGTCCGCGGATTCCCGCCATCAACACGTCGCTGACGACGCCTTCCGGCGCCAGCGGAGAGGGCGCGCTGCCGAGCGGGAAGCGCGCCCTGAACCAGAAGGTGCTTCCGACCCCGAGCTCGCTCTCCAATCCCACTTCGCCGTTCATCAGCGTCGCCAGCCCCTTGCAGATGGCCAACCCCAGCCCCGACCCGCCGTAGAGGCGCGTGATCGAGCTGTCCGCCTGCTGGAAGCTCTGAAAGAGATGCCCGGCCTGCTCCGGGGTAATGCCGATGCCGGTGTCGCTCACCTTGAAGCAGAGAAGGGCGCCGTGCGTGGTCTCTTCCTCGAGCGCGACCCGGAGGTTGACCTCACCTCGCTCCGTGAACTTGACCGCGTTGGCGAGGAAGTTGACGAGGATCTGCACGAGCCGGAGAGGGTCTCCCACGAGCTGGGAGGGAGCCCCCGCGTCGATGTGCATCCGAAGCTTCAGCCCCTTCTCCAGCGCGCGCTGCTCCGTGAAGCCCACCGCGCGCTCCATCGCGCTCGAGAGCGAGAACGAGGTGGAATCGACCTGCAGCTTGCCGCTCTCGATCTTCGAGAAGTCGAGCACGTCGTCGACCAGGCCGAGGAGGTGCTGTGACGACCGCCGAAGCTTGTCGAGGTACTCCCTTTGGCGGCTCGTCAGCGGCGTGCGCGAAAGCAGATAGGTCATCCCCGTGATCGCATGAATGGGGGTGCGGATCTCGTGGCTCATGTTCGCCAAGAACCTGCTCTTCGCCTCACTTGCTGCCTCGGCCTCCGCCTTCTCGTCCCCCACCTTGCGCAGGCGCCCGAGCTGGCTTTGTATCGTCCGCATGTCGCGGTAGGCGCGCACGGCCCCGGTGGTCGTCGTGACCAGACGGGTGCGGGTCACCTCCGCCTTCGGGAGATAGTCGTGAATGTCGTAGGAGGCGATGACCTCCAGGTCGGGCGCCCGTCCGGCCTGGCCCGTGCGCACCACGATGCGGACGAAGACATCGTCCAGCTCCGCCCGAATCCAGCGGGCGAGCGCGAGGCCAGCCTCGTTCGTCTCCATCACCACGTCCAGGATCACCAACGCGGTCTCGGGGTGCAACTCGAGCAACCTCCGGGCCTCCTGCGCCGAGCCGCAGGCGTGCAGTTCGATCGGGCGCCCGTCAACCTGGAGCCCCTCGAGCGCGAGGCGGGTCACTCGTAAAACATCCGGCTCGTCGTCCACGACCAGGATGCGCCACGGCAGAGGAGACGGGAAGGGGCTCTGCGAATCCTCTTCGGGGGCGAATTGAAGGTCGTTGTCACCCATCGTGCGCCTTCCCGGTAAAGCTGACTCGGGCAAGGTAACGTGTACGCCGGGATGATCCACGGCGGCGATAGGCACAACGTGCTTGACCGCGCCAAGGAGCAGGCCAGACGCCTCCTCGACGACCGCTTGCTCAGCGTTGGAGCAGCGTGAGCTCGAAGGCGTACGCGGCGAGGCTGGCCTGCTCAACGAGGTCGAGCGGGGCGCCCTCCGGGGCGAGGAGCTCCCAGCCGCCGCCGAGGGGCGCGCGGCGATCCAGGGGGAGCGCGGGGGCCGACGGGTCGTGCCTGCGGATGAGGCCCCGCGGGGGCGCGAGGAGGTCGCGGGCGGCGCCGTAGACGGCCTCGTCGGGGACCGGGCTGCCGCCAGCGAGCACCTGGAGGAGGGCCCGCGCGATTTGGGTCTCGGAGCGGGCGGCGGAGATGTCCCGCCACGCGCGGATGGCGCCCACGAGCCGCGAGATGAGGCCGCGCGCGGTGGTGTCCACCTTGGCGAGGTAGTCGTGGAGGTCATAATCCTGGGAGATCCGCCGCTCGGTCACGCCGCCGGGGTCGCCCGTGCGGAGCATGAGGCGGACGGCCGTGTCGCGGTGCTCGTCGCGCACCCAGCGCACGAGCTCGAGGCCGGCGGTGGGGGTCTCCATCACGACATCGATGAGAGCGACGGCGAAGGTGGGGCCCCGGGCGAAGGCGGCGCGGGCCTCCGCGGCGGAGTCGGCGCGGACGATCTGGACGGGCCGGCCGTCTACCTGCACGTCGCGCAGGGTGAGGGCGGTGATGAGGTGGATCTCGTGGTCGTCGTCCACGACAAGGACGCGCCAGGGAGGGCCCGGGCGGGCCGAGGGGAGAGCGCCCTCCGCTTCCGGGGCGAAGAGCAGGAAGTCGTCGGCCGTGCGCATCATCGGGCCTCCGCGGAGGAGAGAGCGGGGGTGCCGAGCGGGAGTTCGAGGAGGATCGAGGTACCACGCCCGGGCGCCGAGTCGATGCCGAGGGTCCCGCCGAAGCGCTCCACGGCGATGGAGTGGGCGACGTACAGGCCGAGGCCGCTGCCGCCGACGTCCCGCCGGGTGGTGAAGAACGGCTCGACGGCGCGCGCGGCGACCTCGGGCGTCATCCCGCACCCGTTGTCGCGGACGGCGAGAGTGAGCGTCGCGGGCGTGAGCGCCACGAGGACCTCGACGCGGCGATCCGCGAGGTCCTGAGACGCGCTCTCGAAGGCGTGGGTCAACGCGTTGAAGACGAGGTTCGTGACGACCTGCTGGAGTTCGCCCGCCGCGAACACGAGGGGGTGGTCACCTTCGACCCGGAAGGCGAGCGCGACGCCGGCACGCCGCGCGGTGGGGCGGAGGCTCTCCTCCAGCTCGCCGAGCCAGGCGGCGAGATGCGTGGTGCGCAGGTCGGGGATGCTGCGGTCGACCGCGACCTGCTGGAGCGACGCCACGAGCTTGCCCGCGCGTTGGAGGCTGCGCACGGCGAGGGTCGCGGCGGCGCGGGCGTCGTCGAGCGTGGCGCGCAGGCCGTCGCGGGTGACGGTGCCGCGGTCCACGCTGTCCGAGAGGGTGTCTACGAGGTCCTGGAGCACGGTGGCGGCCGTGAGACCGACGCCGAGCGGAGTGTTGACCTCATGCGCGACGGTGGCGGCGAGCGTGCCGAGCGCCGCCATCTTCTCGCTGCGAACGAGGTCGGACTGGGCGGCGCGGAGGGCGGCGAGGGTGCGCTCGAGCTCGGTGGCACGCTCCTGGAGGGCAACCTCGAGCGCGCGGCGCGCGGTGATGTCCGTCGCGATGCCGCCGGCGCCGATGACCTCCCCCGCGTCGTCGTGGAGCGGGAAGATGGTCTCCAAGTAGGTGCGCAGCTCGCCCACAACGGGCAGCGTGTACTCGCTGGCGATGACCACGCGGCGCTCGAGGACGCGCTCGGTGTTGGCCTCGACCTCGGCGGCGGCGTCCCCGAAGAGCTCGGTGTCCGTGCGGCCGAGCACGGCGCCCTCCGGCCGCCCGACCAGCAGGCCATGCATGCGGTTGGAGAGGACGAACCGCCGGTCCAGGTCCTTGGCGTAGATCACCAGGGGGGTCTCCTGGATGACCGTGCGGAGGAGCTCGCGCGGGAGGCCGGGCATCGGCTACACCCGCCGCTGGGGCGGCGCATCCGCCAGGAACGAGAGGCCCACGCGCGCGAGGAGCTCGGTCTGGACAGTGTCGGAGAGGGCGTTGAGGCGCGCGGCCCCGTCGAAGCCGGAGGCGTCCACCACGACCCGCGTGGGCCGCGTGTGCGCGGGTGTGGCGACGATGTCGACGATGGCGTCCGCCACGAGCTGGGGGTCGGGGGCGCCGGCGGCGATCATCGCCTCGATGCCGACCATGAGCTGCGCGGGGCCGTCCGCCACGGGGCCGTAGCCCCGGGCGCGCGCAGGATCGTCGGCCGGGACGAGGTTGTGGAGGATGCGCGTCGTGGGGAAGGTGCCCGGCTGGACGACCACGCTGTCGATGCCGAGCGGCGCTGTCTCGTAACGGTAGGCGTCCGCCAGGGCCTCGAGCGCGAACTTGGTCGAGTTGTAGAGTCCGAGGAAGGGCATGACCTCGCGGCCGTCCGTGCTCGACACGTAGACGACGAGGCCCGCGCCACGCGCGCGCATCCCGGGGAGCACGGCCCGCAGCATCCGAAGGACGCCGAACACGTTCACGTCGTAGAGGCGCTGCGCGGCGGCGACGGAGAAGGTCTCGACGAGGCCGGCGGCGGCGACGCCCGCGTTGTTCACCAGCACGTCGATGCCGCCGGCACGCGCGAGCACGGCGGAGACGGCGCCGTCCACCGAGGCGTCGTCCGTCACGTCGAGCGCGACGACGGTGACGGCCAGCCCCTCGGTGTCCGCCCACGCCGCCAGCTCGGCGGCGGCGGAGGCACCCTGGCCCGCGGGGTCCCGCATGCCGGCATACACGTCGTGCCCGGCGCGCGCGAGCGCGCGCACCGTGAGCGCGCCGAAACCGCTGGTCCCTCCGGAGAGCAGAATACGCTGGCGGCTGCTCATCGGGGAACCACCCTCCTTGCGGAAACGCTGACGTTAACGCGTTGCTGGCATGAGCCACGGGTGGTCAAGTCTCCGTGACCTCGAGCGTCACACCAGCCCGCGCCGGGCGCGGTGCGACCGACGCCGCGCGGCAGAGAGCCCGATCTCGGCCTACGAGCTCGACGGGACGTGCGCCCATCTTCGGTCCGCTCGGGATGAAGGCAGAGTGGCATACGGCCGACGTCGATGGGAGCGAGGTTGCGCTCCCGATGGAGGTCCGCGGCGGCGCCTGCATCCCCGTGTCGATCGCGACGCGCCAGGACGAGGTGAAGAGCCCGACGCCGACCTGGCGCCCGTCGGGGTGAAAGGCGAGGTGCGCGCTCGGCCCGCCGCGCGGCAGCACGATCTCCGCCCACCCGGGGCCGTCGGCGACCCACAGCCGCACCCCGTCGCCGCGGGGCGGGCTCGCGCGAGGGGACGTGACCCGAAGGGCGAAGACCGGCGTGCAGGAGGCGCCCAAAGGAAGCGACCGTGAGGGAGGGAGTCGACGCGGGCCCGCGTCCCGTGCTTGCGGTCCACGGCCGGTGGCGGTACGCGGCTGCGTGTTGTTGGCCCTCGCACTCGCGGGGAACCTGGCGCTCGCGGGCGCGCCGCGGGTGCAATTGCCGGCGCAGGAGGTGGCTTCGGAGTGGGCGGAGGCGCTCCATCGCGTGGGGTTGGAGGAGGGACCGGGCGGGCTCCGGGTCGAGGTCGGCGCGAGCGTGTGGTGGCTCCGCGTGGACACCCCGAGCGGCCAACGGAGCGCGATGGTGAAGGCGCCGCGCAGCCGTGCGGAGCGCGAAGCCGTCGCGGCGCTGGCCGCCGCGCTGCTCGCCCCGGGGCCGGGCGTGGCGCCGGTGAGCCGCCAGTCTTCGGCGGCGTTGCCGATGCCGCCGCCCGCGCGGCTCCCGCCGACGATCGAGAAGCCCGCGGTCCCGCCCCCGCGCGGGGCGCCGGCCGCGGCGACCGTGGCGCCGCCTCGCCCGTCACCGCGTGCGGTCGCGGCAGACGCGCCGCCTCCGGCCCCGGCGGCGGCGCCACCCCCGGTTGCCGTGGCCCCGCCCGCGTAGCCGCCTCCGCTCGGTGCGGCCCCGGCGGTCGCGCCCGCGTTGCCGCCTCCGGCCCCCACGGCGCCGCAGGCGTCGCCGCCTTCCGCCCCGCCG
>CAXNIN010000123.1:0-10999 GCA_964202365.1 Myxococcota bacterium | reverse complement strand
GACCGACGGCACGAACGCCGTGTTCCTCGTGACCGCGGGGAACGACGGCGTGCGCCTTCTGCGCAGCCTCGACGCCGGCGCCTCCTGGGCCGTGATCACCGACTACGCAGGAACCTACGGCGATCTCTTCGTTCCGCGCGACGGCGACGCCACGATTTGGTTGGTGGACGGCACCCACGTGCGGATGTCCACGGACCTCGGGGACAGTTGGACCGACGCCGGGACTGTCCCGGCCGGCTCCGGCACGTGGGACCTCGCGGGGTCCGAGGCCGGCGCGCCGACGTTGTACCTCATCGGCGACGGCGGCCAACTCTGGCGCAGCGACGACGCCGCGGCGACGTGGAACTTCACGGGCACCACCTCGGACTACTGGGGCGGCTCGATGACCGCCTCGGCGGTGAACCCCGACTTCTTCGTGTACGGCGGTGTGGAGGTGCACAAGTCGCTCGACGGCGGCGCCTCGTTCACCACCCAGAACTACTGGTACGACTACTACGGCTCCCCCGCCGACACGCTCCACGCCGACATCCCCGGGATCGACGTCATCCCCGACGGCGCCGGCGGCGAGATCTGGTTCATCAACACCGACGGCGGCACCTACCGCTCGCTCGACGGCCTCGCGACCGTGCGCAACGTCTCGCTCTACGGCCTCCGCGTGGGCCAATACTACGACGTGCTCACGAGCACCGCCAACCCGGATCACGTGGCGATCGGCTCCCAGGATCAGGGCTACCAGCTCACCAATCGGGTTGCGCAGGACGACGACGCCTGGGAAGTGGAGCAGGTGCTCTCGGGCGACTACGGGCACCTCACCTCGGGCGACGGCTCCCACGCCTTCGTGTTCTCGGTGTACCCCGGGTTCATCCTCGTCCAAATCGGCGAAGACGATCCCTACCTCGCCTACCTCGACTTTCCGGGCGGAGAGGCCTACGTCCCGTGGCTCCCGCCGATTGTGGCCGACCCCGAGGCGCGCGCGGACTTCTTCTTCCCGGCCACGCGCATCTGGAAGTACACCAAGGCCGGCCGCGACAACTGGAACAGCGCGGTGTGGTCCGAGCAGGACTTCCGCGTCGCCGGCGACGAGTACGTGAGCCGTCTCGCGTTCTCCCCGGTCGACCCTCGCCGCGCCGTGGCGCTCACGAGCTACGGGCGGGCGTGGTACTCGTCGGACAAGGGTGTCACCTGGGCGATGTCGCCCTCGATGGTGGCGGACGACAATTGGTTGTACGGCCAGGCCATCGCACATTCTGTCACCAACCCGGATCTCGTCACCATCGGCGGAAGCGGCTACGGCGTGCCCGCGGTGTACCGCTCCGAGGACGGCGGCCGCACCTACTTCCCCTGGAGCGAGGGCCTGCCCGACACGCTCGTCTACACGCTTGTAGAGGCGCCCGACGGCAGCGGGCGCATCTTCGCCGGCACCGAGACCGCGGCCTACACGCGCGGCCCGGACGACGACGCCTGGGTGGACATCACCACCTCCGATGCGCCGGTCACCATCTATTGGGACGCCGAGGCGCTGCCCGATTCGAACACCATCCGGTTCGCGACGTATGGCCGCGGAGTGTGGGACTACGTCCTCGCGCCGGTCGAGAGCGACTGCCCCGCCGGGCAGGACGCCGACGGCGACGGGGTCGCCTGCGACACGGACTGCGACGACGCCGACGCCACGGTGTACCCCGGCGCCGCGGAGGCGTGCGACGGCGTCGACCGCGACTGCGACGCCGCCACCCCCGCGCCCGGCGAATACGACGCGGATGCCGACGGCTCGCCCGCGTGCGCGGACTGCGACGATCTCGACCCCGTGCGCACGCCCGGCGCGGAGGAGCTCTGCGGCGACGGCATCGACGAGGACTGCGACGGCGAGGACGTCGACTGCCCCGCGGCGGCGGCGCCCGATGACCCCGGGGGGTGTGGGTGTGCATGGGGCGGGGGGCGAGCCCCCCGCAACGCCCCCCTTGCGTGGATGGGCATCGTTGCCGCCGCGGGTCTCCTCGCGGCTCGGAGGCGCGCATGATCCTGCTCCTCGGCGTCGCGAACGCCGCCACCTGGGTCGTCGGAACCGACGCCGCCACGCTCGCGGACACCCTCGCGCTCGCGACGAGCGGCGACACCATCGAGATTCCCGACGGAACGTGGGCCGCCTGCGTCGACACCGCCGGCAAGTCCCTCACGGTGCGCGGCACCGGCACGCTCGACGGCACGGGCTGCGACAACGCCGTTCGCGTGGGGTCGGGCGAGGCCGTCACCTTCGAGGACCTCACGATCGTCAACCCGTCCGGGCGCGCCCTCGTGGTGGAGTGGAGCACGGCCACGCTTCGCGGCGTCACGGTTCGCGACACGGGGCGCGGCGACTGGTCCGGCGGCGGGGTGTGGGCCTACGGCGCCGCGCTCGCCACGGAGAGCTGCACCTTCGCCGACAACTCCGCCTACGAAGGCGGCGCCGTGTACCTCTACGCGTACACCACCTGGACAGACGTCGGGTCGACGTTCCGCGGAAACGCGGCGGCGGCGTCCGGTGGCGCGGTGATGGCGTACTACGACAATACAATCGTGCTCGACGACACCACGTTCGAGGACAACAGCTCCGGCTACTACGGCGGCGGCGTCGCGACGTGGGACTACACCGACCTCACCGCAAACGGCGGCGCGTTCCGACGCAACGCCGCGCCCGGCACGGGCGGCGGGGCGCTGTTCTACTACCCGGTCGACAGCAACGCGGGCGTGCTCGCCGTCAACGGTACGGCGTTTGAAGACAACAGCGCCACCGACGGCGGCGCCGTCTGGCTCGGGTGGGCCCAGACCGCCACGTTCGGGAGCGCCACCTTCGAGGGGAACACGGCGTCCGCCACCGGCGGCGCGGTCCTCGCGTATGTCACGGGCACGAGCACGTTCACCGGCAACCAATTCTGCGGAAACACGGCCGTGAGCGGCGGCGCGGTGTCCGTGCAGTGGACGGGCGCCGACACCTGGTCCAACAACGTGTTCCTCGCCAACAACGCGGCGTACGGCGGGGCGGCGCATCGGTACGCGAGCTACGCCGGCACGCTCTCCCAGAACACCTTCGCCGGGAACGTCGCCACGGCGTGGGGAGGCGCCTACTACGCCTCGTGGGCCTACGGCGACTGGCGCAACAACGTGGTCGCCTACAGCGAAGGCGCCGGCATCTACGCCGCGGAGTCGGCGTCGCTCGGCGGTTCCACGCTCGCGTACGACGGCTACGCGGCCAACGCCGTCGCCGACGGCGCGGGCTACTTCTACGTGTCGGACGGGCGCGACGGGAACGTTGTCGCCGACGGCGCCGGCTTCGCGGACTACGACGCCACCGCTGGCTGCGCGAGCGACCTTCGGCTCGCCGCGGGCTCCCCCTTCAAGGACACCGGCGACCCCGCCGTGCTCGACCCCGACGGCTCCCGGAGTGACATGGGCGCGTACGGCGGGCCCGCCGCCCCCGTCGAGGACCGCGACGGCGACGGCGCCGACACGATCGAAGACTGCGACGACACCTCGGCGGACCGCCACCCCGGCGCCGACGAACGCTGCGACGGCGTGGACGACGACTGCGACGGCGCCGCGGACGACGCGCCGGTCGACGGCGACACGTGGTACGCCGACGCCGACGCCGACGGCTACGGAGACGACGCCGCCGCCCTGGTTGCGTGCGCGCCCGCGGACGGTTCCGCCCCCGAGGGCACCGCCGCCAACAACCGCGACTGCGACGACACCGACCGCTGGGTGAACCCCGACGCGTCCGACTACCCGGGCGACGGCGTCGACGCCGACTGTAACGGAACGGACAACGCCCAGGTCGTCCCGGACGCCCCGGAGGCCGACGCAGGAGGCAGGTGCTCGTGCGCGGCGGTGGGGGGCGTTGCGGGGGGCCCGCCCCCCGCCCCATTGGCACTCGTACCCTTCGGCGTCGCCCTGCTCGCGTCCAGGCGCCGTTCTACTCGGCGGTGACCGCGATCTCCGCCGCCACGGCGGGTTCGAGCGCGTCGCCGTCGGTGTAGAGGAGCTCCGCGCCGAGGGTGTGCGCGCCCGCGGCGAGCGTCACGGTGAACTGCGTGTCGCCGGTGACGAGCACCTCGGCGCCGTCCACCGACACGGAGAGGTAGCCCGCGGGGGCGCCTTCGTTGTGCTTGGCGGCCGGCGCTTCCAGGGCGAAGTCCTCGACGATCACGGAGACGGCGACCTCGCCGACCCCGACGGTGGCGCCGTCGGCCGGGCTCAGGAACGTGAGCGAGGGCGCCTCGGCCACGGCGGTGTCGTCAGGGGTGCCGGTACAGGCCAGGAAGAGCGAAAGAACGAGCATCAGTGCCTCCGCTCGTCCCCTTAGCCGGCGATCGGCGGGCACGCACGCTCCGGATAGGACGCGCCATGGACTTCGATCTCCGCACCCACACCCTGCTCTTGGCCGTTGGCGGTTCGCGCGCCTACGGCATCCACACCGCCACGAGCGACGTGGACATCAAGGGCGTCGCGGTGCCGCCCGCGCGCTACCTGCACGGCTATCTGCGCAAGTTCGAGCAGGTGGATTCCCCGGTGCACCTCGCGCCGTTCGCGTCGCTCCTGTCGGCCGAGGAGACCGCCGCCGTGGCCGCGTCCAAACTCGAAGGCGTGGTGTTCGAACTACGGAAGTTCGTCGGTCTCGCGGCGGACGCCAACCCGAACATCCTGGATCTCCTGTTCTGTCGTGACGCCGAGGTGCGCTTCGCCACGCCGCTCGGCGAGCGCCTGCGCGCCCATCGCCACCTGTTCGTGACGCGCAAGTGCCGACACACCTTCGCCGGCTACGCGCACGCCCAACTCAAGCGCATCCGGAGCCACCGCGAGTGGCTGCTGAACCCGCCGAAAATCGAGCCGACCCGTGTACAGTTCGGACTGCCCGAAGGCGGAGGAGTGCTCCCGCGCGACCAGCTCGGGGCCATCGACACGCTGCTCGAGCGCGGGGTTACAGCGCAGGATCTCGGCCTCTCCGTGGGCGCGATGGAGCTGCTTCAACGGGAGAAGTTCTACCGTTCGGCGCGCACCCACTGGGAGCAGTACCAAACCTGGAAACAATCCCGCAACCCCGCGCGCGCCGCGCTCGAGGAGCGCTACGGATACGACACCAAACACGGCGCCCACCTCGTGCGCCTCTTGCGCATGGGCACGGAGATCCTGGCGACCGGCGAGGTGCGCGTGTGGCGCGGGGACATCGACCGCGACGAGCTCCTCGCGATCCGCGCGGGGGCGTGGTCGTACGACGCGCTGATCGCCTGGTCGGACAACGTGGAGGCCCATCTCGAGGCGTCCTACGCAGCGTCTCCCCTGCCCCGCGAGCCCGACCGCGAGGCAATCGACCGGCTCTGCGTCGAGCTGGTGGAGAGCGCTCTCGCGGCGAGCTGACCGACTAGCCGGACACCTCTTCCGTCGGGTCCCACGGCGGCACCGCCTGGGTGAACGCGATGGCCCTGTCCGCGAGCCCTTCCTCGACGATCCACCCGCGCCGGAAAGCCCAGCGTTGGAAGCGCACCTGCACCTGCACCAGCGGCGACCAGTGGTCGCGATCGCGCCCGAGCGCCCCGCCCACGACGGCGTGCACACAGGTGCGAATGCCGTCCGGGTAGCAGACGTCGCCTTTCTGGGAGGCGTGCAGCGTGACGCGCGCGCCGTTGACGAGCGGGCCGTCCTCGGAGCCGGCGAACGTGAGCCACTCCCGGAAGAGCACCACGGCCCGCGCGAGATCGGCCTCGATCGGCAGCGACACGGCTACCCGACCTCGTAGAGGTTGATGTACTTGTTCCCTTGGATGGGGATGCGCCCGAGGAGGGAGGTGCCCTCTTCCACCTGCTTGGCGCCCACCTCGGTGAGCAACACGCGGCCGCGGTGCGCGGAGAGGTTCATCATCCACCGGGCGAGGTAGAACGGCCCCGCCAGCTCCCACCCTTCGCTCGGGCGGCGCGTCTCCGGCACGATGCGGGCAACGCCGGGCGCGACGCCCACACTCAGCCGGTACCCCGCCCCGATGGTGGCCTTCTGCAGCGCGAGGCTCGTGCGGACCGCCTTCGACACGGTCTCGCGGAAGCCGTGCGTGACGGTCCAACAGATGAGCATCGAGCCGTCGCCGCGCTCCCACACCTCGCCGCCCCCTTCCGCCACCATGCCGGCCCACTCTTGCCCGAGCGCCGCGAGCGTGGCCCGGGGGGTGGCGATGCTGCGCGGCGGCGGCGAGGCCTCCATCGCGAGCACGACAACAGGCGTGGGGGGCACCGTGCGCGTTGGGCGGCCGAGCTTCGGGGCGGCCTCCGACGGTATGGCGGCGTTGGCGGCGTCGATCACCTCGCGGAGGTAGGTCGAGAGGTCGTTGTTGGTGGCGCGGTGGCCCTCGCGCACGACGAGCGCGGAGAGGGCGTCGGTCATCTCCGCGGCGTCCACCCAGCGATCCTCGCGGTGCCGGGAGAGAGTGCGGAGGAGGAAGGCTTCGAGATCCTCGCTGATCTCGGGGCGGTAGGCGCGCGGGCTCGGCACCTCCGCGCGGCGCACGCGCGCGAGCGTCTCGTCGCGGCTCTTGGCCTTGAAGAGCCGGCGGCCCGTGAGCAGCTCGTACAGGACAATCCCGAGTGAGAAGATGTCACTCCGACCGTCGAGCGGCTTCCCCTCGACCTGTTCGGGGCTCATGTAGGCGTACTTGCCCCGGATGACGTCCTGGTTGCCCTTCTGGATCGCCGCGCGGGAGATGCCGAAGTCGGTGATCTTCACCTCGCCCGAGAAGCTCACGAGGATGTTCTGTGGCGAGATGTCGCAGTGCACGATGTGGAGCGGGCGCCCCTCGGCGTCGGAGTAGTGGTGCGCGAACTGCAGTGCTTTGAGCACCTCTCCGCAGAGGAAGAGCGCGAGCGGCACAGGAAACTCGCCGACGGTGCGCGCCCGCGCGACGAGCCGCGCGAGGTCGATGCCGTGCACGTACTCCATGGCGATGTAGAGGCTCTCGGCTTCCTGCCCGAGCTCGAACACCTGAACGATGTTCACGTGCGACAGGAGCGCGGCGATGCGCGCCTCGACCTTGAACAGCTCCTTGAACTCGTCGTCCTTCGCCAGCGTGTCGAGGATGCGCTTGATGACCAGGATCTTCTCGAACCCCATCGCGCCGTGGGAGCGCGCCCGGTACACCTCGGCCATGCCGCCGGTCGCGATTTTCTCCAGCAGGTGGTAGTTCCCGAAGACTTCGGGCGCGGTGGTCGGCGTGGTCAAGGGGACTCCGGGACCCGGTTACCGGACGTTTCTATCGCGAGGAGGGCCATGTCGTCTCTGCACGAGCTGCGCGCCGTCGTCACCCGCCTCCGGGCGGAGTGCCCGTGGGACCGCGCACAGGACCTCCGGACGATTCGGCCGTACCTCCTCGAAGAGTGCCACGAGGTGCTGGACGCCCTCGACCACTTCGAGGAAGATCCATCCAAGCTGCGAGAAGAACTGGGTGATCTGCTCTTCCAGATCTACTTCCTCGCGCGCCTCGCCGAAGAGCAGGGCGCGTTCGACCTCGAGACGGCCGCCGAGGCGATCGTGGCGAAGATGATCGAGCGCCACCCGCACGTGTACGGTGGCGCGGACGCCGGCGCGGGCCTCGGTGGCGGCGCGGGCTCGGTCGGCGCGTGGGAGGCGCGGAAGGCGGCGCGGCGCACGGGATCGCGGGTGGACGGCGTGCCGGCCTCGCTCCCGGCCCTGCTCCGGGCGCATCGCGTGGGCGAGAAGGTCGCGCACGTCGGGTTCGACTGGCCGGACATCCGCGGGGTGTTCGCGAAGGTAGACGAGGAGCGGCGGGAGCTCGACGAGGCGATCGCCAGCGGGGATGCGGCCGCCATCCGGCACGAATACGGCGACCTGCTGCTGGCGACCGCGAGCCTGGGGCGCTTCCTCGGGATCAGCGGGGAAGACGCGCTCCGCGAAGCAAACACGCGCTTCGAAGGTCGGTTCCGGAGCGTCGAGGCCTCCGCGGCGGCCGCGGGCGTACGCCTCGAAGACGCGGGCGTCGCGAGGCTCGAGGGCTGGTGGCAGGAGGCGAAGCGATGACGTTCCTCGTTCTGTTCTTGGCGTTTACGGTGGTGCCGGCGTTCGAGCTCTGGGCGCTCATCGAGATCGGGCAGCGCGTGGGCGGCTTGGAGACCATGCTCTACGTCGTCGGCGTCGGCTTGCTTGGGGCGTGGCTCGGCAAGCGCGCCGGCGTGACGGTGCTCCGAGAAGTCTTCGAGGCCCTGCGCGAGGGCGCGGCGCCGGCCGACAAGCTCGTCGAGGGCGCCCTGGTGCTCGTGGGCAGCGTGCTGCTCGTCACCCCGGGCGTGCTCACGGATCTCACCGGCATCCTCCTGTTCGTGCCGCCGCTGCGCCGCTGGTTGGCACCCCGGGTGAAGCGGGCCGCCCTCGCGTGGGCGACGCGCCGCGGCGTGCAGGTCGGCACCGCGGGGC
The DNA here is from genome assembly GCA_964202365.1 of Myxococcota bacterium. Classification (GTDB taxonomy): domain Bacteria; phylum Myxococcota_A; class UBA796; order UBA796; family SXON01; genus CAJBVW01. The sequence continues at coordinate 2,557 of CAXNIN010000123.1, read as the reverse complement.
CCGGCCCGCGCGCGCGCCAGCGGCAGGCGTCCGAGAAGAAGGTGTTCACGCATCCGCGTCCGGAGTAGGCGTCGCGCGGCAGAGCAGGCCGCGGGGAAACGGCACCCCGCGCCGCGCACGATTCGTGACCTCCATCCCCCCGCTCCGCCCGCACCTTGGCGGGAGGGAGGAGAGATGGCAAACGTCGCGTTCCTGTTGGGCGAAGACTTCGAAGACAGCGAGTTCCGCGTGCCGTACGACCGTCTGCGGGCGGCCGGACACACGATCTCCATCCTCGGCGTGCGGGGCACCGGCTTCGTCGAAGGCAAGCGGCGGCAGGAGAAGGTCGGTCTCACCGCGCGCCCCGCGGACGTCCGCCCCGAGGACTTCGACGCGCTCGTGATCCCCGGCGGCTACTCGCCGGACCACCTGCGCACGGACATCCACGTCGTGAAGTTCGTGCGGGAGTTCGGGCTGATGGACCGCCTGATCGCCACCCTCTGCCACGGGCCCAGCCTCCTCATCGAGGCCGACCTCGTGGACGGGCGCCGGGTGACCTCCTGGCCGTCCATCCACGCCGACCTCGTCAACGCCGGCGCGCACTGGGAGGACGCCGCCGTGGTCGAGGACGGCAACCTCCTCACGTCCCGCAACCCCGGCGACCTCGAAGCGTTCTCCGCGCGCATCCTCGAGCGGCTGGCGGTGACGACGGCGCGGGTGTCCGAACCGGCGTGACGCGACTTAGTTGTCGGGCTCCGGCTCGAGCTCGTCCGCCGGCGTGAGCCCGTCGCCCAGCTCCAGCGCGATCACGTTGCTCGCGGCGTCCGCGGGGTCGAGCTCCGCGGCGCGGGCGAACGCGGCGCGGCTCTGTTCGAGGAGTTCGCTGAACACCGCGGGGTCGCCGAACACGACCTCGTCGGTGGTGGCCTTCTCCTTGATGATCTCGCCGAGGAGCGCCCACGCCACCGCGAGCACCACGTTCTCGGGGAGATCCTCCGTCCACTGCCCGCCCGCCTCGAGGATGCGAATGGCTTCCCGCACCTCCTCCTCGGCGTCCTCGATTCGCCCCATCTCCAGGAAGATGCGGGCGATCTCCATGCGGGGCTCGGCGAGCCGCGGCTCGTGCTTCAACACCTCGAGGAAGCCCTCGAGGGCGGCGTCCACCCGGCCGGCGGAGCGGTGCGCGATCGCCGCGAAAAAGCGCGGGCCGAGGGCGGGGAGGTGGGCCTCGGCGGGGATCTTGTCGGAGTCGCTCATGGCAGGGCCGCTCACCGACTCGGGGGCGCGCCGGAGGCGGTCGGGGCTACACCAGAGGGAGGACGATCTCCCAACACGTGCCGGAGGGGGCGCGCGCGAGCCGGAGCTCGCCCCCCGCGTTCACCAGGAGATCGCGGGAGATGGAGAGTCCGAGGCCGGTCCCGGCCGCCTTGGTCGTGTGGAACGGCTCGAACAGGTTGGCGAGGATCGAAGCGGGCAGTCCGGGCCCGTTGTCCACGACGCGGAGCATCGCCGAGGCGCCTTCGACCGTGGCGAGGATGCGGAGACACCCGCCCGCCTGGTCGCGGACCGCGTCGATCGCGTTCTGGCCAAGGTTCACCACGGCCTGCTGCACCGCGAGCATCGAGCCGCGCACGGCCACCGCGGGGCCGAGGTCTACGTCGATCCGAACACGAGCCGCCGCCGCCCTGTGCTCCAACACCACCATCGCGGAGCGCACCGGCGAGGCGAGCTCGAACACCTCGCGCGTCTCCGCCGGGCGTCGGCTGAAGTCGGCGTACCCCTCGATGAGGGCCTCGAGGGTGCGGACCTGTGCGAGCACCTGGCCCGTGTACTCCGCGGCGCGCGCGGGATGCGTCTCGGCGATCTGCGCGAGCGCCTTGAGCGCGAACACCGGCTGACGCAGCTCGTGGATGAGCCCCGCCGTCAACAGGCCGAGCTCCGCCAGCCGAAGGGCTTCCTTCCCGTGCAGCTCGGCGCTCATGCAGCTCCCATCGTCAAGGGACGTCCACGTGTTGCTCGAGCTCGACCGTGACATCGCACGTCCCTCCCACGTTTCCGTATGTGTCCAAAGCGCGCAGCTCGAGACCGTAGGTCCCGGCGGGCGCCACCTTTCCGTCGTCGTCGCGACCATCCCAGAGCACCGTCAGGTCCGCGCCGGGTTGCCGAAGGCTGCGCACCCGCGCGCCACTCGCGTCGTACACGCGGAGCCACCACCACGTCGGAGACGCGGTCGCGGCGGGGGTGACCACCACGTTGTCCGCGTCTGTCCCGGCGCCGTCGTCACCGTCGGGCGTGAAGGCCTCTGGTGTGGCCTCGCAGGACGACACGACGGGGAGCACCTCGGCCAACGCGCCGAACGTGCCGGAGAAGCTCGCGGGCGTGTCCGTCCAGGCGCCGTCGAGCTGATTTCCGGCGATGTCGCGCACGTTGGTGGAGAACGCGAGCGTGTACACCCCCGCCGTGGGATCCAGCGGCACGGTCGGGGTGTTGGTCAGGGTCTCGAGATCGGTGGAGAGCGCGGAGGTCGCGCTCACGCCGCCGGCCGGGCCGGGCAGAACGAGCTGGGCAGCGCCGGCGT
>CAXNIN010000122.1:0-11019 GCA_964202365.1 Myxococcota bacterium | reverse complement strand
GGTCTCCCCGGGGTTCACGTCCGGGTCGAGGTCGTCGCAGTCGTCGTCGTTTTGCCAGCCGTCGGCGTCGCGATCGTAGTCGTCGTCGCCGGCGCAGTCCTGGTCGACGCCGTCGTACCAGGTCTCGACGGCGTCGGGGTTCACGGAGGCCCGGGTGTCGTCGCAGTCGTCCGCGACGGCGAAGCCGTCCGTGTCCTGATCGTCGTCGTTGCCGTCGCAGTTCTGATCGACGCCGTCGTACCAGACCTCGGCCTCGCCGGTGTTCACGGTAGCGTCGGTGTCGTCGCAGTCCACGCCGTAGGGAGCGCCGTCTTGGTCCTGGTCGGTGTCGTTGCCGTCGCAGTCCTGGTCGACGCCGTCGTACCAGACCTCCGCGGCGCCCGGGTTCTCGGCGGCGTCGAGGTCGTCGCAGTCGTCGGCGAGGAGGTAGCCGTCGCCGTCGCGGTCGTCGTCGGCGCCGTCGCAGTCCTGATCGGTGCCGTCGTACCAGATCTCGGAGCGACCGGGGTTGATGCTCCCGTCGGTGTCGACGCAGTCGTCGGCGAGCGCGTAGCCGTCTTCGTCCTGGTCGGTGTCGTTGCCGTCGCAGTCCTGGTCGACGCCGTCGTACCAGACCTCGGCCTCGCCGGGGTTCACGGCGGCGTCGGTGTCGTCGCAGTCGTCGACGTAGCTGACGCCGTCGACATCCTGGTCGGTGTCGTTGCCGTCGCAGTCCTGATCGACGCCGTCGTACCAGACCTCGCGCGCGCCGGGGTTCACGGTGGGGTCGACGTCGTCGCAGTCCGACGCGCGCCCGTAGCCGTCGCTGTCGCGGTCGTCGTCGGCGCCGTCGCAGTCCTGATCGGTGCCGTCGTACCAGATCTCGGTCTCGCCGGGGTTGATGCCGCCGTCGAGGTCGTCGCAGTCGGCGCTGACCGCGTAGCCGTCGAAGTCCTGGTCGTCGTCGTTGCCGTCGCAGTCCTGGTCGACGCCGTCGTACCAGATCTCCTCGAGGTAGGGATGCACGGCGGCGTCGGAGTCGTCGCAGTCCTCGGCGAGCAGGAAGCCGTCGTCGTCCTGATCGTCGTCGCGGCCGTCGCAGTCGTCGTCGACACCGTCGTACCAGCGCTCGCGGGCGTCGGGGTTCACGTCGGGATCGGTGTCGTCGCAGTCGCCGTCGAGCTCGGTCCAGCCGTCGCCGTCGTCGTCGGTGAGGGCGGTCTCGTCGTCGGTGACGCCGTTGCAGTCGTTGTCGGCGCCGTCCGCCACCTCGAAGCCGCCGGGGTACGCCGCGGGGTTCGCGTCGTCGCAGTCGCCGTCGCAGGTGGTGAAGCCGTCGACGTCCAGATCGAGGCAGCCCTCGACGTCCACGTGCACGGCGCACACGTCGATGGCGCCGCGGGCGTCGGTGACGGTGAGCGTGAGGAGGTGGGCGCCGCCGGTGAGCGTGAGGTCGGGCGTGACGATGTCGCCGCCGGAGTCGGGGCTCCCTTCCCAGAGCACGCCGTCGAGATCGCTCGCGAGCACCGCGGTGAGGGCGTCGGAGGGGGTCTCGCCGTCGAACGCGCTCGCGGAGAAGGGGATGGGGTCGTCGACCTCGTACGAGGAATTGTCCGCGGGGCTCGCGATCTCGCAGATGGGGATCGTGTTGACGGCGGGCACGATGCGCACCTGCGCGTCGCCGGCCTTGCCGCCGGTGTCGATGACGGACACCCCGATGGTCTGCGTGGTGCCGCTCAGCGGGAGCGTGAGGCCGAAGTTCCCACCTTCGCAAGGGGCGATATCGCTGTCGCCCGTTTGCCAGAGCGTGCCGTCGATGCTCGACTGGACGAGGATCGAGAGCTCTTCGAGGGAGTCCTCGTCGTCAATCTGGACGCACAACGAGACGGGCACGGAGGGATCGAACGTGGCGTCGTCCAGCGGGCCGATGATCTGGACTTCGGGCGGCCTATCGGACGACTTGACGGTCGACTCCGTGCAGGCCGCGAGCAGCAACAGGACGCTCACCATGGGGTCTCCCGGGCGGGGCCCCTCTATGATGCGCGCGCGGGACCACAAGCCGCCACCGGGACTGTCCGCGATTATTCACGCCGACGTCACCGCGACGTCAGGGGTCGTCGAAGTCGCCGTTCGGCACTTCCCGGCGATCGTCCTCGCGGTCGGGGTCGCCCACCTCGTGCTCGTCGGGGTCCTTGCGGGCGACGGGCGGCGGGTCGTCGTCGGTTCGCTCCGTGCCGAGCGGTTGTTCGACCCCGCCCGCGGTGGGCCGCGAGGCCGGCGGGGTGCGGGTGGACCACCCGGTGTCGGGGGGGCGGCGCGTGGTCATGGCTCCTCCAGGAAAGGGAAAGTGTGGCCACGGCCCGCCCTCGCCGCCCCGGGCGGCCCCGATGGTTACGTTCCCTTTCCGCCGGTGACACGGCGGCCCTTCCCCGCCGCCATGCGCCTGTTCTTCGCCATCCCTCTGCCTGACTCCGTGCGGGACGCCGTAGGGGAGGCCGTACGGCCCCTCCGGCGCATCGCGACGGGCGTGGACTGGTCTCGACGGGGAAACCTGCACCTCACGCTCCGTTTTTGCGGTGACGTCGAACCCGCGCGCGTGGAGGCCCTGGGCGACGCCGTGGCGCCGTGGGTGCGCCGCCTCCCGCCGCCCGCGGTGCGCCTCGTGGGCGGCGGTGCCTTCCCGGACGCGCACCGCCCCCGCTTTCTCTGGATTGGCGTGGAGAGCGCGCTGGAGCCGCTCGTGGGCGCCATCGAGGGCGCGGTGCGGGCGTTCGGGCTCGGACCCCAGGAGCGCGGCTACGTTCCCCACCTGACCGTCGGCCGCGTGCGCGACGGCCGCGCCGACCGGGTGGCGGCGGCGCTGCTCGAGGTGGGCGAGGTCGCCAGCTTCGTGCCGGACCGCGTGGGGCTGTTCGAGAGCCACCTCGGGCCCGACGGCCCCCGGTACGAGCTGATCCGAACGTTCATGTCGTAACGATGGGGGGTGCGCGCGTTGTGTTCGCGTATGCCGCCTTCTACGCCATGATTATGGGGAGTGGTGTCGGAGGGACGCATGGCGGGACTGCCCATCGAGCATCTCGGGCTCATCGGGAATTGCCAGATCGCGGCCCTCGTGGCCCGGGACGGCTCCATCCCGTGGTGCTGCCTGCCGCGCTTCGACTCCGAGCCCGTCTTCGGCGCGCTCCTCGACGCGGAGAACGGCGGTAGCTTCGGAGTGGCCCCCGCCGACGGCAGCCTCGGGACGCAGGCGTACCTCGCGAACACGAACGTGCTCGAGACGACGTTCACCACCCCGGAGGGGAGCTTTCGCGTGGTGGACTTCGCCCCGCGGCACATCCGGAACGACCGCCCGCATCGCCCGACGGAGCTCATCCGTATCGTGGAGCCCCTCGACGGCACCCCGCGGGTGCGGGCGTGGTGCAACCCCGTGCTCGGGTGGTCCAAGCGGCGGCCGAACGTGCGATGGGGCAGCACCCACCTTCGGTATCTCGGGTATGCGGCGCCGCTCCGGCTCACCACCGACATCCCGCTCGCGTACATGGACGGCCGCGCCTTCTCCCTCACGGGGCGGCGCCACCTCGTGTTGACGTGGGGCCGCCCGGTGTCGGCCCCGCTCGCGTCGATGTGCTCGCGATCGCTCGGCGACACGGTCCGCTACTGGCAGAAGTGGGTGAAGCACTGCAACATGCCGTCGCTCTACCAGCAGGAGGTGATCCGGTCGGCGCTGACGTTGAAGCTCCACTGCTACGAGGACACCGGCGCCATCGTCGCCGCGATCACCACGTCGATCCCCGAGGCGCCGGGCAGCGGCCGAACCTGGGACTACCGCTACTGTTGGCTGCGCGACGCCTATTACGTGCTCGCGGCGCTCCGGCGCCTCGGCCACTTCGAGGAGCGCGAGCGCTTCGTGGAGTACCTGCTCGACCTCGCGGGCGGCTCCCCCAACCTCGACCTCGCCCCGCTCTACCGGGTGGACGGCTCGCGCGACCTCGACGAGCACATCCTCACCGACTGGCCCGGCTACGAGGGGCACGGCCCCGTGCGCATCGGAAACGGGGCGGCGGCGCAACGGCAGCACGACATCTACGGGGAGATGGTGCTCGCGCTCGCGCCCGTGTTCCTCGACGACCGCTTTCGGCAGGAACAGACGCCGCAAGCGCTCGATCTCCTGCGCCGCCTCACGGACCGCGCCGCGGCGGTGGCCGGCACGCCCGATGCGGGCATCTGGGAGCATCGCACCGCGCCGCGCGCCCAGACCTTCTCGACGCTGATGTGTTGGGCGGCGGCCGACCGCATGGCGCGGGTGGCGCAGCGGCATCTGCCGCGGATGGCGGCCCACTACACGGCGGAGGCGCAGCGCATTCGCGCCGAGCTCCTGGCCCGCGCGTGGAACCCCGACGTGGGCAGCCTCGTCGCCACTTACGGCGGCACCGACCTCGACGCGTCGCTCCTCCAGGTGGCGAGCCTCCGCATGCTCCCCGAGGACGATCCGCGCCTGCACGCGACGATCGACACGCTCTCCCGCGAGCTCGCGCGCGACGGATGGATGTTCCGCTACCGCGACGACGACGGCTTCGGGCGCCCGACCGTCGGCTTCATCATCTGCACGTTCTGGCTGGTGGAGGCGCTCGCGATGGCCGGGCGCGCCGCGGAGGCCCGCGTGGTGCTCGATCGCGCCCGCGCCGCGTTCTCGCCGCTCGGGCTGCTGTCCGAGGACTACGAAGTTGCGACACGACGTATGTGGGGCAACTTCCCGCAGGCGTACTCCCACGTGGGGCTGATCCACGCCGCGTTTTCGGCGTCGCCCCGGTGGTCGGAGTCGTGAGCGGACGGGCGCGCGCTGGGGTGGGGTGACCCGTGGAGCGGCCCCCGCCGAGCTTCTTCGCGGCGCCTCGGCGGACCCTCCCCGTTCTGCTCGCGCTCGCGCTCGGGACCGTGGGGTCCGCGCTCCTCGCGCGCGCCGTGCAGCGCTCCGAGGAGGCCGCGCTCCACCGGGCGGTGGACGCCGAGGCCGCCAACATCGTCGCCCGCATCGGCGAGCAGTTCCAGACGCGCCTCTTCGCGCTGGAGCGGATGGCCGACCGCTGGCGGCTCTCCGCCGGCACTTCGGAGGCCGTGTGGACGCAGGACGCGTCGAACAACATCGCGCACTTCGGCGGCTTCCGCGCCATCGCGCGGCTGAGCGCGGACGGCCACGTGCAGTGGGTGGTGCCCGACATCGACGCCGCGCGGGTGGGCGCCGACCTCGGCACCGAGCCCGCGCGCCGGGAGGCGATGGACGAGGCCTGGCGGACCTTGCGGCCGATCGTGTCGCCGCCGGTGAAGCTCTTGGACGGCGGGATGGGGGTCCTCGTGTACCTCCCCCTCTTCATCGAGAGCCGCTTCGACGGGTGGCTCACGGGCGTCTTCGAGGTCAGCCAGCTCCTCGGTGTCAGCCTACGTCCGCTCGACGCGTACCACCTCCGGCTCTCCACCGCCGAAACCGTGATCTACGACACGCTGGAGCCCACCGACGGGGTGTGCAGCGCGCGCGCCGTTGGGGTGTTCGACCTCGGGTGGCGCGCGGAGGTCTGCGCCAGCGCCCAGCTCGAGCGCGACGTGCACGAGCCCTTCCCGGAGCTCGCGCTCGCGCTCGGGCTCGCGTTCACCGGGCTCGTCGGCGGCCTCCTCTACGCGCTCCAGCTCGCCGGGGAGCGCGAGCACGAGGCCCGCGCGCTCGCTGCCCGTCTCCACGAGAAGGCGGACGCGCTCGAGCGCGCGCAGCGCGAGCTCGCGGAGCTCTCCTGGTCCGTCTCGCACGAGATCCGCACGCCGCTGCGCGCCATCGACGGCTACGCCGCGATCCTCGCCCAGGAAGGTGCGCCCGAGGCGCGCCCGGCCCTGGAGCGCATCCGGGCGAACGCGCAGCGCATGGGGCGGCAGCTCGACGGCCTGCTCGAGCTCCTGCGCGTGGCGCGCACCGAGCCGCGCGTCGCGCCCGTGAACGTCTCGGCCCTCGCGCGTCGCCGCATCGCCACCCTCGTCGCCGCGGCTCCCGCGCGACACGTGCACGTGCACGTGGACGACGGCATCGAGGTGCTCGGCGACCCCGCCCTCCTCACCACGGTGCTCGACGCGCTGCTGGAGAACGCGTGGAAGTTCACCGCGATGCGCGAGGAGGCCCACATCTCCGTGCTCTCGCGGCCGCGCGGCTTCTGCGTACAGGACGACGGCGTCGGCTTCGATATGGCGTTCGTCGACAAGCTCTTCGCCACCTTCGAGCGGCTCCACGCCCCCGGCGAGTTCGAGGGGCTCGGGCTCGGGCTCGCCATCGCCGCGCGCGCGGTGGGCCGCCACGGCGGGCGCATCTGGGCCGAAGGCGCGCCCGAGAAGGGGGCCCGCTTCTACGTCGAGCTCCCCCCGTAGGCGCACGGAGCCGCCGCCCGCCCCGCGCGCCCGCGCCGCCGCCGCAGCGCTTCGCGGCTGCCCCCGCCTACCCCTCGATCGGCAGGTCGCGGAGTTCGCCGGTGCCGCGATGCAGAGCGCGGATGCGGTGATTGTTCGTGTCCGCGACGATGAGGAAGTCGCCGGCGAGGGCCACGCCGCCGGGCTCGCGCAGGGTGTCGGGGCCGCCCGCGACGGTCGCGATCTTCCCGCTTCGAAGGTCGATCGCCTTGATCTTGTGGTTGAACGTGTCCGCCACGAAGAGCTCGCCTTCGCCGGCCGCCACGCCGAGCGGGTGCTGGAGCAGGGCGTCGGCCGGGCCGCCGTCGGTGTCGCCGAAGTCGAACAACCCCTTTCCAACGAGGGTTCCCACGCGTTGCTGCCCGAGGTCGAACACCCGGATGCTCGAGACTTCGCTGTCCGCGAAGAAGAGGTACCGGCCGGCGAGCGCGAGGCCGCTCGGCTGCGCGAGGGCCGCTTCGGCGGGGGCGCCGTCGAGGTGATCTTCGGCGCCGCTCCCGCACAACGGCCCGATCTGGTCGTTCTCGGGGAGGTACACCCAGAGCTGGTGCGCGCCGGCCATCGCGATGAACACGGCTTCGGGTTTGCCGGAGGCGTCGGCGGAGACGGCGATGTCCCACGGCGAGCGGAGCGCGGTGCGGCGGGGGACGCCGTCGCCCTCGCGGCCGCGGCCGAGTCGCCCGGTGCCGGCGATGGTGCGGACCTCGCCGCGGGCGAGATCGATTCTGCGAACGGCGTGGTTTCCGGTGTCGGCCACCCAGAGGGTGTCGCCCGCGCGCGCCATGCCCTGGGGGCTGTGGAGGCTGGCGAACTCGCCGGGACCGTCGACGAGGTTGGCGCCATTTCCGCCGAACGTGCGGAGCCGCTTGGCGACGGGCCAGCCGTCGGGGCCGCGATGGAGCGCGGCCTCGAGGATGCGATGGTTGCCGGTGTCGGCGATGTAGAGGCGGCCGTCGGCGAGGGCGTCCCGCCCGTGCGCCTGGCCGTAGAGATCGGGCCACACCGCCACCTTTCCGGGGAAGGACAGGCCGGCGGGCACGGTGGCCGCGGGGCCGGGGCGCCACGCGGGGCTGGCGGCGAGGGTGCCCGCCGCGCGCGCTTCGTCGAGGAGCCGCCGCACCACGGGGAGCAGCTCTTCGTGTGTGACTTCCCCGGCCTTCTGCCAGGCGATTCGCCCGGTGGCGTCGACGATGACGACGGTAGGCCAGGACCGGATGGCGTAGCGGTCCCACGTGGTGTGCGTGGGGTCGAGCACGACGGGGTGGTGCACGTGGTGGCGGCGCACGGCCGCCGCGACCTGATCGGCTTCGCGCTCCGTGGCGAACTTGGCGGCGTGTACGCCGATCACCACGACGGGGTCGCCGACGAGCGCCGCTTCGAGCTTCGCGAGCTCGGGGAGCACGTGCAGGCAGTTGATGCAGCAGTACGTCCAGAAGTCGAGCACGACGACGTTGCCGCGGAGCGCGTCGATCGAGAGCGGGGCGCTCCCGAGCCACGCCGCCGGGCTCGACGGGAGCGCGGGCGCGCGCACGCGCGTCGAGGCGCGCGGGGCGGCGGCCTCGCGGTGCGGGCGCATCGCCTGTGCGAGCTCGTTCGTCAGCTCCGCGGGGTCGGTGGTGGGCGCCTTGCACGCGCCGCGTTCACATAGGTAGGCGGTGGCCTTTCCGCCGATCGCGGTCTTGCTCTCCATCCACGGGAGCAGCGGCGGCGTGTGGTCGGACGGCAGCCACGCGACCACGGCGAACGGGAGGTGCTCGCGCCGGACTACATCGAGCAGCTGTTCGGCGTGCCCGCCGACGATCCCGATTTGTTGGACCGCGCCGGTGCGCCAGGCGGCGGTGATGGCCTCGGCCCCGAGGGCGCGCGGCGCGCGGTCGACGAGGGGTTGGTACGCGCGGAGGATGTGGTCGGCGCGCTCGCCGAGGTCCGCGCGGCCGGAGAGCTCGGCGAGGCGCGCGAACGCGAGGGCCGCGACGCCGTTCGCCGAAGGTTCGGCGCCGCCGAGGAGGTGCTTGGACCGCGCGAGGAGCACCTCGGCGTCCGTGCCGGTGTAGAAGAGGCCGCCTTCACGGTCGTCCCAGAACAGCGCGATCGTCGTGTCGGCGAGCGCGTTTGCCTCGGCGAGCCACGCGATGTCGAAGGTGGCCTCGTACAGATCGACCAGGGCGTTGACGAGGAACGCATGGTCGTCGGCGAACGCCGGGATGTGCGCGCGACCATCCTTCCAGGTGCGCTGGAGCCGGCCGTTCACGCGCAGCGCGTCCAGGAGGAACCGCGCCGATCGGGCCGCGGCGCCTCGCCACGCGGGCACGTCGAACGTGGCGCCCGCCTTCGCGAAGGCCGAGATCATCAGGGCGTTCCAGGCCGTGATGATCTTGTCGTCGCGGCCGGGGCGCACGCGCCGCTCCCGCGCGTCGCGGAGCGCCAGGAGCGCCCGTTCGAGCATCTCCCGCTCGGCCTCCCCGAAGCGCTCCCGCGGCACTTCCATGCGGAGAACGCTGTTTCCATGCTCGAAGTTGCCCTCATCCGTCACGCCGAGGAGCGCCGAGACGCGCATCCCTTCGAGCACGCCCACCGCCGCGCGCACCTCCGCGGGCGTCCACACGTAGAACTTGCCTTCCTCGCCTTCGGAGTCGGCGTCGAGGCTCGAGCGAAAGCCGCCTTCCGGCGCGGTCATCTCGCGGAGCACCCAGTCGAGCGTCTCGCGCACCACGCGGGCGTGGAGGGGGTCCTTCGTGATGGCCCAGGCGTCCGTGTAGAGCGGCACGAGCTGGGCGTTGTCGTAGAGCATCTTCTCGAAGTGGGGAATCCGCCACTCGGTATCGACCGAGTAGCGGGCGAATCCGCCGCCCGCGAGGTCGTACATTCCGCCTTGCGCCATGGCCTCGAGCGTCTCGGTGACCATCGTGAGCGCACGCCGTTCGCCGGTGCGGCGGTGGTGGGCGAGGAGCACCGCGAGGCCGCCGTGGGGGGGAAACTTGGGCGCCGCGCCGAAGCCCTTGTTGGTGGCGTCGAACTCCTGGTCGAGCGCCGCGAAGAGGCGCGCGAGCCAGTCGTCCGTGATCGCACCTTCCGCCTTCGGCAGGCGCCCGGCGGAGACGAGGTACTCGCCCACCTTGCCGGTGACCTCCGCCACGCGGGAGCGCTCGTTCTTCCAGAGGTTCTCGACGTGGTCGAGCACCATGCCGAACGACGGCATGCCGTGCGCCGGCTTGGGCGGGAAGTACGTGCCGCCGAAGAACGGCTTGCCTTCGGGCGTGAGGAACACGGTCATCGGCCACCCGCCGCGACCGCCGGTGAAGGCCTGCACCGCGCGCATGTAGAGCTCGTCGAGATCGGGCCTTTCCTCGCGGTCGACCTTGATGTTCACGAACCGCTCGTTCATCACGGCGGCCACGCCGGCGTCCTCGAAGGACTCGTGCTCCATCACGTGGCACCAGTGGCACGCCGAGTAGCCGACGGACAAAAGAATGGGCTTGTCCTCGGCCTTTGCGCGCGCGAGGGCCTCCGGCGCCCAGGGGAACCAGTCCACCGGGTTCTCCGCGTGCTGGAGCAGGTAGGGGCTCGTCTCGGCGGCGAGGCGGTTGGGCACGGGTGCTCCGGGGGCGCGGGTGTAGCTCGAGAACGTACGCACGCGGCGGCCCGGCGGAGAGGGGGGGGCCGCGGAAACTCGGGCGGAGCGGGCGGCGGCCTCTCGTTGGCGGGGGTGCGTCGCGAGCCGCGGGGGGCGTCGTGTGCGCGTGGCGCGCTACTTCGGGCCCGCGAGGCCGAGATCGGCCACCCGCGCGCGCACCGCCGCCATGAACGGCGCGCCCGGATCGGGCTTGGTGGTGCGGTAGGTGGGGTCGCGCTCCTCGAAGTAGGGGTGGCCCTCCAGCGCGCGGTACTCGAGGTGGCCGATCAGGTGCGTGACGGGCTGCCGGCCCGCGATCCACCGCACGAGCGCGGCGTTCGCGGCCACCTGAGCGTCGGTGAGCGGCCACTTGTCGCCGCCGCCCACGTTCTCGATGCCGATGGCGAGGTGGTTGAGGCCGATGCAGTGCCGGAGGACGCGCTCTTCGGGGGCGAGGCGGAGGATGGTTCCGTCGCGATCGACGAGGTAGTGGGCGCCCACGTTGAGCGCGCCCGCGTCGGCCAGATCGGGGCGCCCGGCGAGCCGCGGCGCGGCGAACGTGTGCCACGCGCTGTCCGCGGTGGGGCCCGCTGTCCAGTGGAGCACGACCACACGGGGTGTGAGGCGCGCGTCGACCGCGGGGTCGCCCGTGAGCGGCGTGGTGCGGTGCGCGCGAAGGTAGGCGAGCGTGAGCGCCTCGCGACCGGTATCCCACGGGAGGGGCCGCTCGACGAGCGGCGGCGCGGGCGCGGCGGGCACGGGCGGAACCTCCGGCGCGGGCGGCGCCGTGGCGGCGGCGGCGTCCGGCGCGGTCGGCGCGGCCGGCGCCGTTGCGACGGCGTCGGGCACGGCGCACGCGGCGAGGAGCCCGAGGGCGGCGAGCGTGGAGCGGGGCGACATCGGGCGAGGGTATCCGCCGGCGGGCCGGCTGCCCCTCGCCCAAACCCCTACCGATCGGCGATCTGCTCGCGGATGCGGCTCGG
>CAXNIN010000121.1:0-11060 GCA_964202365.1 Myxococcota bacterium | reverse complement strand
GGCCGAGGCGGTCGATGTACGTGTCCAGCGCCGAGCGACGGCCACGGAAGGGGCGGTCGTCCGTTGTCTTGGCGGGCGCGCTCGGCGCCGCGGCCTTGTGGCCCTGATACGGGGGAATCCCCAACTTCTTCCGGTAGTTCACCACGAGGGTGCGGGAGACGTTGGCGAGGTCCGCGATCTGCTGGTCGGGGATTTTGCCGAGTTTTGCCTTGAAGGGCGCGAGCGCGGATTTCTCTGACACGGTGAACTCCGAAGGCAGAACCTACACAGATCACGACGACTGGGTAGGCCGCATCGTTACGCGCATCCATTTGCGGTTGGATAGCGAACTTTTAACGCATTGTTCCGTGGATGACTCGGGAAACCCGTACACGGTGCGCGGGACGGCATCGTAAGGCGCGAATACCGGCGCACGTCGTCTCCTCTCATCTGCGCGTTGGCCACCGATGGCGCGATGCTCCTGAGGTAGTCCGTGACGGCGCGCACGTCGTCCGTCGGAGCAGGCGCCGCGCGCCGTGCGGTGGCGACGTCCGCTACCGCCCAAGGTTGGGTGTACGTCATGCCCCGGTGGCAAAACGGCCCGCGGCCGGCCGAGGATGTCCTCAGGGCCGGCCGCGGGGGAGCGACGCCGGCTTAGAGCGGCGTGATGACGCCCGACGGCCAGTCGATCTCGGCGAACGGGTCGTAGAGGTCTTCCGAGTTGACGTTACGGGTGTCCGTCCACTCGAGGAGGCCGCCGACGTAGATGTTGATGGTCACGTCGTTCTGGCCGTTGAAGACCGAGCCCGGGAAGTCGTGCACGTAAACGGTGTAGGTGCCGCTCGCGGGGTCGTCGACGTTGATGTTCTCGGGGCCGACGCCGGGGATGTCGTCGAGGTCGAGCACGGGGTTGTCGCTGGTGTCGCCGCTGGTGCCCCAGTCGAGGCCACGGCCGGTGCAGTTGGCGTAGTAGCAGTCGCCGTTGCTCTGCAGGGAGCCGCCCGGCTTGACGAGGTGGAGGTCCATGTCGTCGCCGCTGCGCGTCCAGAACATCTCGATCCAGAGGTCGCCGCCGGGGAGGGCCTCGAGGGTGGCGGTGCAGGGCTCGGACCGGACGCCGAACTCGTTGGTGACGACCAGCTCGGCCTCGTAGGTGCCGACGACGTTCGGGGTGAAGCCGCTGCGGTTCGCGCCGCCGGCGGGCATCGTGTCCGTGGAGCCCGAGGGCTTCGACACGAGGGTCCAGTCGTAGTCGGTGATCGCGGCGCCGGAGGGGTCGTACGAGCTGTTGCCGCGCCACGTGGTGGACTCGTGGATGGCCTCGACAACGTCGGGGCTGGCCTCGCAGACGGCGATGGGCTGGTCGACTGCGCCGGTCCCGAGGAGGTCGGCGGTGCGGAGGCCGGCGGGGTCGTTGCTGCCGACCTCGAGGAGGCCTTCCCAGCGGGAGCCGTCGGTGGGGCTGTAGACCACCGTGACGGTGGACTCTTCGCCGGGTTCGAGGGCGATCGGGAGCAACTCGCCGAGGGCGTGGGCGAACACGGCTTCCGTGGTGCCGACCGTGGTGACTTCGAGCGTGGCGCCGCCGGTGTTGCGGAGCGTGAAGTCGAAGGAGTCGCTGTCGCCCGCTTCGACGTAGCCGAAGTCGTGGCTCGCGGGGTCGATCGTGAGCTCGGGGGCGAGACCGCCGCCGTTGAGCAGGACCGAGTGCGGGGAGTCGGGGTCGTCACTGAAGACGAGGGCCTCGCCGATGTCCTCTTCGCCCGTGGCGATGTAGGTCACGACGACATCGCGGGAGTTGCCCGCGGGGATCAGCGCGTCGAACGAGGTGAGCGAGAAGGCCGCGGGCGCGTCGAGCCGGATTTCGGTGATCGCCAGCACGGTGTCGCCGACGCTGTTGATGCTGAACGTCTGCGCGAGCTCGGTGCCCTCGGCGGCCGTGCCGAAGAACAGCGAGGTCGGATCGAGCTCGATCTGGGGCCCGCCGTCTTCCGTGGAGGTGACCTTGCCGAGGTCGTAGTCGGGCGTGCAGCCGAGCGCGAAGAGCGAGAGAAGAAGGAACGACTGACGCATCCAAACCTCCGAAGCGGCGCGGCAGGGGGGAGCCGCGGCCGGCCGCATCGTAGCACGAGGTAGAGCGCGATGCCTCGTAAATCAAGGCGCCGGCTAACTATTTTGGTGGGGCACGCATGCCCCACCGGGGCGTCGGAGCCCCACTTTCGGGCGCGAACCCGGGGAGCGTCCGGAGGCGGCTCGGGGCCGGCGCGTGCTATCGTTGTCCCTGGTCGTGCGGCGGAGGTCAGGATGCGAAGGGCGTTGGGAAGTGTAGTGCTTTTGCTGGTAGCGGGGTGCGGCACCGACATCGCGATCACGAAGCAGGCCGTGTGCGACGGCGTGCTGCAGCCGGGCGAGGAGACCCCCGACGGGCCGTTCGACGTCGACCAGGACGGCGCGTTCGACGGCGCGAACCCGGGCTGCGCCGCCACGTACCAGGCCACGCTGCTGGACTGCGACGACGCCGACCCCGCCGTACGCCCCGGCGCGGACGAGGTCGGGTGCAACGGCATCGACGACGACTGCACCGCCGACACCCCCGACGGCGACGATGTCGACGCCGACGGCTTCTCCGCGTGCGACGACTGCGCGGACGCCGACGCCACGGTGAATCCGGGCGCGACCGAGGTGTCGTGCAACGCGGTGGACGACGACTGCGACGCCGCGACGATCGACGGCGTCGACGCCGACCTCGACGGCTACACGGCCTGCATCGACTGCGCCGACGCGGACGCGGTGGTGAACCCCGGTGCCGCCGAGATCACCTGCAACGGCATCGACGACGACTGCGACGCGGGCACGCCCGACGGCGCCGATCTCGACCTCGACGGGTGGACGCAATGCGACGATTGCGACGACACCTCCGACATCGCCCACCCGGGCGCCACCGAGGCGTGCGACAACGGCGCGGACGACGATTGTGACGGTGCCATCGACGAGAACTGCCTCTCCGACTACACCGGCACCTGGGACCTCGACGACACGATCGCCTACGACTGCGCGTGGAGCAACGTCCTCATCGACTTCGACCGGGTGCTCATCACCGACGACTCCCCCGACGTGTCGGTGGACGCCCTCGGCAGCGGCATCCAGCCCGGCGAGATGGCCGGCACGTTCAGCTCTGCCACGGCGTTCAGCGCCGAGCAGGTGCTGCGCGGCACGTGCAACGAGTTCTATACGTTCTCCGCCGAGTTCACGTCGATGACTACCTTTGAGGCCACGTTCACGGCTGAGTTCACCGGGTCGTGTTTCGACTGCCGGAACCAGTCCTGGACCGTGTCGGGGAGCCGGTAGTGCGCCAGATCAGCGTGGAAGAGGCCCGTGACCTGATCGCGGGGCCGGGCGCCCCCCAGCTCCTGGACTGTCGGCAGGCGTGGGAGCACGACGTTTGTCACATCGCGGGGGACGTGCTGATTCCCCTCGGGGAGCTCGAGGAACGCGCGGCCGAGCTCGACCCGAGCCGCCCGGTGATCGTCTACTGCCACGCCGGCGTGCGGTCGATCAACGGGGCGGTGCTCCTGGAGCGGGTCGGCTTCACGGCGATGAGCATGCGCGGGGGGATCGATCAGTGGAGCCTCCGCATCGACCCCACGGTGCCGCGGTACTGACCGACCCCGAGCTCGACGCCGCCCTGCTCGCGGGCCTGGCGCCCCGCGGCCTCGCGGAGCGCGCCCGGGTGCGGCTGGGCGGGGGGTACACCGCGTTGCAGGTGTGGCAACGCGCGTTCCCGGACGCCACCCCGGCCGACGACCCCGTGGAGACGCGGCGCGCCGTGGCGCGGGTGGCGCAACGGCTGTTCGCGCTGGCCGCGCGTGGCGCGGTGGAACATTCCCGAACGCGGATGAGCGTCTTTCTCAACACGAAGGGGCCGCGCGACGTGGAAGTGGACGTGTTCCGGTTGGCAGGGCGCGGTCTCCGCCGCGGATAGGCGCAAAGGCCCACAGGCCCGGAATTCGCGCCGGGTGCTTGTCGTTGTGCAAGGGCGGTGTAAAGTGGCGGCGCGGAGAGAGAATGAACCCGTTGGCAGAGGCCCATGCGGTCGCGCTGTTGCTCCAGCACCCCGAAGGCTGGGTGCACGTGTATTGTGACGGTTCATCCCGCTGGGCCGCCGCTCCGCCGAACCCCGCGCACTATTGGGACGCCGGTGACGTGCCCGAGCCCATCGTGTGCGAGCGCCGCAGTTATCATCAGGCGCGAACGGCATTTTCCACGGCCGTGAAACGGATGCGGGCGCGAGGGATTCACGTCGGCTGAACGGCGGCCGGGGCCCAGGGGCGCCCTCGGTGCTGAACGTTGTTTCCGGACGGACCCTTAGCGGGTGAAGCAGGGCAGCGGCGCGCCGTCCGCGCCGGGTTGGGGTGTGCACCCGGGGCCGTAGCGACGGCGAACGTTCTCCGCGTTTCGCTCGATTCCGGAATAAAGCCCAGTCAACGAGGAACGCGTGTAGGTGTCCACCGCGCCGTCGGGGATTCCGCCGCCCATCGTCGCGCGCGCTTGGTACACGGCCAAGGTGTGGGTGGCGTCGAGCGACACGAGCAGCCAGCTCCCCTCGTTGATTGCCACGGCCTCGGCGGCGTCGAACGCGGCGGCGTCCGTACGGGTGCGGGCGCCGGCGAGCGCGTCCGGACGCACGTTCCAGGCCCGCTCCCACACCCCGGACCGTGTCGCGAGCGCGGCGTTGTTGGAGAGCTGGATCACCCAATGCCGATCCGCGAACGGCCACGGCAAATCGAGGCGGCTGTAAAGCAGCTTCGGGGACGCCCACGTGCCTTGCAGGGCCACCTCGGTGAGGCTCTCGATCTCGGCCGAGAGGCGGTCGTCGGTGAGGGAGAGCCAGGCTTCTTCGCGGGAGATGTCGAGCAGCCCCACGCCCACGACCGTGGCTGGCTCCCCCGCGAGGGTGCGGCGTGCCACTTTGCCCGCCGCGGCCTCCTCGAACACCGAGGCGTCCAGCGCCTTGGGGGGAAACCGCGCGAGGTCGGTCACGGCGCCGGACACCGCAGCCCAGGCGGCCGCGAGGGAGGCGGCGGTCATGGAGTCTCCGACGGGAAACGGGGAGCGGGCATGGCGGACACCTACCACGGGGGTGCGCAAGGCGGCCCCGACTCCGACGATTCCGCCGGTGCCGGGGCCGCGCACCTGCGCCGGATTGCTACTCTTCTTCGACTTCCCGGTTGCGACCGAGAGCACCCGTGATGTCGGGGAGCGGCGTGCGCCCGCCCTTCGCCTTCACGTCGATCCCGTACGTGTCGTACGTGGTGGCGATGGCGATGCCCTTGCCGCCGCCGTCGAACTTCGCGGAGGTGATCCCCGCCACGAAGCCGGGGAGATCGAGCGTGCCGATGGCCTTGCCGTCCTGCACGTCGAACGCCACGATCGTGGAGCGGACCCCCTCGAAGTCGTAGCCGGACACCACGAGCGTGCCCGCACCCTTGGCGCCCGCGAGGTACACGACCGGCCCGCCGAAGAGCTCGGCCGACCTGGCGTATCCGTCGTCCCGGGCGTCGCGCGCGGGCTCGTTCCCGCGCTTCATCCCATCCGCGATCGAGGCCTCGAAGAGCGGCTCCCCGGTTTCGCTGGAGGCGACGAACAGATCGCCGTCCACCGTGCTGTACGCGAGGTCCCGCTTCCCGTCGCCGTCGATGTCGTCGACGACGGTGCCGAACAGGCTGCCGGCGAACGCGCCGAACGGCGAGTCCTCCATCTCCGGGGCGTTGGCCTTGCCGCCGGCGTCGACGCTCCAGACCTCCTCGCCGCGCGCGTCGAGGAGCGTGACGTGGCCCTTGTCCCCGGCCCGCCCGCCGTACGCCACGCCCCCGTCGACGACGGCGAGCCAGACGGCGTCGTTGTCCTCGGAGATCGTGTCGAACCGCACCTCGCCGGTGCCGCCGTCGAGCAGGGCGACGTGGAACGGCCCGTCCTGCCCGAGGTCGCCGTAAGCCACCTCGTACGCGCCGTCGTCGTTGATGTCGCCCACCTCGATGCGGGCGATGGCGCAGGAGGCCACATCGGTCTCCCAGAGGTTCTGCCCCGCGAGGTCGAAGGCGACCACGCCGCACGCCTGCTCGTTCATCTGCGGGTCGCGCTGCTGCTCCGGGTCCTGCTCGCGGCCCTGATCGCGGCCCTGAACGCGGTCGTCCTCCCGCGCCTGATCGCGCATGCCGAGCGGGAACTGGGCGACGACCACCTCGTTCGTCCCGTTCCCGTCGAGGTCGGCCACCTTGACGTCCCCGAGCGCGTTCTTCGTCGTCTGGGTGAACACGGTGTTCCCCTCGGCGTCGAAGCCCTGGAGAATGCCCTTGTCGGGGCTGTTCCAGGCGTACCCGGTGGCGAGCAGGATGCCCCGCCCCTGGTCGTCCTCGGCCACCGCGATGCCCGTGACGACGGCCAAGCCATCGGAGTCGAGCCTCACGTTCTTCGCGACGCCGCCCTTCCCGTTCGTGATCCGGAGGTTGCCGAAGATGTCGCCCGCGATCACCTCCGCGGCGCCGTCGCCGTCGAGGTCGCCCGCGCCCACGGCGTGGTTGAGGCTCCCGGCGTTCCAGGTGGACATCTGCTCGCCCGACAGCGCGTCGTGGCGGTGGAGCGTGGCGTCACCACCCGCCACGTAGAGCGCGTTGCCATCCTCCCCCGAGATCGCCGCGAAGCCGCGCGCGGGGATGTACTCGTCCGCGCTCCACATCTCCTCCGGGCCCTGCGCCCCCACGCGCCACGCCGTGGTGCGCGCGAAGCCCGCCGCCGGCTTCGGGTCCGTCTCGACCCCCGTCTCCACGTCGGGCATCGCCTTCGGCGCCATGTAGTCGTTCGCCATCGTGCCCATCGACGTGAGGAGCTCGTCCTGGTCGTCGCCGTCGAGGTCGATGACCTCGAGGGCGTAGATGCGTCCGTCGAGCGGCGCGCTCCAAAGGGTTTTGCCGGCGGCGTCGAGCCCGTGCAGCGTGGAGGTGTCGCCCTCGATCGCGTGGGCGAGCAGCTCCGGGTTTCCGTCGCCGTTGAGGTCGGCGAGCAGGATCTTTTCCACGTTGGCGAGGTTTGCGTTCCACAGTTGTTCGCCCATCGGCCCGATGGCCGTCAGGCGCTGCGCGTCCGCGACCACCAACATGCCGTCGCCGCCTTCCATCGGCACAATCAGTGCGGTGTGGAGGTCGCGGAGGCCCTGGCCACCCTCGTAGAGCGCCTGGCCCTTGGCATCGAGCACGTACACCGAGGCTTCGCCGCGCGGTTCGCGGTCGTCCTCACGATCGTCGTCGCGGCCCTCGTCGCGGTTCTCGTCGCGCGGGAGGCGCGGCTCGCGCTCCTGTTCGACGCCTTCGGGCTCTTCGGCCGCGTCGTCCCCGTGCATCTGCGCCTTCGTCGCCTTCATCGCGAGGAGCACGTTCTCGTCGGCCGGACACAGGTCGCTCGCATCTTCCGAGCCCCGAACGAGCACGATCTCGCGCCCGCCGTCGCCCCCGAGCTCGCCCGTGCGCACGAGGGCCGGCTCGAAGTCGATGTCGGCTTCGAAGAGCGCCTCCCCGGTCTTGCCCGAGTAGGCGACCTTGCCGCCGCTCGGGAAGTAGTCGGCGACATCGTCCCCGTCGCCGTCGAAGAGGGCGAAGTCGCAGGCCTTGCCCTCGATCGCGAGGTTCTTCGTCATCTGCAGCGTGCCGTCGCTCGCGTTGAGCACGTGCACCCGGTTCGCGCTGTCGAGCACGAACACGTTCTCGCCGCTCACGCGGATCTCCTGTACATGAACGCCCAGGAATCCGAGGCGCTGGGCGTCCTGGCGCTGCTCGTCCGCTTCCTTCCCGATCTTCTTTTCCTTCATCTCCTCGCCGAGCGCGGGCAGGGCGAAGGTCCAGCGCGGCGTGTCGTCCTGGCCGATCGCCACGACACCGTGCCCGCCGTACAGCAGCTCGCGCGTGCCGTCGGCGTCGAGGTCGGCCGTGCGGAGCGTCCAGGCCGCGCCGTAGCCCTCCTCCACGAACCGCTCGCCGAACACCCCCGTCATCGCCAGCTCGGCGTCGGGCAGCTCAGGGTCGGGGGCGTCCCCACTCCCCGGCTCCCCGAGCCCACGCCCTTCCGGTCCGGCCGCGTCGGCGGCCATCCACGGCACGTCGTTCCCGCAGGCGGCCAGCCCCCCCAGCAGCAGCAGCCACCCCCAGCCCCGGGCCGGTTGGTACCTCGTCGACATCGTACGCATCGCGTTCCCCCCTTCAGGACCCCTTGGACCCACGGGCGGCTTCGACGATTCCGAGCGTTTCAACATATGAAAGTGGCTTCCGACGGCAAACTCGCCCCGGGCGCGTCGGCTTTACAAGCCCCGGTCCGGTCGATAGAGGCGGCCGCCCCGCGCCTTGCCCGGAGCGCCGCTTCTTCGCGGCGTCGGACCACGCGGCTCCCGGAGACACATGGCGACCCTGAACATCCCCGAGATCCCCAAGGACTACGATGCCGCCTCGATCGAGGAGCGGTGCCGCGCCCTCTGGGAGGAGACCGGGATCTACAAGTACGACCCGAACGCGCCCGGCGAGGTCTTCTCGGTCGACACGCCGCCGCCGTACGTGAGCGCCGCCCACCTTCACGTGGGCCACGCGATGTCCTACACGCAGGCGGAGATCGTCATCCGCTACCAGCGGATGAAGGGCAAGAAGATTTACTACCCGATGGGTTTTGACGACAACGGCCTCCCCACCGAGCGCTTCGTCGAGAAGACCTACAACATCAACAAGCAGAAGACCACGCGCGCCGAATTCCGCGCCCTCTGCCTCGAAGAGACGCGGAAGGGCGCAGCCCAGTACGAGGAGCTCTGGCGTTCCCTCGGCCTCTCGGTGGACTGGAACCTCCGCTACTCCACCATCGACGACCACTGCCGCCGCACGGCACAGCGGTCCTTCCTCGACCTCTACGGTAAGGGCCGCGTGTACCGCTCCAACGAGCCGGTCCTCTGGGACGTTCACTTCGAGACCGCGCTCGCCCAGGCCGACCTCGAGAGCATGGCCCGCAAGGGCAAGATGCACGACATCGCGTTCTCCGCGAAGGCCGACGGCTCGCCGCTGGTGATCTCCACCACGCGCCCCGAGCTGATCCCGGCGTGCGTGGCCCTGTACCACCACCCCGAAGACGAGCGGTACGCCCACCTCAAGGGCACCACCGCGGTGGTGCCGCTCTTCGAGCACGAGGTGCCGATCCTCACGGATGAAGCCGTCGATCCCGCGTTCGGCACCGGCTTGATGATGGTGTGTACCTTCGGCGACGGCGAAGACGTTCGCAAGTGGAAGCGCGACAAGCTCGCCACCCGCCTCGTGATCGGCCCCGACGGCAAGATGCTCCCGAGCGCCGGCGAATTCGCGGGTCAGACCGCGGAGATCGCCCGCAACAACATCGTGGGCGCCCTCGCGCGCGCCGGCCATCACCTCAAGTCCGTGTCCGTCGAGCAGAACGTGTCCATCGCCGAGCGCTCCGGCGTGCCGGTCGAGTTCAACATGGCGCCCCAGTGGTTCATCCGGGTGCTCGACATCAAGCCCCAGATGCTCGCCCGCAGCGCCGAGCTCGGCTGGAACCCCGAGTGGATGAAGGTGCGCCTCGACCACTGGATCGAGGGCCTCAAGTACGACTGGAACATCAGCCGCCAGCGCTTCTACGGCGTGCCTTTCCCCGTTTGGTACTGCCAGGCGTGCGGCGAGGCCATCCTTGCGGACGAGGCCTCTCTCCCCGTCGACCCCCTCGAGGACCCCTGCCGGCTCTCGGCGTGCCCCGCGTGCGGCGGCACCGACCTCAAGGGCGAGCCGGACGTCATGGACACCTGGATGACGTCGTCCCTCACGCCGCTCATCAACGCCAACTGGGCGGGTACACCGGGGCGAAAGGGCGACATGTCGCTCCACCCGATGACCGTGCGCGTGCAGGCGTTCGAGATCATCCGCACCTGGCTGTTCTACACGCTCATCAAGTCCGACGCCCACCTCGAGACGCTCCCCTGGAAGGACGTGATGATCTCGGGCTGGGGCCTCAACGAGCACGGCAAGAAGATCAGCAAGTCCGACCTCGAGAAGTACACCGACAAGGACGGCTACAACCGCTACGAGCCGTTCGGGGTCATCAAGAAGTTCGGCGCGGACGCCCTCCGCTTCTGGGCCGCGGGCAGCCACCTCGGCCAGGACATGCGGTTCAACGAGAAGGACGTCAAGGACGGCCGCAAGCTCGCCGTGAAGTTGTGGAACGCCGCGCGCTTCGTGCTCATGCAGATCGAGGGCTTCGACCCCGAAGCGCCCCGCCCCTCCTTCGCCGACCGCATGCCCGAGGATCGCTGGCTCCTCACCGAGCTCAACAGGATTCTTCCCGGCGTGGAAGCGGGCTTCGAGGGGTACAACTACGCGGTCGCCCGCGAGGCCATCGAGCGCTTCTTCTGGGCCACCTTCTGCGACGACTACCTCGAGATGGTGAAGCACCGCTTCTGGAAGCCGGAGCTCTACTCCGAGGAGGCCCGCGTCTCCGCGCGCGCCACGCTCTGGGAGGCCCTCCGCGTAATCCTGGGGCTGTACGCGCCGTTCGTGCCGTTCACCACCGAAGACCTCTACCAGGCCATCTACCGCCCGGTCGAGGGCACCCCGTCGCTGCACATCACCGCGTGGCCCACCTACGAGCCCACCCGCACCGCGGACGTCCCCGAGATGCAGGTGGTGATGGCAATCCTCCGCGCCGTACGCCAGCTTCGCACGGAGGCGCGCCTCTCCCAGACGCGCGCCCTCGAAGCCGTCGTGCTCGACCTCCGCACGGCCTCCGACGAGCTCAAGGGTGTCGTCCACGCCATGCTCCCGTCGATTCAGGCGGTCGCCCGCGCCGGCGCCGTGCGCTTCGACGAGGCGAGCTACCCGGCCGACGTGGCCGGTCTCGCGGTGGGCATCGTCGCCGGTGAGCTGCCCGAGAAGGTGGTTCAGGCCTGATGTTCCTGGGGCAGGGGGGGCCGAGCCCCCCCCGCAACGCCCCCCCCGACCTGCCGAACGGGTCCGCCCCTCGGGGAAGCGCCGAGAGGGGAGGGGGGGCGT
>CAXNIN010000120.1:0-11188 GCA_964202365.1 Myxococcota bacterium | reverse complement strand
GGGCGTGCGCCGCGGCGGGCGGGCCGTCCGCAGCGAGGGGGGGCGTTGCGGGGGGGCTCCGCCCCCCTGCCCCAAGAGCAGGAAGCTCGGCGCTCACGGCGCACCCCCCTTCGGCCCGCAGCCGGTGACCACGGCCACCTGCCACCGCTCGATGGGCGTGCCGTCCTCGGCGCGCTCGGTGGCGGCTTCGCGCTCGCCCCGCTCGGCGCAGAAGGCGTCGCTCGGCATCGTGTCGCCCGAGCGCCACCGGCGCACGAACAACGCGCGGTCCGCCCACGGCGTGGGCCAGAGGTCGAACTGGTCCATGCGCGCAACGCCGGGGAGCGCGTAGGCGTCGAGCCCTTCATAGTACCGGATCAACGAGGCTTCCTGGTACCGCTCCGTGTAGACGGGCTCGATGCCCCAGGCTTCCACGCTCTCGGCGAGGACGGCCCCCACGCCGAGTCGAGCCGTGGGATCGTTCGGGAGGGCGACGAGGGGCCGGTAGAGGTGCGTCACGACGAGGGCGGAGAGCGCGGCCGCGAGCCCGACGCCCACCCAGCCCGCCCGGTGGATGCGGCCACCGGCGCGCGCGACGCCGACCGCCGCACCGATCCAGGCGGGCGCCGCCCAATTAGGCTCCCCGCGCGCAAGCGTGGCCGCGAGCGTGAAGAACACGAGCACCGGGAGGCTCGTCCACCACGCGAGGCGGTCGAGGGCGTCGCCGCGCCACCCCACGCACCAGAACGCGACGAACGCGGCGAAGAGCACGGGGCTCACGAGGCCCACCTGCGCGCCCAGGAACTCGGCCGCGCCGAGCAGACCGGGCGCGGCCTTGCTGGTGGCGCCCTCCCCGCCGAGGCCGTGGCCGAGCTGGAACTTCACCGAGATCCAGTCGTGCTGGGCGTTCCACAGGAGGTTCGGGGCGAGCACCATCAGGGTGACGACGAGACCGGGCAGGAGGGCCCGAAGCGCGCGCACGCGGTCGGGCACGGTGCCGGGGCCCGCGAGCACGCCGAGCGCCAGGAGCGGCCAGAGCCCCCACCCCGTGTACTTCGAGAGGCCGGCGAGCCCCGCGCCGAGGCCCGCGACGAGCCAGTTGCCGCGCAGCGCCCCGGCGAGCCCGAGCGTCCACGCGGCGAGCATCGGGGCGTCGGGCGTCGCGAGCACCCCGCCGAGCGTGTAGAGCGGCAGGGCGCCGACGATCGCGACGAGGAGCCACCGATCGCGGACGAACGGAAGCAGCGTGACGACGGCGAGCGTGCCCGCGAACACGGGGCCCGCACGCACGCCGAGCGAGGTGCGCCCGAAGAGCTCGGCGAAGGGCGCGATGAGCCACGCGATGCCCGGCGGGTGGTCGTAGTAGCCGGCGGCGAGCCGGGTGGACCAGGTCCAGTAGTAGGCTTCGTCCTCGACGATACCGGTGGTCGCGGCCACGACGAGACGCGCGACGAGCACCATAGCGAGGAGCACGAGGGGGCCGCGCGCGCCGGTCACAGGCGGAGCCCGGGCACGCGCCAGGCGGCCTCGAGCGCGATGCGCCCGCTCATCTTCGAGGCCCCGGCGCGGCGCTCGGTGAAGACGATGGGCACCTCTACGATCCGCGCGCCGACGCCGTGCGCGCGCCAGGTGGCCTCCACCTGGAAGGCGTACCCGTCGGCGCGGAGCGTCGCGGGGCTGACCGCCGCGAGGGTGGCCCGGCGCCACGCCTTGAAGCCGCCGGTGAGGTCGCGCACGGGCAGGCCGAGCCACGCGCGCGTGTACGCGCTGCCGAACCGCGAGAGCGCCCGCCGGCCGAGCCCCCACGCCACGGTTCCGCCGCCGCGCGCCCAGCGCGACCCGAGGGCGAGGTCGGCTTCCGCGAGGGCGCGGATCAACCGCGGCAGATCCGCGGGGTCGTGCGAGAGGTCGGCGTCCATCTGGCAGATGGGGTCGAAGCCGGCCGCGAGCGCCCGCGCGAGGCCGTCCCGGTACGACGGCCCGAAACCGCGCGGGCCGGTGCGCCGGAGCACGTTCGCGCCGGCGGCCTCGGCGAGGTCGGCGGTGCCGTCCGGGGAGGCGTCGTCCACGACGAGCACCGCGGCATCGGGCACGGCGCGCCGCACGCCGGCGACGAGCGCGCCGATGTTCGCGGCCTCGTTGTAGGTCGGGACGACGACGACGGGTGGCATGCCGCGGGGCGCCTAACCCGTTGCCCCGCCCCTACTGCACCGAGATGACGACGCGTTCGAGCACGACCGGCGTGAGCGGGCGATCGGCCTCGCCCCGCGGGGTCTCCGCGATGCGCGCGATCACCTCGGGGTTGCCGCAGTCGCCGAAGACCGTGTGCCGGCCGTCGAGATGCGGCACCGGCGCGTCGGTGATGAAGAACTGCGAGCCGTTGGTGTCCGGGCCGCGGTTGGCCATCGCGAGCACGCCGCTCCGCGCGAAGGTGTTCTTCTCCCCGCCCTCGTCGGCGAACGTGTAGCCGGGGCCGCCCGTGCCGTCGCCGAGCGGGTCGCCGCCCTGGATCATGAACTGCGGGATGACGCGGTGAAACGTCGTCTTCGAGTAGAGCGGGCGCCGCGTGGCCTTGCCGCTGGCGGGGTCGATCCACGCGCGCTTGCCCTGCGCGAGCTCGACGAAGTTGCGGACGGTCTCGGGCGCCTGCTCGTGGCGGAGGATGCAGCGCATGTCGCCGAGCGAGGTCTGGAACGTCGCGATGAAAACCTTGTTCGGCGGCGGGCCCCACGGGCGGGGCGCCGCGCTCGCCGAGGCGGGGGCGAAGCCGAGCGCGAGGGCGAGGGCGAGGGCGAGGTTCGGGAGGCGCATGGCGGCCGGTTACCCGACGGCGCGCGGCGCGGCCACGTTCCCCGCGTTCACTCCACGGTGACGGCGAGGCTCCACCACCCCATGCCGCCGCGCCCGTCCAGGACCACGGCGTGGAGCACGTGGCTCCCGGCGGCGTCGGGGGCTGTCCACCCCTGGGACGACGCGAGCGCTCCCTCGTCCTCGTTGCCCGGCGGGCCGAAGCCGTCGCCGCCGAGCTCGCCGCCGGTGACGTACCAGCGCCACGAGAGCTCCTCGGTGCGCGTCTCCGTGACGCCCGCGGTGGTGACGTACGTGTAGTCCTCGAGCGCGGCGACCGCGGCTTCGAGGTCGACGGTGGCGCCGGCCGCCACGGTGACGGTGTCGCCCGAGACGGTCGCGGCGCCGTCGATCGTGAGCGAGACGACGTCCGGGTTGGAGTTGGGCGTCGCCGCGCGGCTCACGGGGAGGCGCCGAATCACGAGCTCGGTGTCGGCTTCCGTCGTGAGCGTGATCTGCAGGGTGGCGCTCACCCCTTCGAGCGCTTCGGCCTCGGTGAGCCCGTCGAGGGCGTCGGCGGGCACCACCCACGCTGGCGCGAGACCGGGCTCCAGCCCGATGAGCCCGGCTTCCTGGAGGGAGGCGAAGACCTCGGCCTGCTCCTCGGGCGTGAGCGAAGCGAGGTCCTCGAGGCCATCGAGAAGGGCGGGGTCGAACGAACAGCCGGCTTCGCCGCCGAGGATGCAGCCGAACCAGACGGCGGAGTACGGGGCGGCGTCGGGCACGTGCACGAGCGACGTGAACGTGACGGGGTCGCCCGGGCGCGGCTCGGCGGGCTCCGCGCGGGTGGCGAGCAGGCGCAGGCGGTCGAGCTCCCACTCCTCCGCGAGGTCGATCTGCTGACAGCCGAGGAGGAGCGCGCAGAGGAAGACGGGGAGGCGTTGCGGAGGCCCTCCCCCGCCCCAAGAGAAGGACGAGCCGAGCCGCGTCACAGGTTCACCTCCGCCTGGAAGCCGATAGACGGGAGCGTCGGCAGGCCGTTGATGTAGGCGCTGTCGGTGTAGTCGTAGTTGTACAGAATGAACTCGGGGTTCTCGCCGTGCACGAGGTTGAGCACGTCCGAAAACACCTCGAGCTGCCAGTGTTTGAAGGTGAACAGTTTGGAGAGGCGCACGTCGACCGCGTAGTACGGGGCCTGACGTTCGCTGTTGGTAGCGGCGCTCGGGAAGCCGATGTAGTCGCCCTCGTCGAGCAGGTAGAGGCCGCCGTCGTAGGGGGTGTAGGGGTTGCCGGTGACGTACTGGGCGCGGCCCGAGACCTCGAAGTCCAACGGAAGGCGGTAGCCGGCGACGGCGGTGAGGATGTGCGTTTGGTCGAAGTCGAAGGGGTACCAGGCGTCGGAGTTGTCGGGTTCGTCGTTCCGCTCGGACTTGGAGAGGGTGTAGGACACCCAACCGAAGAACCGATTGACGAGGGCGTGGCGGAGCATGAACTCGCCGCCGTACGCGCGGCCGACGCCGGGGGAGTCCCCTCCCCCGAGGTTCTGCATGTCCCGGTAAAACCCCGTGAGATCCGCGGTGACAGCCGGCCCGAACTTCTGCTCCCAGCCGATTTCGCTCGCCCAGGCGCGCTCGAAGTAGGTGTCGAGCAGGTCTGTCAGCGGCGGCGGCTGGTGGTAGAGCCCGCTACCGGCCTTCAACGTGCCGCCTTCGAGGATCTCGGCGCGGAGGCCGAGGCGGGGGTCGAACGCGAAGCCGATGGGCTCCTCGGAGCGAATGACCGCGTCCAACCTCGCTCCGGCGACGACGAGGAGTCGGTCGGGGTCGTCCAGGGGGCGGAGCGTGGCCTCGGCGAAGGGGTCGGGGAAGCCCTGCCAGAAGCCCTCGGCGATCTCGAAGGGTTCTTCCTCGGACAAGGGGTCGTCGCCGTCGACCGGGACGCCCGTGATGTACAGCGCGAAGTCGTTGCGGGAGGCTTCGGCGTCGAGGCCGACCTGGCCCGTGAAGGCTTCGCTCGGTGTCCAGGTGAGCGCGGCGCGCGAGCTGATGCGGTACGCCGAGAGCGTGAGCCCCACGTCACTGCCGAAGCCGAGCTCGGTGCCGTCGATGCCGAGCGAGGGTTGAACCTCGAGCTTCAGCGTGTCGGAGAAGGCGTGCGCCCACCGGAACACGAAGCGGTGCGTGGAGTAACGCACCCCGAGCTGGTCTTCCGAGCCGGCGTCGGTGCGGACGACGAGGTCGTCCTGAAAACCGAAGAGGAACAGCGACAGTTCGTCGTCGCCGGCGTCGAGGGCCTCCACCTTGAGTTGGTAGTCGAACCAGCGCGGCGCGGCGTAGAACTCCTGCTCGGCGAGGGCGACGGCGAGGATGGCGTCGATGTACGAGCGGCGGACGCCCGCGGCCACCCCGACCTTGTCGCCCACCTTGGCCTCGCCGTACACGCCGGTGTCCAGCACGTCGGTTCGCCAGGTGAAATGCGGCTCGTCGGGGTACTCGACCTGGGTGCGGACGTCGATGACGCCGCCGGTGGAGCGCCCGTACCGCGCGCTGTACGTGCCCGGGAGGTAGTCGACGGAGGCGATGAGCTCGGGGTTGAGGATCGAGCGGAAGCCGCCGAGGTGGTAGACGAGCGGCACCTCCACGCCGTCCACGTAGACGTTGCTGTCCTGGGGGTTGGCGCCCCGGAGCACGAGCAGGCCGGTGCCGAACGGCGCGCGGGCGGCGCCCGGCAGGCTCTGGATCACGCGGACGGGGTCCCCGAACGTACCCGGCACGCGGCGCACTTCTTCGATGGAGAGCGTGCGGCGGGTGACCTCGGGCGGGCGGTCGCGGTCGTAGATGCCGACGACGCCGGCGCCCCGGTACGAGAGCCGGGTGAGCCACAACGAGACGGCGGTGACCTCGCCGTCGACAACCGCGATGTCAACGGTGTCCTTCTGGTGGTCGGGCCCGAACGCCACGAGCTTCAGGGCGCCGGGCGGCACGCCGCGGAGCGCGAAGCGGCCGTCGGCGTCGGTGGTGCCCGACGCCACGATCGCGTCCCCGAGCACCACCTGGACGACCGCGCCGGCGATCGGCACGCGCGTGGCCATCTCCTGGAGCCGTCCTTCGACGGTGATCGGCGGCTCCGCGGGCGGCGGCGCGGGCTTCTCGAGGGTGAACCCGTAGTCGAACTCGAGCGCCACCGGGACGGGACCGCTCGCGTCTTCCGCCGGGGTGAACCGGAAGCGCTTCGCGGCTTCGACCGCGGCTTCGTCGAAGCCGCTCCCCGCCGGGGCGACCACCGTTACGGCGGAGACGGCGCCGGTCTCGTCGACCTCGAGCAAGAGGCGCACCGTGCCTTCGAGGCCTGCGGCCTCGGCTTCCGGCGGGTAGACCGCCTGGACGAAGTCGACCAGCGCGGGGTCTTTGGTGAGCGGGGCGAGCTCCTCGCCGGCCGGCGGCGCGCCGGTGGGGGGAGCGGCGGGGGGGCTCTGCGCGAGCGCGGCCATGGCAAAAATTACGAGCACGACCGTCGTGTTAGCACACCGCCCGGCGACCGTCGCGACCTGCACGCGAACGTGACGTGGGTGTTCACGACGCGTGAACACTCTCCCCGAGTTCGCGGCCTCCCCCGCTTCCAACGGGCGAGCGGGTTGCGCTATGTGGAGAGAATGTCAAATGCCCACCTCCATCCCTTCGACGGCCCCCATCATCGACGACGAACCGCGCTGCGTCAGGTGGGCGCCGCGCTGGGCTCCGATGCCGCACATTTCTCCATGTTCGTCCGCGGCCGCGATCAATTCATCCGGTTCCACGGCATCGGCGGCGTCGACGAGGGGCCCGCGGCGGAGACCCTCTGGGCGGGCGCCGAGGGGCTCTCCGCGCTCCTCTCCGACGCCGACCCTCGGGATGCGCACGAGCGACCGGGTTTGGATGCCCGGCTCCTTCGCGCAGCAGCACGCCGTGCCGGGCGGGGGCACGCTCTTCGTGTTCGAGCCCGTCGTGGCGATGGAGCTCCCGCCGGTGCTCTTCAAGCTCACCCCCACGCAGCGCCGTATCGCCTCGCTGGCGGCCGCCGGCGCCACCGCGGTGGAGATCGCCCGCGAGCTCGACCGCAGCCCAGACACGGTGCGGGAGCACCTCACGCACGTGTACGAACGTCTCGGCATCGCGTCGCGGTCGGAGCTCGCGAACGTCTGCCGCCGGATGATGATGTAGCGGCGCGGTCAGAAGACGCCGAGCTTCCCGGGCCACTCGAGATCGAGCGTCAGGGTCCACGCCCAGGTGCCCGGCACCACCTGGGCGCCGAACCCGACCGACGCGATCGCGACGCGCCCGGTGAGGAGCGGCGTGACCGTGTCGTCGAACCATCGGCCGCCAACGCCGAGGTCGAACGTCGTGGACAGGGGCCCGCGGCCCACCCGCTGGCGGCCCTCGAGCGTGACGAGCCCGAACGGCTCCGCGTCGCCGAGCCCGAGCCCCAACCACCCGCGTGTCACGACGCGCTCCCGCACCACCACCGTGAGGTTCGCGCCAATCTCCGCGCGTTCCCCCTGAAAGAACCCGACGCCCGCGCCCCACCCGCCGCCGAGGAAAGGCCCCATGTCGGGCGTCGCCCTCAGCTCCGCGACGCGGTCGGTGCGCGCCACGAAGCCCATCCCCTCCCCCTGGATCTTCCGGGAGACGATGCCCACCACGCGCCCCGCGTCGTCCACGAGCGGGCCCCCCGAGTTCCCGGGGTTCATGGCGGCGTCCGTCTGGAGCAGCCACGGGCCCACCCCGCTCACGATCCCCCGCGACGCCGACCACACGAGCAGATCCGCCAGCTTGCCGCCGGTGGCCTGGCCAAACGGGTGGCCGAGGGCGTACACCGTGTCGCCGACGGCGGGCGCTTCCGGGCGGAGCGGCAGCCCCGGCACGTCGACCGCCACCGTCACGAGCGCGAGATCGTGCGCCGGATCGCGCGCGACGACGCGGCCGACGGCCGAGTCCCCGCCCCGCGTGAACACCCGCGGCGCCAGCCCGGCCGCGACGCAGTGGTACGCGGTCGCGACGGTGCGCTCGGCAGGGACGGCGCCGGAGACTCCCGAATCCTCCGCGAGCACGACGCCGGCGCACAGAGAGGCGCCCACCTGGAGGAGGACTACCGAATCCAGCCACACATCGACCATCGGCGCAGGTTAAGCCGTCGCCCCCTTCGGAGGGTCTCGTGTTGCTGCTCCTCGCCCTGGTCGGTTGTGATCCCACCTTCCCCACGAAGGACCTCGACGGCGACGACACCGGCGGGGCCGACGACTCCGGCGCCGACACCGACTCGGGCGACACCGACACCGACGCCCCCGTCGAGGGCGACGTCGAAGGGCCCGACCTCCCCGCGTGCACCCCGCAGGCCGGCAGCGGCAGCACCGTCGCGCTCTCCGGCGTGGTGCTCACCCCCGACGGCCCGGTGGCCGGGTACGTCGTCTACTCGGGCACGAGCGGCACGATCTCGTGTGTCGGCGATTCCTGCGACACGACGGGCGCCGAGGTGGTGTGCACCGAGGGCATCCTCTCGCCGGGCCTCGTCGACGCGCACAACCACCTCCAGTACAACTCGCTGCCGCCCTGGCAGGTCGGCCCCGAGTTCGAGGACCGCTACGAATGGCAGGGCGACGACCGCTACGACGACTTCAAGGCCGCCTTCAACGAGATCAAGGACACCTACAAGTGCGAGATCATGAAGTGGGCCGAGGCGCGTGAGCTGATTCACGGCACCACCGCCGCGGTCGGCTCCAGCGGCGACGACGACTGCATCGACTCCCTCGTGCGCAACCTCGACGAGGGCAGCCAGGCGAGCGGGCTCGAGAGCTACGACATCGACTACAGCGCGAGCAACGTGTCGGACAACCTCGACGCGAGCGACGGCAGCTCCACCACGTCCCAGCTCGCGTCCGGCTCGCTCGACGCCGCGCTCTACCACGTGGCCGAGGGCAAGGACGGCTCCGTGCGCGACGAGGTCGACCACATGTTCGACATCGGCATGGTCGGCCCCGGCCAGTATTACGTGCACAGCTCGGACGCGACGACCAGCCAGCTCGCGCAGATGGCCGCCGACGGCACCGGCCTCATCTGGTCGCCCCGGTCGAACCTCGCGCTCTACGGCACCACCACCCCCGTCGAGATCGCCGACAAGCTCGGCGTTCCCTGGGCGATCGGCACGGACTGGACCCCGTCGGGCTCCATGGCCCCCATCGGCGAGCTCACCTGCGCCGCCGAGTGGCTCGCTTCGAAGGGCAGCCCCATCTCCGACGTGTCCCTCTGGGAGAAGTCCACCACCGACGCCGCGCGCGCCGTGGGTGCCGACGGCGTGCTCGGCCAGCTCGTGGCCGGGATGCAGGCCGACATCTCCGTCTTCGGGTGGGACCGCACGCCCTACCGCGCCATCATCACCGCCGAAGCCGCCGACGTGCGCCTCGTCGTGGTGGGCGGCCAGGCCCGCTACGGGCTCTCGGAGTACGTCACCGCGCTCTCCGACACCGCCGACTGGTGCGAGCCGCTCGATGTATGCGGGGAGTCGCGCTCCATCTGCGTGGCCGACGGCACGAGCGGGGAAGACGCCGACACCCTCGCCGACGTCGAGGCGACGCTGAACGCCGCGCTCGCGGGCATCTCGATGCCGAGCGGCTACGAGTACGCCGGCGAGCTCTACGGCCTCTACAGCTGCGAAGCCGCGCCCACCTGCGACCTCTCTTCCCCCGCGAGCGGCGACGGCGACGGCGACGGCATCGGCGACGCCGACGACGTCTGCCCCGACGTGTTCGACCCCCACCAGTGGGACGAAGACAGCGACGGCGCCGGCGACTCCTGCGACGACTGCCCGCTCACCGTCGAGGCGGAGTGCGAGGGCGGCGCCAGCGACATCGACGGCGACGGCGTGCTCAACGAGGACGACAACTGCCCGCGCGACAGCAACGCCGACCAGGCCGACCGCGACGGCGACACCCTCGGTGACGCCTGCGACGCCTGCCCCGACGAGGCGAGCGCCGACGGCGCCTGCACCACCACCATCGACGCCATCCGCGACCCGGCGCACCCGTCCCACCCCGAAGAGGGCGCGCTCGTCGCCATCGACGGCGTGGTCGTGACCGCCGTGCGCGAAGGCGGCGGCTTCTTCGTCCAGGACCCCGCCCTCACCGAGTACGGCGGGCTCTACGTCTACGACTTCGGCGACAACGTGGTCGCCGTGGGCGACGTGGTGCGCGTGGCCGGCACCTACGACGAGTACTACGACCTCACCGAGCTCACCTCGCCCACCGTCACCGTCACCGGCACCGCCGTGGTGCCGGCCGCCATCGCCGTCGCGAACCCCTGCGACGTCGGCACCGGCGGCGCGCTCGCCGAGGCCCACGAGAGCATGCTCCTCGTCGTCAACGACGTGGCCATCTCCGACGAAAACCCCGACGCCCCCGAGGACTACGACGAGTTCGAGGTCGGCGGCTGCCTCCGCGTGGACGACTTCGTGTGGGACGCCCTCGACCAGCCCACGGGTTCGGTGACCTACACGTCCATCACCGGCGTGCTGAATTACAGCTTCGAGAACTTCAAGCTCGCGCCCCGCGGCGCCGCGGATCTCGTGGAATGAAGCGCCTCTTCGTCGCCTTCGCGCTCACTCTCGCGGCCTGTTCGGGGGACTCCCCCGTCGATCCGCCCCCGGAGGTTCCGGCCGTGCCGCCCGTAGGCGCCGCGGTCGCGCCGCCCGAGGAGGAGGTCGACGCGTCGCTCCCCCGCGTGCCCGCCACCACGGACACCCGCCTGGCCGCGAGCCACGTGCTCGTGTCCTACGCCGGCGCGGTCAACGCGCTCCCGACCGTGTCGCGGTCGAAGGAAGAGGCTCGGGCCCGCGCCGAAGAAGCCCGCGTGAAGATCGTCGCGGGCGAGGCCTTCGCCGAGGTCGCGAAGTCCTACTCCGACGACTCCACCGGCCCGCGCGGCGGCTCGCTCGGCGGGTTCGCGCGCGGCGCCATGGTCGAGCCCTTCGAGAAGGCCGCGCTCGCGCTCGGCCCCAACGAGGTGAGCCCCCTCGTCGAGACGCCGTTCGGCTACCACGTCATCCGCCCCGAGCCGCGCAAGGAAGTGCACGCGCGGCACCTGATGGTGACCTGGGCCGGCGCCCAGAGCGCGCCCGCCGGCCTCAGCCGCGACAAGGAAGCCGCCCGGGCCCGTATGGACGAGGTCACCGGGAAGCTCGCCGCCGGCGAGCCCTGGGCGGACGTGGTGCGGAAGTACTCCGACAGCCCGCTGAAGGACGACGCCGGCGACCTCGGCTGGTTCGGCAAGGGGCAGCTCGCCGCCGAGCTCGACTCCGCGGCGTTCGACCTCGACATCGGGGCCACGAGCGCCGTGATCGAGACCGTACGCGGCTACCACCTGATCCAGCGGGTCGAGTAGGGGTTCTTGGGGCG
>CAXNIN010000119.1:0-11270 GCA_964202365.1 Myxococcota bacterium | reverse complement strand
AGCCCTCTCTCCCGTTGAGCCCGCCGCGGCTCCCCGTCTTCGAGCCCGCGCGCGGCGCCGACAGCGAGCCCACCGAGGTGCTCCCGGCGATCGTCGAGGAGAACGACGACCTCGAGACGCTCCCCGCCGACCCGCCCGCCCCAGGCGGCGGGCACCCCGGCGACAGCGACGCGACCATCATCGACGTGGGCGGCCCGGTGGCCATCCGCTTCGGCCCACACCCCGGCGACACCGACGCCACCGACGTGATGGACCCGGACTGGGAGGCCACCGGCGACTACGGGGACCCCCTCGACACGCCCGACGCGCCGCGCCGCGGCCCTGCCCCGCGCCCGACGGGCTTCGCCCTCGGCGGCGCCGGGCGCGCGAGCCCCGCCATCGACGCGCCCGCCGCGCCTCGCCTCGGCCCGGCGGTGACCCCCGCCGTGACGCCCGCCGTGCGCATCGGCGCCCCGCCCGCCGGCCCCCGCTTCGAGCTCCCCGAGTCCGACCTCGACGAATCCGCCGACCGCGACGGCGTGGCCGACCTCGACGGCGCCGCCGACCTCGACGGCGCCGGCGCCGCCCGCGACGCGACGGAGCCTGACGCGGCCGGGCCGTCGCCCGCACAGGACCGCGCGCTCGCCGACTTCGACATCGACGACCTCCTCGCGGCCTCCGACGACGCCCACGCGGCGCGCGCCTCCGCCGGCGACGCCCCCGACGATCCCGACGGCGCCTTGTTCCCCGCGCCGGGCGCCGCGGGCCCCCGCTTCGGCGACCCGGACGGGTTGGCCGAGCCCGCCCCGGAAGCCCCGCCCGCGCTCCCGCCGCACGACCCCGTGCCGGACCAGTACGTCGTCGGCGCGGTCACGCTCTTCACCGCGGTGGCCCTCGCCGCCGCGGCGTGGGTCCTCATCGGGTAGGCGTCGACGCGCGGCTACCGCTGCGTGGTGCGCACCAGCCGCTCCGTCTCGTACCCCTTCGCGCGCAGCCGCTCGAGGATGCCGTCGTACACCGCGGGGTCCATCGTGGGCGTGCGCGAGAGAATCCAGAGGTAGTCGCGGTCGGGGTGGCCCACCACGGCGTACGTGTAGTCGGCGCCGAGGTCGATCACCCAGTAGGCCCCCCAGAACGGGCCGAAGAAGCTCACCTCGAGCTTCGCGTTGCTGGACGTGTCGACGACGCGCGCGCGGCCGGTGGCGGTGTCTTCCGGGCCGTCGAGCGTGCCCTTGTTGCACCGGTTCTGGACCACGATCTCGCCGGGCGTCTCGGCGAGGGAGTAGGTGGCGACGGTGCCGGTGCACCCCTGCTGGAAGACCTGGGGGAAGCTCGCGATCTCGTACCAGGAGCCCAGGTAGCGGTCGAGGTCCACCCGCGGCACGGCTTCCAGCGGCGGCAGGCCGAGGCGCTCGGTGGTGGTCTCGCCGCAGCCGGCGAGGAACAGGAACGCGGCGACCGCGGAGCGCGCGTGGGGCAAGGCCATGGGGGAACGTAGCGCGGCGCGACCGGCGGCCGGTCCCCTCGCGGAGGGCGCCGCCGACGCCCGTCCCGGCTCGCGACGCTCCCCGGCCGCTGGGAGGTCCGCGCCCGGTTACGGCGCTCCCGTGATCGACGTCCTCCCCGTCCGCACGCCGACCGACCCCCCCGCGACGCACACGAACTGCTACCGCGTGGGGCGCGCCGTGATCGACCCCGCGTCGCCCTGGCCCGACGAACAGGAGCGCCTCGCGGCGTGGCTCGGCGACGGCGTGGAGATCATCCTCCTCACGCACCACCACCACGATCACGTAGGCGGCGTCGAGGATCTCGTGGCGCGCACCGGCGCGAAAGTGTATGCGCATCACGACGCGCGCGTGCCGTTTCACGTGGACGTGCGCCTCGGCGACGGCGCGGTGATCGACACCGGCGCGGAGCGGCTGCGCGCGCTGCACACCCCCGGCCACGCCGACGGGCACCTGTGTTTTCACCACGAAGAATCCGGGAAGATCATCGCCGGCGACATGGTGGCGGGGGTCGGCACCATCGTGCTGCTCGAGCCCGAGGGGCACCTCGAGACGTACCTCGCGAGCCTCGCGCGGGTTCGCGACCTCGGCGGCGCCCTTCTCCCCGCGCACGGCCCCGCCATCGAGGACGGCCCCGCGCTCGCCGCGCAGTACATCGCGCACCGGCACATGCGCACCGAGCAGATCGCGTGGGCGCTCGCCGAATACGGCCCGCTCGACCCGCACGGGATCGCCGCCGTGGTCTACGCCGGCGTGCCCGGCGTGCACCTGGGCCTTGCCGCGGCGCAGGTTCGGACGCACCTTTCGTGGCTCGTCGAGCGGGGGCGCGCCCGCGAACGGGGCGGGTTGTACGAGGGAGGCGGAGATGTCGCGGGATAAAAGCGAGCTCGAACGTGGGTTCGAGAGCCTTGGGCGGGCGCTCACGGGCGTGACCGGTCGGCTGTTGGGGCCGAAGGCCATCGGCCGGGAGACGTTGCCGCCCGAGTCCGCGATCTCGCCCGAAGCGGACGAGACCCTCGCGAAGGTGGGGGACGACCTCGGGAAGTTGCTCAACGCCGCGGGCGCGGCCCTCGAAGCGCACCCGCTCGACCCCGCGGCCGCCGTGCGCGAGGCGCGCGCGCACACCTCCGACGAGGTGCACCCCGAAGAAGGCTGGACGCCGCTCGCGGCCGGGCTCGTGAAGCTGGGCGGCGGGCTCGCCAAGGTGGCCGAAGGCGTGCTCGACGTGGTCGCGCCGAAGAAGCCGAAGGAGGGTGCTGAGGGCGGGGTCGCCGAGGGCGAGGCGGACGCGGCCGACGACGACGCGGGCGAGGCGACCCCGCGTGCGCCTTGACCGCGGGCTCCTGATCACCGGCACGGACACCAACGTCGGGAAGACGGTCGTGACCGCGGCCCTCGCGGCGGCGCTGGCGCGGGCCGGCACCTGGGTGCGCGCGCTCAAGCCGGTTGCGTCCGGCGTGCCCCGCGGCGACCCCGGGGAGGACGCCGCCCGTATCGCCGAGGCGGCCGGCCACGCGCCGGCGTCGTTCCTGCGCCTCGTGGCGCCGCTCTCGCCGCACCGCGCCGCGGCGCTCGAGGGCGCGGAGCTCGATCCCGCCGCGCTCCTCGCGTGGGTGCGCGCGAACGAAGGCGACGTCACGCTCGTGGAGGGCGCCGGCGGCTGGGAAGTGCCGTTCACGCCCGATTGGCGGGTGTCGCACCTCGCGGCGGCGCTCGGGTGGCCGGTGCTCGTGGTGGCGGCGGACCGCCTCGGGGTGCTCAACCACACGCTCCTGACGGTGGACGCCGTGCGGCGCGCCGGGCTCTCCGTGGCGGGGGTGGTGCTCACCGGGCCGGCGCCCGCCGTGGGCTCCGACGACGTTTCGCCGGCCTCCAACCACGACGATCTGCGCGCGTTGCTCCCGGACACCGCGGTGCGCCGGCTCCCGTGGCTCCCGTCGCTCGACCGCGCGACGCTCGCCGAGGCGGGGCGGGGGTTGTTGCTGGGAGAAGGCGGGTAGTCGGGGGGCTACGGCCCCCCCACCCTGTCATACGTCAAGATGCCCCCCACCCACGCCTCCGTGCCGGGCCGGAGCTTGCCGGTGTCCTCGGGCCCCGAGCGCGCGGCGACGCCGAGGCGCAGGCGGTGCGTGCCGGAGCGGAAGCGGGCGCCGGCCTGGCCGCCGATCGCGGGGGCCCAGGCGTCCTCCTGCGCGAGGCGGAGGTCGACCGCGGCGTACGGGGCCACGCGCCACGGGCCCTCGACCTCGGCGCCCGCGGAGAACCCGAACGGCGGCGCTTCCGGGAGCGTGTGGAGGAGCGCCCACGCGGAGCCGTACACGCGTGCGGGGCCGAGCGTGCGCGCGCCCCAGAGGCGCACCCATTCGCGGCTGAAGGGGTCGATGTTGCGGGGGCGGGCGGAGTTGTCGCGGATGCCGTCGCCGTAGTGGGCGGAGAGGTGGGCCCACTCAAGGCGGGCGGACCACGGGCCGGCGCTGACATCGATAGGGAGGGCGAACCAGCCGTCGAACGTCTCGAAGTCGAAGATGAGCGGGCCGTCGTTCACGAAGCCGAGGAAGATGGCCGTCGCGAGGCCAATCTGCACGCGGGTGTCGCGCCAGGCGAATTCGACGAGCGGGAGGGGGAGGCCGAGCGTGGCGTCGATGGTGGGGCGCTCGCCGGTGCGGACGGTGAGGGCCGAGCGGGGGGCGCGGGAATCGGCGATGGGATCGTCCCACAGCGGAACGGCGGGGAGCGGGCGCGCAACGCCCTCTTTGGGCGCGGAGGTGCCGTCGGAGTCGGCGACGTCCGATGCGGCGGCGTCCGATGCGGGCGGGGCGGCGTCCGATGCGGGCGGGGCGGCCCACGCGGCGGCCGACCCGGCGAGGAGGGCGAGGATCACGGGCGGCGCTCGCGCCGTGCGCCGGGGCGCGCGGTCACCGACCGGCCCGGAGGAGCGCGGCGTGCACGGCGTTGACGAGCACGTGGGCTTCGCGCGTGTGGGGGGCGTCGATCCAGCGCGCGGCGCCGAGCGGCGCGCCGTTCTCGCCGGGTGCGTCGTGTACGGCGGCCTGGCTTCGCCCGGGCAGCGCGCGGACGAGCGCGAGGAGACGGGGGACGAGCGCGTCGGCCTCGGCGGCGTCGGCGGCCTCGGCGGCGTCCACCGTGAGGGCGAACGCGCGCTCCGCCCAGTCCCGGCGCCGTTGCCGCGCGCCGTCCGCCCGCGCGCGCTCCAACGTGGCGTGCACGTCGCTTAGGCGAAAGGGCTTCAAGATGTAGGCGTGCGCGCCCGCGCCGTGGCTCTCGATGGCGGTGTCGACCGTGCGGTACCCGGCCATCAGCACGGCCGGCACCCCGGCGGCGGCCGCCGCGCGCACCACCACGATGCCGTCGACGCCGGGCAGCTTGAGGTCGGTGATCACGACGTCCGGGGGCGAATTGGCGAGGCGCGCGCAGGCGTCTTCGCCGTCCGACACGGCGTCGACGGTGAGGCCGCGGCCGCGCAGGTACTCCGCCAGGAGCTCCCGGATGGCGGGTTCGTCGTCGACGACCAGGGCGCGGATGGACATCGTGGCCTCGGCGGGGATGGTATCGTGATGCGCGGGGGCGGCGATGGCTCGGATCGAAAAGGCGGACCGCGGGCTCTCCACGCGGCTGGATGAGATCGAGCAGAAGATGTTCGTGCTCAAGATCAACTACGAGAAGTACTTCTCGGGGCTCGAACGTGTGGAGCCCCTGCGCGAGCGCGAAGAGATGCGCCGCGCGATGCGGGACTTCCTAGACGAGCCCATCCGCAACTCGGTGCAGCGCTTCCGCTACCAGACGCTCAAGGCGCGTTTTCAGAGCCTGGAGCTCTACTGGCAGCGCAACCTCACGCTCATGGAGCGCGGCACCCACCCGAAGATGCGGTTCCGCGCCGACAGCAAGGCGAAGGTGCGCGAGGCCGAGCCGGAGCTGCTCTCTTCCGCCCAGGTGCAGGTGCTCGAGGAGCGGCGCGAGGTGCAGGAGCGCGAGGAGCGCGCCTATAAGCTGGTCTTCGACAAGTACCTGGAGGCGCGCCAGAAGTGCGGCCAGAGCACCGACCTCTCCTTCGACGCGGTGCGCGAGGCCCTCAAGACCCAGGTGCGCACCATCAAGTCCACCTACCGCTGCGACGGCGTGAAATTCCGCGTGGTGGTGGAGGACGGCAAGGCGAAGGTGAAGGCCGTCCCGCAGGGCGTCGCGCCCTAGCGGGCC
The DNA here is from genome assembly GCA_964202365.1 of Myxococcota bacterium. Lineage (GTDB taxonomy): Bacteria > Myxococcota_A > UBA796 > UBA796 > SXON01 > CAJBVW01. Next base: position 5,571 of record CAXNIN010000119.1, on the reverse strand, counting down.
GCTAGCGGGCGGCCGGTATTCGGGCGGTCGATCGCCCGGCCGTGTGCGACGAACCCTTCCCGCGGGGCCCGGCCGCGGGGTACAACGACCCATGCTCGCCCTCGCGTTGATCTCCTCCGCCCTCGCCGCCCCGCCCGGGTTGACCCTCGTCCCCTTCGGCGTCGGCGTGTACGCGCACGGAAAACCCGTGCGCGGGGTGGTCTATTCGGCCACGCAGGGCGCGGGGATCGCCACGCTCGCCGTCGCGACGACAAACGCGTACGCCGCGGCCCTCGAAGAAGACGAGGCCACCTTCACCCAGTGGCAGGCCATCTCCATCGCGGGCGTTTCCGTCGCGGCCGCCAGCTACATCGCCTCGGTGTTCGACGGCTCGCGGCTGCACGAGCTCGAGGTGGCGTCCGAACAGACGCGCGCACGCGTCTCCGGCTGGGACCAGGCGGTGGCGCGCGCGGCGACGGCGCGGTGATGGAAGCGACCGACATCGATCGTACCGGCGTCCTCAACGGGCTCGACGCCGAGCAGCGGGCCCAGGCGCTCGCGGCCTTCAAGACGTACGAGTTCGGTGCCGGCGAGGTGCTCCTCGAAGAGGGTGAGCCCGACCGCAGCATGCTCCTCGTGCTTGGCGGCGAGCTCGAAGTGAGCCTCGGCGGCGTGCCCCTCGCGGGCATCGGCCCCGGCGAGCTCGCCGGCGAGATGGCGCTGTTCGGCAGCTTCGACCGCCGGTCCGCGACCGTCACCTCCCGTACGGACGCGAAGGTGCTCGTGCTCGACGAGGAGGGGCTCCGGTTCTTGCGCCTCGGCGACAACCCCATCGCGCGCACGCTGGAGAAGCTCGCGGTGCGGACCGTGGCCACCCGCCTGCGCGAGACCGACCAGCGCATCGCGGGCCGCGCCTCCGGGGAGCCGCTCGCACCGGGCTCGCAGCGGGGCTTCCTCGAAAAAATCGCCTCGGCCCTCGGGGTTGGCGGGGAGCTGCCCCGCGGCCCCGCGCCGCGCCTCGTGGACGTGCTCAAGGCCACCCACGGCTTCGCCGGCCGCGAGGAAGACGTGCTCCGCGGTGTCGCCGCGCGCCTGCAGCTCGCGACGTACGCCGCGGGCGACACCATCGTGGAAGAGGGCCGCCACGGCGACGACGCCTACATCATCGGCGAGGGCCGCGTGGGCGTGTACTGCAACGTGGGCACCGAGCGCTACGAGCGCGTGGCCACGCTCGGGCCCGGCCACGTGTTCGGCGTCGTCGCGCTCGCCGACGCGCGCACGCGCACCGCTACCTGCCGCGCCATCGAGCCGTGCTACCTCGCGCGCATCCAGGGCACCGTGTTCCGGCAGCTCGAGACGGAGAACTCGCCCGAGGGCCGCGCGTTCCGCCGCGGGCTCATCGACGCCCTCTCCGTGCAGCTCCGCCTCGCCAACGAGCACCTGTTGACGCTCGCGAGCCGCCAGGGTCGGTAGGGGTACCACCTCCCGGCGAGGGGTTCCCCCTCTCGGTGGTGCAGGGGCGCCGCGAGCCAGGGCCGGGCGGGGTGCGCCCACTCACCCCCCGTTTGGGGGCCCTCCGCGGGCGTTTGGGACCCCGCGCGCGGCCCCAAAATGGACAACTTGTGGGTAAGTGGGGTTGGGGGTGTGGACAAGGTGTGGACACACAATGTGGTGTGACGCGTCAACAGAAACCCCAAGATGTGGGGGTCTGCGGCTTGACCTCCGCGACCGCTTCCCTTAGAATCCGGGTCGTTCGAACCCGCTCGCGCTCGAAGTACGAGCGCCGGCAGCCGGTCCGAGCCCCCGCTCGACGTCCCTCTGTTGCTTCCGCTCGTGCCGTGCGCCCCCGCCTGGAGTCCTCTCATGTTGTTCGCCCGCCGCTACACCAAGGGCCTGAAGAGCCCCTACGACGCCTTCACGTTCGCCTCCCGCCGCTCCGAGATCCGCAACCCGGACGGCAAGCTGGTCTTCGAGGCGGACGACGTGCAGGTGCCCGCGGGCTGGAGCCAGGTGGCGGTGGACATCCTCGCGCAGAAGTACTTCCGCAAGGCCGGCGTCCCCGCCGCCACGAAGCTCGTCGACGAGAAGGGCGTCCCCGCGTTTCTCGCGCGCCGCGCGCCCGATCAGGAGGCCCTCGCCGGGCTCGCCGCGGATCGGCGCTTCGGCCCCGAGCGTGACGCGCGCCAGGTGTTCGACCGCCTCGCGGGCTGCTGGACGTATTGGGGCTGGAAGGACGGGCTCTTCACCACGGAAGAGGACGCGAGCGCGTTCTACGACGAGCTCCGGTACATGCTCGCCGCGCAGATCTGCGCGCCGAACTCGCCGCAGTGGTTCAACACGGGGCTCCACTGGGCGTACGGCATCGACGGCCCCGCGCAGGGCCACTACTACTGGGACGAGAAGACCAAGAAGGTCGTGGCGTCCGGCTCGGCGTACGAGCGCCCGCAGCCCCACGCGTGCTTCATCCAGTCGGTCGCCGACGACCTCGTGAACGAGGGCGGCATCATGGACCTCTGGACGCGCGAGGCCCGCCTCTTCAAGTACGGCTCCGGCACCGGCACCAACTTCTCGCGCATCCGCGGCGAGGGCGAGCGCCTCTCGGGCGGCGGGCGCAGCTCCGGCCTGATGAGCTTCCTCAAGATCGGCGACCGCGCCGCCGGCGCCATCAAGTCGGGCGGCACCACGCGCCGCGCCGCCAAGATGGTGTGCCTCGACCTCGACCACCCGGACATCCACGAGTTCATCAACTGGAAGGTGCGCGAGGAGCAGAAGGTGGCGTCGATCGTCACCGGGTCGCGCCTCATCGAGCGCCGGCTGAACGCCGTGCTCGTCGCGTGCGCCGACACCACGCTCGACGCCAAGCGCTTCGACCCGCACCACAACGAGGCGCTCCGCCTCGCCATGCGGGACGCGCGCAACGACGGCGTGAGCGACAACTACATCGTCCGCACCATCCAGTTCGCCAAGCAGGGCTTCACGAACCTCGAGTTCAGCACCTACGACACCGACTGGGACGGCGAGGCCTACGCCACGGTGTCCGGCCAGAACAGCAACAACTCCGTGCGCGTGCCCAACACGTTCATGGACGCCATGCTCCGCGACGAGGACTGGCACCTCCGCTTCCGCTCCGGCGACACGCTCAAGCGCACCCTTCGTGCCAAGGAGCTCTGGGACGACATCGCCGAGGCGGCGTGGTCCTGCGCCGACCCCGGCGTACAGTTCGACACCACCATCAACGAGTGGCACACCTGCCCCGAAGACGGCCGCATCAACGCGTCGAACCCGTGCTCCGAGTACATGTTCCTCGACGACACGGCCTGTAACCTCGCCTCGCTGAACCTCATGCGGTTCCACACGGCGGACCACTCGGCCAACGCCACCGGCACCTTCGACATCGAGAGCTACGTCCACGCCATCGGCATCTGGACCACCGTGCTCGAGATCAGCGTGGGCATGGCGCAGTACCCGAGCTCCCAGATCGCCAAGCTCTCGTGGGACTTCCGCACGCTCGGCCTCGGCTACGCCAACCTCGGCACCCTGCTGATGGTGATGGGCTACCCGTACGATTCCGCCGAGGGCCGCGCCATCTGCGGCGCGCTCAGCGCCATCCTCACCGGGGAGTCCTACGCCCAGTCCGCGCGCATCGCCAAGGAGAAGGGCCCCTTCCCCAGCTACAAGCGCAACCGCGAGCACATGCTCCGCGTCATCCGCAACCACCGCCGCGCGGCCTTCTCCGCCACCGACTACGAGGGCCTCTCCGTGCGCCCCGTGCCCATCTCCGCCGAGAAGTGCCCGGTGGACATGCTCACCGCGGCCCGCAAGGCGTGGGACGAAGCGCTCGCGCTCGGCGAAGCCCACGGCTACCGCAACGCCCAGACCACGGTGATCGCCCCCACGGGCACCATCGGCCTGGTGATGGACTGCGACACCACCGGCGTGGAGCCCGACTTCGCCCTCATCAAGTTCAAGAAGCTGGCCGGCGGCGGCTACTTCAAGATCGTGAACGAGTCGGTGCCCCCCGCGCTCGCGAAGCTCGGGTACGCCGAGCCGCAGATCAAGGAGATCGTCGACTACGCGCGCGGCCGCGGCTCGCTCAAGGGCGCCCCGGGTGTGAACCACGAGACCCTCCGGGCCAAGGGCTTCGACGACGCCACGCTCGGCCGCCTCGAGAAGGCGCTCCCCACCGCGTTCGACATCAAGTTCGTGTTCAACCGCCACAGCCTCGGCGACGCCTTCTGCCGCGACGTGCTCGGACTGACCGCGTCGCAGCTCAATGATCCGTCGTTCGACCTGCTCGTCGGCATCGGGTTCACGCGCTCCCAGATCGAGGCCGCCAACGCCTGGGCCTGCGGCACGATGACCATCGAGGGCGCGCCCTACCTCAAGGCCGAGCACTACCCCGTGTTCGACTGCGCCAACCGGTGCGGCCGCAACGGCGTGCGCTTCATCAGCTACGAAGCGCACATCCGCATGATGGCGGCTTGCCAGCCCTTCATCTCGGGCGCCATCAGCAAGACCATCAACATGCCCAACGACGCCACCGTGGAAGACGTGAAGCAGGCCTACCTGCTCTCGTGGCGGCTCGCGATCAAGGCCAACGCGATCTACCGCGACGGCTCCAAGCTCTCGCAGCCGCTCTCGTCGCTCTTCGCGCAGGACCTGTTCGCGGCCCTCGACGAGGACACGTCGCCGGAGCGCGCCCCGATCGCGGCGTCCCCCGCCGAGCTCTACGCGCAAACGCCCGTGACGCAGGCCACGCAGCTCGCCGAGCGCGTGATCGTGCGGTACCTCGCCAAGCGCCGCCGCCTCCCGGACCGTCGCAAGGGGTACACCCAGAAGGCCGTGGTGGGCGGGCACAAGGTGTTCCTCCGCACCGGCGAGTACGAAGACGGCACGCTCGGCGAGATCTTCATCGACATGCACAAGGAGGGCGCCGCCTTCCGGAGCTTGATGAACAGCTTCGCCATCGCCGTGTCGATCGGCCTGCAGCACGGCGTGCCGCTCGAGAAGTTCGCGGAGCAGTTCTTGTTCTCGCGCTTCGAGCCGAACGGCATCGTGCGCGGCAACGACAAGATCAAGATGGCCACGTCGATCATCGACTACATGTTCCGCGAGCTCGCCATCACCTACATGGGCCGCAACGACCTCGCCCACGTGGACCCCGAGGCGCTCCGCCACGACGCCCTCCACACCGAGGAGCCCACCTACAACGACGAAGAGGTCGTGGCGGTGCGCAACGTCATGCTCTCCGAGAACGCCATCAACGTGGACGAGGCTCCCCCGGAGGCGCCCGCGGGCGAGAAGGCCCCCGCGAGCGTGGTGCGCGGCGCGGCGTCCAAGCCCGCCCCCGCGGTGTCCGTGTCCGTGAGCGGCCACGCCGCTCTCGTGCGCGACGCCAAGGCCAAGGGCTACGAGGGCGACGCCTGCCCCGAGTGCGGCGCGATGACGATGGTGCGCAACGGCGCGTGCCTCAAGTGTGTGAGCTGCGGCGGCACGAGCGGCTGCTCCTGATCGTTTCGCGGTAAGGGTCCGTCCGGAAACAACGTTCAGCACCGAGGGCGCCCCTGGGCCGCGGCCGCAAGGAGCGAGGAG
>CAXNIN010000118.1:0-11285 GCA_964202365.1 Myxococcota bacterium | reverse complement strand
GGGGGCGGGGGGCGGAGCCCCCTGCCCCAAATGGAAGCTCTCCCGCCGAACACCGACTCCACGGAAGCTCTCGGTGTTCGCGACGCGGCGCGTGACCTGGATGTCGGCGTAGCCGGCGTCCGCATACCAGGTTTCCAGCACTTCGCCGGGGAAGTAGCCCGTGACGGGAACCCGGAGGCGGTCGTACACGTCGGCAACGACGACGTCGAAGGGCCACCGCGAGTGGTCGTGCACGGGGAGGCGATTCACGACGCTGCCGACGACGGGCACGTTGCCGAGCACCCGGTGCGGCGTGTGCGAGAACACGCGCAACCCGGCAGCGAGAACCTGGCTGAATCGGTGGAGCTGCTCCGCGTTCATCTGCGCGGTGGCGCCGCGCAGCGCGCCCGTGGCGATGCGGATCATCCCCTGACGCGGGCCGTAAACCCAGGTCGCAAGCCTGCCGTTCGGCTTCACGAGCCCGTGGAGCGAAAGGAAGCTCGCGTGGGGGTTCGGGACGTGGTGGAGTACGCCGAGGCTATAGACGAGGTCGAACAACGACTTCTTGAAGGGCGGCCGATCGAGGTCGCCCTGCACGACGTGGGCCCGGAGGTTGCCCTCGAGGTTGCGCGCGGCGGACGCGACGGCGTCCGGGCTGGAGTCGAGCGCGATGACTTCGGCGCCGTAGCGCGACGCGAAGAACGCGTGCCGGCCGAAGCCGCACCCGGCGTCGAGCACGAGCTTGCCCATGAAGTCGTCCGGCTTCATGGGGCGCAGCAAATCGAGGAAATTGGCCTCGAACTCAGGGACGGCGCCTTCGAACTCGGTCCAGGAGTGGCCGGTGGTGGGGCCTTCGGGGACGCCGGCCGGCAACAGGCGCGGGATGCCGTTGACGATGGGGAACGCGGCGCGGCAATCGGCGCAGCGAAGGCGGCCTTCCATCACCTCGGTGACCGTTCCGGAGCTCACGCCGGCGACGTCCTCGCCGGGCTCCCAGTGCCCGGCATAGGCGGGGCGCTCTTCGGCGCGGTCGATGGCGAGGTCGAGGCGTCCATCGCCGCAGGTGGGGCACGCGAGCCAGTCGAGGAGGCGAATCTTCATGGTGGCAGGGGGCTAACGTGCCCGTCGGCGGATGTCCGGTCGCAGCGCCATCGCCAGCGCCTCGTCCTGCACGGACAGTAGGGCGGACCGCTCCTCGTCGTCGGGACCGCCCGCACACACGACGAGCCGCCCGAGCGCGATCCCCGCGGCCCCCCACGCACGGGCGTCCTCCTGAGATCCCAGGATGAATCTGTGGAACCTGCGGCTCCACCAGGGGAGCGGTGCGGCCGGCCCGACCGGCACGGCCAGGACGGCGGCGACCCCGGCCAGCGTCGTGACGAGCGCCGCCACGGCAAGGGTCTCGACGGGGCCTCGAACAAACACAGCGTCCGGACGTAGCCTCACCAGCGCGCGCGCGCGCTCGACCACCGGGACGTCGAGAAGCCGAGCCATCCGGACCGTACCCGGATCGGCCACCACACCGAGGACGCAGACGCGCGGAGAAGAGCCCACCGCCGAGCATCATACACAATCCCGGCATCGCGGGCGAAACCGCTCCACGGTCCGGCCCCGGCGGTGATAACCCGACGGGCCCACGGGGCGACACACAGCCGCCCGGAGGTCTCTCCCGAATGAAGCCCGTCCAGTCCCTCGACAGCGTCGTCATCCGGTTCGCCGGCGATTCCGGCGACGGCATGCAGGTCATCGGCAGCCAGTTCACGAACACGACGGCCATGGTCGGCAACGACCTCGCGACGTTCCCGGACTTCCCCGCCGAGATCCGCGCCCCCGCGGGCACGCTCGCCGGTGTTTCCGGCTTCCAGCTCCACTTCTCGTCCTCCGACATCTTCACCCCCGGCGATGCGCCGGAGGTGCTCGTCGCGATGAACCCGGCGGCGCTCAAGGCGAACATCCGCGACCTCAAGAAGGGCGGCCTCGTGGTGGTGAACGTCGAGAAGTTCATCCCGCGCGAGTTCGAGAAGGCCGGCATCACCACGAACCCCCTCGAAGACGGCTCGCTCGACGAGTGGCGCGTCGTTCCCATCGAGATGGGCCGGCTCTCCCGCGAGGCGGTCACCGGGCTCGACCTCGGCACCAAGGAGATCGACCGCACGAAGAACTTCTTCGCGCTCGGCCTCTGCTACTGGCTGTACAACCGCCCCCTCGAGACGACGGTCAAGTGGGTGGAGTCCAAGTTCAAGGAGCCGTACCGCGAGGCGAACCTCCGCGCGCTCCGCGCCGGCCACGCCTACGCCGAGACCATCGAGCTCTTCGAGAGCAAGTACGAGGTTCCCCCGGCCCGCCTCACCCCCGGCGTGTACCGCAACATCATGGGGAACCAGGCCACGGCGCTCGGCCTGGCCGCGGCGGCCCACAAGTCGGGGGTCCCGGTCTTCCTCGGCAGCTACCCGATCACGCCCGCCTCCGACATCCTCCACCAACTGTCGGGTTACAAGGCGCACAACGTCGTCACCTTCCAGGCGGAAGACGAGATCGCGGCCATCGGCGCCGCGATCGGCGCCTCGTTCAGCGGCTCGATCGGTGTGTGCACCACGTCGGGCCCGGGCATGGCGCTCAAGGCCGAGGCGATTGGCCTCGCCGTGATGACCGAGCTCCCCCTCGTCATCATCGACGTGCAGCGCGGCGGCCCCTCGACCGGCCTCCCCACGAAGACCGAGCAGTCCGACCTGATGCAGGCGATGTACGGCCGTAACGGCGAAGCGCCGGTCTGCGTGCTCGCGGCGTCCACCCCGGTCGATTGTTTCGAGATGGCGTTCGAGGCCTGCCGCATCGCGGTCACCTCGATGTGCCCCGTCATCCTCCTGACCGACGGCTACCTCGCCAACGGCTCCGAACCCTGGCGCCTGCCCGACCCCGACGCCATCCCCGACATCCCCGTGCACTTCCGCACCGACCCCGAGGGATTCCTCGCCTACAAGCGCGATCCCGACACGTTCGCGCGCGACTGGGTGCGCCCCGGCACGCCCGGCCTTGAGCACCGCATCGGCGGTATCGAGAAGCAGGAAAACACGGGCAACGTCAACTACGAACCGCTCAACCACGAGCGGATGTGCAAGATCCGCGCGGAGAAGATCGCGAAGATCGTCGTGCCGGATCTCGAAGTCTACGGTGACGAGGAAGACCTCCTCATCGTCGGCTGGGGCTCCACGTTCGGCGCCATCCGCAGCGCCGTCGACCTCGCGCGTTCCCGCGGCATCCGCGTCGGCCATGCGCACCTGCGCCACATGAACCCGATGCCGAAGAACACCGGCGACGTGCTCAGGCGCGCCCGCCGCGTGCTCGTCCCCGAGATGAACCTCGGCCAGCTCGTCCGCATCCTGCGCGCCGAGTACCTCATCGACTGCATCTCGCTCCCCAAGATTCAGGGGCAGGCCTTCAAGGTCGGCGAGATCTTCGACGCCATCTACCGCACCCAGGACAACGAGGCGGCCAAATGAGCGAGCTTCCCCCGGTCAAGTACACGAAGAAAGACTTCATGTCCGACCAGATCATCCGGTGGTGTCCCGGGTGTGGCGACTACGCGATCCTGTCGCAAGCGCAGACGGTGTTCGCCGAGCTCGGCATCCCCCGCGAGAACTTCGTGATGATCAGCGGGATCGGCTGCTCGAGCCGCTTCCCCTACTACGTCAACGCCTACGGGTTCCACACGATCCACGGCCGCGCGCCGACCTTCGCCACGGGCGTGAAGGCCTCGCGGCCCGAGCTCTCCGTGTGGATCGCCACGGGTGACGGCGACGCCCTCTCGATCGGCGGCAACCACACGGCGCACATGCTCCGTCGCAACGTCGACGTGCAGGTGCTGCTGTTCAACAACCGCATCTACGGCCTCACGAAGGGCCAGTACAGCCCCACCTCCGAGGAGGGCAAGAAGACCAAATCCACGCCGATGGGCAGCTTGGACCACCCCTTCCTGCCCCTCGCCTTCGCGCTCGGCGCCGAGGCCACGTTCATCGCGCGCTCGGTGGACATCTTCACGAAGGAGCAGCGCGACGTGCTCCGCGCGGCGCACGACCACCGCGGCTCGTCCTTCGTCGAGATCTACCAGAACTGCAACATCTTCAACGACGGCGCCTGGGATCAGCTCATCGACAAGCAGATTCGCGGCGAGCGCTGCCTGTTCCTCGAGCACGGCAAGCCGATGGTGTTCGCGGGCGGCGCCAAGGGCATCAAGCTCAACGGCCTCCGCCCCGTCGTGGTCGAGCTCGGCAACGGCCTCACCGCCGACGACTGCCTCGTGCACGACGAGACCGACCCGTACCTCGCCGCCATCCTCGCGCGGATGGACTACCCCGAGTTCCCCGTGCCGATGGGCGTCATCCACCGCCGCGTGCGCCCCACGTACGACGCGCAGTTCAACGAGCAGATCGCGGAGGCCAAGGCCGCGAACCCCAACGCCAGCCTCCGGAAGCTGCTCTACGGCGGCGACACCTGGAAGGTCGAGTAGTCCGAGGTTTTCTTGGGGCGGGGGGCCCGCCCCCCGCAACCCGCCTCTTTGACCCCGACCGTTTCGGGCCGAGCCCGAAACGGTCGGGGCCCCGTCGGCGGCGTGAATTCACGCACTCCCGGCCCGCCGGAGTCGGAGGCGCGTCAAGGGCGCCTCCTTTGTCCGTCGGTGATGCCCACGTTGAAGCCAGCCCACCCAGCGCGTAAAAGCGGGGTGTGCTGAACCAACCCGACCGCCTCCGCCCCCTCGCCGAGCTCACCCGCGCCAACGTGGCGCCTCTGGTCGGTGTCCTGTTCGACATCGACGACACCGTCACGCTCGGCGGCCGCATCGTGCCCGCCGCGTTTACGGCGATGGCGGCGGCAAAAGCCGCAGGGCTCGCGATGGTTCCGGTCACCGGCCGCCCCGGCGGCTGGGTGGACCACTTCGCCCGCATGTGGCCCGTGGACGGCGTGGTTGGCGAGAACGGCGGCCTCTGGTACTACATGGGGCGCGACAACGGCGGAATCGAGACGTTGCAGCGCCGCTTTCTGCAACCGGAAGCCGAGCGCGTCGCCAACCGGGCGCGCCTCGAGGCCGTGCGCGAAGCCGTGCTCCGCGACGTGCCGGGGTGCGCGGTCGCGAGCGACCAGCCCTACCGCGAGCTCGATCTCGCCGTGGACTTCTGCGAGGACGTGCCCCGCATGGGAGACGACGCCATCGACCGCATCGTGGCGGTGTTCGACCGCTTCGGCGCCACGTCGAAGGTGTCGAGCATCCACGTGAACGGCTGGTTCGGCGACTTCGACAAGCTCTCCGGCTTCGAGCGCCTCGCCGCCGACCTCGGCGTGTCCGCGGCTCCGGAGCGGTGGGCCTACATCGGCGATTCGGCGAACGACGCCCCGATGTTCGCGCACTTCCCCGTGTCGGTGGGCGTCGCCAACGTAGACGCCTTCCTGCCGCGCATCCCCGTGTGGCCGCGCTACCGTACCGAAGGTGAAGGCGGGCACGGCTTCGCGCAGCTCATCGAGAGGCTACTGGCGCTGCGCGGTTAGAAGGCCGGCAGTTCCCCGGAGCCCGCCGTGTCCGATCTCGTCTCCCGCCGCTGCGTCTCGTGTGAAGGCGGCATCCCGAAGTTGTCCGAAGAGGGCATCCTGCAGCTCCTCACCGAGGTGCCGGGCTGGCTGCTCGTGGAGGAAGGCGCCGCGCTCTCTCGCACGTTCGCGTTCAAGGACTATTGGCAGACCCTCGCGTTCGTGAACGCCGTGAGCTGGATCGCCCACACCGAAGACCACCACCCGGACATGTCGGTGCACTACAACCGCGTCGTGGTGCGCTGGAACACGCACGCGGTCGGCGGGCTGACCGACAACGACTTCATCTGCGCCGCGAAGGTGACCGCGCTCCTGGCCGCCGCGTAGCGCTACGGGCCCTTAGGGGCGCGGCGCTTCCTCCGCGAAGCCTTCGGTGATCGTGGCGACTTCGGTCGTCGCGGTCACGAGGTGCTCCGGCGGGGCCAGCTCCCCGCACAGATTGTTCTGCTCGGTGGGATCGGCCACGAGGTCGTAGAGCGAGCACGTGCCCCGCGTGTCGACGATGAGGCGGTGCTCGTTGTCGTAGGCGCCGCGCACGTGTCCCCAGGCGCTGCCGAGGTTCGCGAGCGGCCCGCCGAAGAACGTGGTGCGCACGCGGTCCGCGGGCACCTCCTCGAAAGGGAGGCCGCTGGTGTCCATGCCGAGGTCGAGCGCGAGCAAGGACGCGATCGTCGGCACGATGTCTTCCTGGCCGAGCGGGAGGTCCAGCCGGCCCGGCGCGATGCGACCGGGCCAGTGAAGCGCCCCCCACCCGTCGAGCACCGGCCCGCGGAGGTCGAAGCCGTGGTTGGTCCAGGGGTCGAGCAGGCCTTCGCCGTGGTCGATCGCCACGACCGTGAGCGCGCCTTCGAGCTCGCCGGTGGCGGTGAGCTCGGCCCAGACCTCGCCGAGGTCCTGGTCCTGCTTGCGCACTTCGCAGCGGTACGCCGCGGCGAGAAGGGACTGACAGGCCGCGTAGTCCGCTGAAGACGCCGCGAACCGACCGTCGGCGACCTCGTTGTTCGCGAACAGCGAGTCCTCGTTGTTGGCGACGAAGTCCCACCGACACGTGCCGTCGTCGAGCGCGCGCACCTCCGCTTCGCACGCGTCGTGCAGCAGGTCGTAGGGGCTGTGGGCGTCGTTCACGTGAAGGTGGAGGAACCGCGGCTTCCCGCGGTTCTCCTCGAGCCACGCCAGGATCGCGGGCACCTGGGTGACCGTGGCGCCCTCGTTGAACTCGATGTAGCGGTCGTACCCGCGGTCGAGCCCGGACTTGTCGCCGGCGATGGGGTTGCTGTTCCAGTAGGCGCTGGCCCAGCCGAGGTCGCCAAGGGCCTCGGCGAGCGTGCGGATGTCGGGCGACAGCCCGTAGGGCATCTCGTCGGGCTCGCGGTCGAACGTCCAGCTCTCGATGCCCCACAACGTAGGGTGAACGCCCGTGACCACCGCGCCGATGCCCGGGTACGTCCAACTGTGGGTGTCGAGATCGGGCAGCTCCAGGCCCTCCGCGGCGAGCGCGACGAGGAACGGCGTCGCTTCGCCGATGTGGTCGGCGCGGAAGGTGTCGAGCGTGATGAGCACGAGCGTCGCGGGGCCCGTGTCGGGGTCGGTGTCGTCCGGGGGCCCGGAGTCCGACGCGGAGTCGGACCCGGAGTCGACCGGCGAGTCGATGGCGGAGTCGTCGAGGGGCGGCTTCCCCTCGGGGGAACCGGAGACACAGCCGGAGGCGAGGAGGAGTGTGAGCGTCACGACGAGACGGTAGCCGAACAGCGAGCCCGCGTTCACCGCAACCCGGCGAAATGTCCCGTAGGCTACGCGAGCGTGTACGGAACCGGCTTCCCGGCGAGCAGCGCGCGCACCGCCGTCGCGACGCCCTCGGACACCAGCGCGTCCAGCCGGGGGTGCCAGCCGGCCGCGTGCGGTGTGAGGAGGATGTTCGGCGCGGCCCAGCGCTCGATGGGGGCCGGCTCGTTCGGGAACACGTCGAGCGCGAGCCCGGCGAGGTGCCCCGCGCGGACCGCGGCCACCGCGCCTTCGACGTGCACGAGGCGGCCGCGGGCGGTGTTGACGAGCACTGCGCCCGGCTTCATGGCGCCCAGCGCGTCGGGCCCGATCAACTCTGCGTTCTGCGCGGTGAGCGCGCAGTGGAGCGTCACGACGTCCGCGCGCGGCAGAACATCGTGAAGCGCATACGTTCCCGGCAAGCGGGGGTCGACCGGGAGAACCTCCGCGCCGAGGGCCGTGAGCACGTCCACCATGCGCGCGCCGATGACGCCCACGCCCACCACCGCGACCGTTCCGATGCCGGTGGCGCCGTACTCCTCGAGGCGGCCGCGCTCCCACTTCCCCGCGAATGCCGCGCCCTGGAAGGGCACGAGGCGGCGCGTGAGGGCGAGGATCATGCCGAGGCTCGTCTCGACCACGGCGTCCCGGCGAGCGAGCGGGAGGCGACACGCGACGATGCCGGCGTCGGAGAGCGCGGCGACGTCGAGGTGATCATAGCCAGAGGTCGTCGTGATCACGAGGCGGCAGCGCCCGAGGCGGGGCAGCACCGCCCGGTCTACCCGGACGCGGCTGGGGACGACGAGCACGTCGGCGGCTTCGAGCGGCGCGTCTTGCCCGGACGCGGTGACGACCTCGACGCCGTCGGGCAGGCCGAGGAGCGGGCCGCGGTCGTACTCGGCGAGGCCCCATCGCAGGAGAGTCAGGCCCATTGGACGATCCGTTCGTGGAGCCATTCCACGCCCTCCACGAGGCGCGGGCCCGGGCGCCCGAAGAGCCGCTCCTCCGCGGCGAACACGTGCCCGGTCCGAACGCCGGGGATGTCGCCCCACCCCGGACGTTCCGCGAGCTTCCCCGGTTTCTGGTGTTCGTGGGGCACGCCGCACCAGCACGTGAGCAGGATGTCGGGCGCGTGGGCGAGCACGGAGTCCGTCTCGATGGGCGTGGAGCGCACGTCGAGGTGGCCGAAGGCGCTCTCCCCGCCGGCGATGCGGATCATCTCGGTGGTCCAACAGGCGGCGCCGGGCACGATGACCGGCTTGGGCCACCACTCGAGGAACACTTTCGGGCGGCGCGGAAGAGCCCGGGCGCGCCCCTCCACGGCGTCGAGCCGGGCCTGCATCGACGCGATCACCCGCTCGGCGTGCTCGCCCTTTCCGAAGAGCCGGCCGACGACGCGGATCGACGCGAAGACGTCGGGGATGGAGCGCGCGTCGAGCACGAGGTGCGGGAGGCCGGCGGCGTCGAGCGCGGCGACGTTTCGCTCCATGCCGGGCACCGACAAGGAAGAGAGCACGAGATCCGGCTTCAACCCCGCGATGATCTCAACGTCGACGGCGGTGTCCGGGCCGACGCGCGGCAGGGAGACGATCTCGGGCGGCCAGTCGGACGACCGGTCGAGTCCGACGAGGTGGTCGCCGAGGCCGAGCGCGCAGGCAATCTCGGTGTTGGACGGGCACAGGGAGACGATTCGCATGGCGCCACCACCGTATGGCGGCGCGGCGGGCGGCGCGCGGGAGAGGTGCGCCGGGGTGAGGCGCGTCACGCCCCCGGCCGGGCCCAGCGGCCAAATTCTGTCCGCCCCCCGCTTGCACATCCCGAACAGGCGTTTAGTAGTGGGGCCGTCGCAACCGTCCCTCCCCTCCCCCGAGCGCCCCATGGCCAAGGCCCGAAACGTCTACGTCTGCCAGCAGTGCGGGCACGTCGCCCAGAGCTGGATGGGCCGCTGCGGCGGCTGCGGCGAGTGGAACAGCCTCGTGGAGCAGGTGCAGGCCGGCGGCGCCAAGGGCGCGGCGCGGCCCGCGGCGCCCGGCACGTCGCGCGCGCTCCCGCTGTCCCGCGTGCCCCTCGGGGACGGCGGCGAGGTGCGCCTGCGGGTCGGGATCTCCGAGCTCGACCGCGTGCTCGGCGGCGGGCTCGTCACCGGCTCGCTCGTTCTGCTCGGCGGCGATCCCGGCGTCGGCAAGTCGACGCTGCTCTTGATGGCGATGCAGGGCTTCGCCGCGAAGGGAATCCGCGTGTTGTACGTGAGCGCCGAGGAGTCGGCGCGGCAGGTGCGCCTGCGCGCCGAGCGCCTCGGGGTGAGCAGCGACGAGCTCTACCTGCTCGCGGAGACGGGGCTCGACGCCGTGGTGGCCGCCGTGGAGGACGTAAAACCCCGTGTCCTCGTGCTCGACTCGGTGCAGACGCTCCAGGAGCCCGAGCTCGATGGCGTGCCCGGCACCATCTCCCAGGTGCGCCAGGTGGCCGCCAAGGCGATGCAGATCGCGAAGGGCCGGGACATCGCCACCTTCCTGGTCGGCCACGTCACGAAGGAAGGCAACCTCGCCGGCCCGCGCGCGCTCGAGCACCTCGTCGACACCGTGCTGTACTTCGAAGGCGACGGGTCGAGCGCGTTGCGCATCCTCCGCGCCACGAAGAACCGCTTCGGCTCCACCGGGGAGATCGGGATGTTCGAGATGCGGGAGGAGGGCCTTGTGGAGGTGCCGGACGCCTCGGCGCGGCTGCTCAAGGAGCGCGCTCGTGGCGCCGCCGGCACGGTGGTCACCTGCACGATGGAAGGCAATCGCCCGCTCCTGGTGGAAGTGCAGGCGCTCGTCGGCCGGCCCACCCAGGGCAACCCCGCCCGCACCGCCGTGGGCATCGACCGGGGCCGGCTCGCCGTGCTGCTCGCGGTGCTGGGCAAGGTGGGCCTCGATCTCTCCGACCGCGACGTGTTCGTGAGCGTGGCGGGCGGCGTACGGGTGCAGGAGCCCGCGGCGGATCTCGCCATCGCCGTCGCGATTCACTCCAGCGCGACGGACCGTCCCGTGCCGGCCGATCTCCTCGTGTTCGGCGAGGTGGGGCTCGTGGGCGAGCTCCGCGGCGTGAGTCAGCCGGCGATGCGGCTCCGCGAGGCGGAGCGGCACGGGTTCCGGCGGGCGCGAGTGCCCACGTCGGTGGAGGCCGAGTCGACGGGTCTCGCGCTGGTGGGCGCGCGCACGCTCGGGGAGGTGCTCCTCGGGTCGTGAGGCACGCGGGCGCAGCGTGTGCGCCGCCTGTCGCAGGCCGATCAGCCGAGCGGCGTACGGGGGCGGCGAAGCAAGCGGCGCGGGCTGTGCTGCGAGTACGGGCTGAAGGCGGGGGTATCCTCTTCGGCGGTGGTCCACGCGGGGCGGTCGAGGGGGACGACACGCTCGAGCGTGGTCCGCACCCGCACGAGCACGCCGTCGACCACGCGGGACGCCTCTCTGCGGCTGCGGAGCACCACCTCGCCCTGGTAGGCCGGCACGGCCCACCACGGAAGCACGACCCCATCCGGCCCCACCCCGCACTCCAGGAGCCCGCCCGGGCCCAACACCAGCACGGTGGGCGCTTCGACGGTGTCGGGGTCCCAGCCCAGCGCCACGTGGCCTTCCCGCTCGCGCGTCACGCGCGTGACCGCCGGGAGCCCCCCGAAGCGCACGACATCCTCCGCGCGGTGCTCGCCGGCGGCGTCGGTCCACACCAGGTCGCTCACGCTCCAGGCGGGGTCGAGGGACTGGCGGGGTCCGAGGGCGGTCCAGACCCCGCCGGAGCCGTCCCAGGCGAGGGCGGCGGGGGTGGGCCCGGTGATGGCGAGGGTGTCCGCGCCGCGGGCGCTCCGGCCGCCGCGCTCGAGCGCCGCACCCGCGGGGCGGCAGGTGCCCGGGGGGAGCGGCGGCGACTCGGGGGCGCGCGCCCACGTCGCTTGCGCCGCCCAGCCCGCCGGGGAGCCCACGTGCCCC
>CAXNIN010000117.1:0-11321 GCA_964202365.1 Myxococcota bacterium | reverse complement strand
CCGCCCCAAGACCTGGAACCCCTACAACTTCGCCGCGGCTTCGCGGAGCTTCGGCGCGGGGTCGCGCAGGACGGCGTCCCCGTGGCAGAGGCACAGGAGCGCGAGCGTCGGCTCCATCGCGCGCGCGCGCAGCCACGCAGCGAACGCGGGGCCGCTACGAAGCAGGCGCCACCTCGCTACTCGCGTCATCCCGAAGCCGCGCCCGCCGATGAGGAAGAGCACCAGCGCGAGCACCCATCGCGTGGGGCGGACGTTGAACAGAGCGTCGCAGAACACGAGCGCGTGGCCCGCGCCGGCGTCCACCTGGTAGGCGTTCTCGAGCGGCCGCACGCCGGGCAGGGCATGCGTGAGCACACCCGGGACGTCGGCGTCCGTGCTGTCCACCGGGAGCGCGCGCGCCACGGCTTCCTGGACGCCCGCGGGGCACACGACCCGGAGCGCGGGGTAGCGGGCCTTCCACACGGCGGCGTCGAGGCGGTGGACGTTCGCGGGGACCACGAGCACGGCGGGCGGGCCGAGGGCCTCGATCTCGGCCATCGTGGTGGCGTCGCAGGCCACGGCGCTGTGCACCCAGAGGCCACCGTCGTCCATCCGCCACAGCGTCATGTTGCGGGGAAACCCGAAGCCGGGGGTCTGGCCGGTCACCTGCCACACGCGCGGGGCGAGCTGGGTGAGTGGCCCGTGAGGGAGCACGTGTTCCGCCCAGGCGCCGCCGGTCACTCCGTGGGTTCCGCGTCGGAGCGCTCCCAGTTCGGGGGCACGTCGGGCACGAGCGGGTGGGAGCCGTCGGCCGCGGGGGCGGGCGGCGCGGGCAGGCCGGCGCTCTCGGGCGGGGGGAAGCTGCGCGCGGCGGCTTCGGCGATCGCGCGGGTCTTCTCCTGGAGCGTGTGGACCTTCGCCTCGAGGTCCCTCCCGTTGCCGTCGAGCTCGAGCATCAGCACCGCGAAGGCGTACTCGGTCTCGATGACGGGGCCGTTGGCGGTGGCGTCCATTCGGCGGGCGGCCTGCTCGAGGCGGGGCTCCCAGCGCTCCGTGTAGACGCGCTCCGCGAGAACGCGGGCGGCTTGCCGGTTCCCGGCCTTGTGGAGCGCCTCGACCTCCTCGAGGCCCTGGACCACGAGCTCACCCTCTTCTTTCCAGGTGTGCGTCTCCGGCGCGAGGGCGGGGGCTTCGGTCTTCTGGCAGGCGAGGAGGAGAAGGAGCGTCATCGGAGCCAAATCTATCGCGCGGCGCGCGCGTCGGCGGGGGGGGCGGTACAGAGCATGCGTGAGGTTGACTGCGGACGCTCCGCGGGGGCCTTCCCGGCCCCGGTAGCGGTGCATACGCTCCGTCCGAAGCGAGGCACGCATGAAGTTCGATCGGTTCACGGTCAAGGCCCGGGAGGTCATCTCCGAGGCCCAGCAGTTGGCGGGAAAGTTCGGAAATCCCGAAATTCGGCCTCAGCACTTCCTCATGGTGCTCCTCACCCAGGAGAAGGGGATCGCCCCCACGCTCCTCTCCCAGATCGGCGTGGACGTGCAGGGCTTGAGCCGCGAGGCCGCCAAGCTCGTCGAAGATCTCCCCAAGGTGCACGGCGGCGCGCAGGCGCAGCTCGCGCGCACCGCGCAGGAAGTGCTGAACATCGCCGACCGTGAAGCGAAGACGCTCGGCGACACCCACGTCGCCACCGAGCTCCTCCTCCTCGGCGTGGCGGACGTCGCCGACAAGCCCAAGCAGCTGCTGAAGGACTACGGCGCCACCCGCGAGCGCATCCTCAACGCGATGCAGGTGATGCGCGCGGGCAAGAACGTCTCGGGCGAAGAGGCGGAGAGCCAGTACGAGGCGCTCAAGAAGTACACCCGCGACCTCACGGCGCAGGCGCGCGAAGGCAAGATCGACCCCGTTGTCGGCCGCGACGAGGAGATTCGCCGCACGCTTCAGGTGCTCTCGCGCCGCTCGAAGAACAACCCCGTCCTCATCGGCGATCCCGGCGTCGGCAAGACGGCGATCGTCGAGGGCATCGCCCAACGCATCGCGACGGAGGACGTCCCCGAGTCCCTCAAGAACAAGAAGGTCCTCTCGCTCGACATGGCGGCGCTCATCGCCGGCGCCAAGTACCGCGGCGAGTTCGAGGAGCGCCTGAAGGCGGTCCTCAACGAGATCGAGCAGTCGAAGGGGGAGATCATCCTCTTCATCGACGAGCTCCACATGGTGGTGGGGGCCGGCAAGTCCGAGGGCTCGATGGACGCCGGCAACATGCTCAAGCCGGCGCTCGCCCGCGGAGAGCTCCGCTGCCTCGGCGCCACCACGCTGGACGAGTACCGGAAGCACATCGAGAAGGACAAGGCGCTCGAGCGGCGCTTCCAGCCCGTGTTCGTAGACGAGCCGAGCGTGGCCGACACCATCCGCATCCTCCGCGGCATCAAGGAGAAGTACGAGCAGCACCACGGCATCAAGATCACGGACGACGCCATTCTCGCCGCGGCCCACATGTCGGACCGCTACATCAACGATCGGCAGCTCCCCGACAAGGCGATCGACCTCATCGACGAAGCCGCGAGCCGGCTGAAGATGGAGATCGAGTCCCTGCCTCAGCCGATCGACGTGCTCGATCGGCAGGTTCGCGGCCTGAAGGTGGAGCTCGCGGCCCTGGCTAGGGAGACCGACAAGGCCGCCGTGGAGCGCGCCAACAAGCTCCGCGCCGAGATCGCGGACAAGGAAGAAGAGGCGAACGAGCTGCGCAGCCAGTGGCAGGCGGAGAAGAGCGCGCTCGACGCGATCGGCGAGAACGCCGAGAAGATCGACTCGCTCAAGCACAACCTCGAGCGCATGCAGCGCTCCGGCGAGTACGAGGCCGCGAGCCGCGTTCAGTTCGGCGAGCTCCCCGAGGCGCAGCGCCAGCTCGCCGCGGCTCAGGAGCGCCTCGTGCTCCTCCAGAAGGACGGCGGCGTGCTCCGCGAGATGGTCACCGACGAGGACATCGCCCTTGTCGTCTCCAAGTGGACCGGCGTGCCCGTCACCAAGCTCAAGGAGGGCGAGCAGGCCAAGCTCCTCAAGATGGAGGACAACCTCCACAACCGCGTCATCGGCCAACACCAGGCCATCGTGGCCGTGTCCGACGCGGTCCGCCGCGCCCGCGCCGGCCTGCAGGACCCGAACCGCCCCATCGGCAGCTTCATCTTCCTCGGCCCCACCGGCGTCGGCAAGACGGAGCTCGCCAAGGCGCTCGCGGAGTTCCTGTTCGACGACGAGAACAACATCGTGCGTATCGACATGTCCGAGTACATGGAGAAGCACACGGTGGCCCGCCTCATCGGCGCGCCCCCCGGCTACGTCGGCTACGACGAAGGCGGCCAGCTCACGGAGGCCGTGCGCCGCCGGCCCTATAGCGTCGTGCTCCTCGACGAGATCGAGAAGGCCCATCCGGACGTGTTCAACGTCCTCCTCCAGGTGCTCGACGACGGCCGCCTCACGGACAGCAAGGGTCGCACGGTGGACTTCAAGAACACCGTCCTCATCCTCACGAGCAACGTCGGCAGCCGCCTCATCATGGAGCACCAGGACAACCGCGCGAAGATGGAGCAGGAGGTGCTCGGCGAGCTCCGGCGCACGTTCAAGCCGGAATTCCTCAACCGCATCGACGACACCATCATCTTCGACGCGCTGAAGCGGCAGGACATGGACAAAATCCTCGAGGTGCAGCTCCGCCGGGTGAAGAAGCTCCTCACCGACCGCCAGCTCGTCCTCGAGATCACCGCCACCGCGAAGACCGCCATCGCCGAGGCCGGCTTCGACCCCGTCTTCGGCGCCCGGCCGCTCAAGCGCGCCATTCAGCAGTACCTGCTGAACCCGATGTCGAAGACGATCGTGGCGGGAGGCTACGGGCCCGGAGACACCATCCGGGTCAACGTCGAAGGCTCGGACATCACGTTCGAGCGGGTGCCCGCGCCGCCGGAAGACGCGCGCTCTGCGACAACGTGAGTCGGGAGTCCGTCAGGAGCGGAGGTTCGTTTCGAAAGTTCTGACGGATCTCCACACTGACCAACGGCGCGGCGGTGTAGCCTAGCGGCATGTACGGACCGCCGCCGCACCCCGCGCGCAGACTGCCGTGGCGGATTGCGCTCGCGGCCGGCGGTGTAGCGCCCCGCTTACTCCTCGGCCGCGGACTTCCCGGTGAGCGTGCTGTAGAAGCGACCCAGAAGGCGCGTGATCGACGACTTCATCGCCCGGGCCAGCATGAATTCCGGGGCGGGAAGCGCGGGGTCGATCTTGATCGAGTAGGAAACCAGCGTGCCCTCGGGCGCGGGGGCGAGCGACCACCGCACCTCGTACGCATCGAGCGTGGTGCTCGACACCAGCGTCTCGTGCCACCCCGTCGACGTGGTGCAGCGCCGGTACTCGTAGGACACCGACGCGATGCCCGCCGTCTCCACGAACAGCGTGGGGCAGGGGGACGAGCGCGTCACGTAGCTGATCTTGGTGATGTCGCCCGAGAAGCGGGCGGCGGAGATCGGGTCGACCAGGGCCGCCTTCACGTCCGCCAGGGGCACGGGCACGAGGAGCTCGGTGTGCCAGAAGCCATCGGCGCCGGCGGTCGGGGCGATCGGGGGCGGCTCGCTCGCGCGCGCCTCCAGCATGACGACGAACAGGCCCGTCACCCACATCCCTCACCTCACGGGCCAGAGATACTCCCGGAGTCGGGGAAGAGCCACAACAATCGTGAAACGATCAGGCGCGCTTCGCGACCCAATCTTCCCATCGCCGCGCCAGCTCCTCGCTCTCCGGGCGGTCCACCACGAGGCGGCGCCGGATCTCGGCCGCGGCCCGGCGCTCGACCTCCGCCATGTCGACGGCGCGCCCCGAGGTCTGCCGGTAGCCCGCCACGAAGGCGTCGCGCGCCCGCGGGTTGAGGCAGAAGACGCTGGCCTGCATCTCCACGAGGTCGGCCTCCACCGGCCCCCACCGCGCGCACGTCCAGTCCACCACGCCCGTGATGGTCCACGCGCCGCCGAGCTGGGGGCGGCCCAGGACGTTGCCGAGGTGGTAGTCGAGGTGCAGGAGGCGCCGGCCTTCCGGCGCGGCGTCCGGGAGGTCGGGGACGATGCCGGGGGCGTCCGGGCGCTTCACCGCGTGAATGGCGGCGAGGGTGCGGCCCATCTGGAGGCACACGCCCGCGAGACCCTGTTCGTCC
This sequence comes from Myxococcota bacterium, assembly GCA_964202365.1. GTDB lineage: Bacteria > Myxococcota_A > UBA796 > UBA796 > SXON01 > CAJBVW01. The sequence goes on along the minus strand of CAXNIN010000117.1, from coordinate 6,151 downwards.
AACTGCCCGCGTTCGTAGGCGATCTCCGCGGTGGTGCCGGGGAGCACGCCCATCACCGCGCACACCACCGGCTCGGTGTCGAACACCCGGTAGGGGGTGGGGACGCCCGCGCCGCGCACCAGGGGGAGGACCGCGCCCTCGGCGTGGAGCCGGTCGGCGGCGGGCCGGGTGGGGTCGAAGGGGTCGGGGAGGCCGTCGGCGCGTGGGACCTTGAGCAGGCGCTCGCCGCCGGGGTCTTCCGGGCCGCACGTGCCCGCGGGCGCCTGGACGCGGAAGAGATGGTGCTCGCGGCCGTCGCGGGCGCGGATCGCGCGCGGGTCCAGCCCGAGGGTAGACGCGAGGCGCGCGGCCAACTGTTCCGGGACGGGAGCGGACGGGGGCATGAACACGATGATAAGCCCGCCCGATGCCGTCCATCCCGTCCGTCGCTCAACTCCTCGCGGCGGCGCTCCTGCCCGAGGCGGAGAAGAAGCGCCTCGAGCGCCTCCTCTATTCGGACGCCGGGCACGGCTACGATCCGTTCGGCCTCCACCCGGACTATGTCGCCTTCGGGGAAGTGCTGACGGCACCGCTCTACGACCGCTATTTCCGGGTCAAGTCGAAGGGCCACGAGCACATCCCGAAGAAGGGCGCGGCGGTGCTCGCTGCCAACCATTCGGGCGCCGTTCCTGTCGACGGCATGATGATCTGGACCGACGTGCTGCGCAACACCGAGCCCCCCCGCGTGGCGCGTGCGGTCGCGGATCACTTCGTTCCGATGATTCCGATGATCGGAACCCTCTTCGCGCGCGGCGGCATGGTGGGCGGGAGCCGCGGCAACGCGCGCACCCTGCTGGAGAACGGCGAGCTCCTGATGATCTTCCCCGAGGGCGTCCCCGGCATCGCGAAACACTTCAAGGACCGCTACCGGCTCCAGGACTGGCGCGTCGGCCACGTCGAGCTCGCCATCCGCCACGGGGCCCCCGTCGTGCCCGTGGGCGTCGTCGGCGCGGAAGAGCAGATGCCGCAGATCGGCCGCATCCCCATCCAGGTCGCCGGGCTCCCGTTCATCCCCATCACCCTCACCCCGCTCCCCCTGCCGGTGCGCTACCACATCCTCTACGGCCCCCCGATCCCCGTACACGAGGAATATCGCCCCGATCACGCCGACGACCCATCGGCCGTCCGCGAAGCCGCCGCCCGCGTGAAGGCTGCGGTGCAGGCCCTCGTCGACCAGGGCCTCTCCGAGCGCACGGGGATCTTCTCGTGAGAGGCCCCGACACCACGCCGTTCATCAAGGGGGTGCTCGTCACCGGCACGGACGCCCCCGTCGGCGAGCTGCTCGTGCGTGCGCTGCTGAACGACCCGAACATCGGCCACGTGCTCGCGGTCGGCGTGCGCCGCCCCGAAGAGGCGCTCCCCATCTCGCACGCCACGCGGCTCACCTACCTCCAGGTGAACCTCACGCGCGAACGCCAGGTGCACGACCTCCTCTTCGGCCCCGCGCGCGACCTCGGCGTGGAGGTGGTGGTGCACACCGCCATGGCGCGCTCCGCCATGGCCGAAGGTGGCGGCGTGCACGCCCTGAACGTCGACGCCACGCGCGCCCTGCTCCAGCTCTGCGAGCGGCACCCCACCATCAAGCGGTTCGTGCTGAAGTCCTACGCCGAGGTCTACGCCGTTCAGCACGATCTCCCCGTGCTCATCGCGGAAGACCACCCGCTCAACCTCCACCCCAACGCGCCGCAGTACGTGCGCGACCGGGTGGAAGCCGACCTGCACGCCTGCGTGCGCATGGGCCTCTCGCCATTGCAGATTGTCGTGCTTCGCTGTGCGGAGTCGCTCGCTCCCGGCACGGGCTCCCAGCTCTTCGACTACCTCGAGTCGCCCGTGTGCCTCCGGCCCGCCGGGTACGACCCCATGATCAACGTCGCGAGCCTCAGGGACATCGTCCGCGCCCTCGAATGCGCGGTGCGCGCGCCTCAGCAGGGCGTCTTCAACGTCCCGGGCTTCGACACCCTCCCGCTCGCCCTCGCCATCCGAAAGTGGGGCCGGCTCGGCCTCGCGCTCCCGTCGTCCTGGCTCACGCCGCTCTACCGCTGGCGGCGCCGCCTCCGCGGGCACGACTTCCGCTACGGCATGAACCGCCGCCGCTTTCACTACAGCGGCGTGCTCGACGGGCGGCGCGCGCGCGACGTTCTCGGCTACCTCCCCGAGCGACCGGTCGACTGGCCCGCCCCGTGACGGGCCGCTGAATCCCTCCCCGCCGCCTCGCCCACCCCCTGGAACCTCGTGGCCACCTCGCCCGTCCCCCCGCTTCGCGCCCGCCCCACCGCCACCCTCGTGTTCATGGGCGCGGTCATCTCCGTCGTCGGCGGCATCGTGCTCGCCACGGTGGGCTGGTACGTCCGCGTCTCCACCTTCGAGGGCGTCGCGACCGGCGCATCCGCTCGGTTCGTCTTCCAGAGCGCGTGCGACGCCGAAGCCCGGCCCGTGATCGCGGCGCGCCTCGCCGACTACGGCGTCCCCGCCGCGCCCGCCGCCGACGGCCTCGCCTTCGACGTGACCCTGCCCGGGGCCATGCCCGACGAGGCGACGCACCTCCCCAAGGCGCTCGCGGCGCCGGGTCAGCTCGCCGTCCGCATCGACGGCGTCGCCACCCCCGCGACCGTCACGAACGTCGGCATGCAGCTCGCGTTCTCCGGCTCGCCGATCACGCTCCTGATGCTGAATGCGTCGCTCCCCGAACGCGGCGTCACCGCCAGCCTCGACGGCGTCGAGGTCGACATCGAGGAGGTCACCGGGCCCGAGCTCCAGATCGCGGCCCGCGCCGGCGACTCGCGCGAGGCCATCCGCATCGCGAGCGACCGCGCGGTTCAGCTCCGTCACCCCTTGCCGTGCGCGGTGACCGTGGTGGGCGGGCCGTAGCGGCCGCGCGGTGGGCGCCGGCCTCCCGGCGGCCGGGGAGCGTCGGCGAGCCAGGGCCAGCCGCCTGCTACGGCGTGAGCACCGTCACGCGACCGTAGGCGTCCCACACGTACACCGCGGTCGGCGCCACCTTGAACGCCGCCTCTCCGCCGTCCACCCCGGCGCCGTTCGCGGCCCGGATCGCGGCGGCGCCCGGCGCGGACACCTTCCAGCGGCCGTACGGCTCGCCGAGGTCGGGACCAACGTCCATCGTGGCGACCACGCGGGGGCCGGCCGCGACGATGGCGCCCTTCAGCGTAGTCGCGAGCGCGGCTGCGTTCGTATCCCCGCGCACCACGACGCCGACGTTGCCGTCGCGGAACATCACCAACGAGGCGCCGTCGCCGTGGGCCTCGTCGGCGCCCGCGAGCGTGTAGGGGCTCGGCGGGCGCCCGATCGACTCGAGCTGCCGCGCGTACCACTCCGCTCCCTCCGCCTCGGTGGCGCCGACGAACACGCGCACCCAGCCGCCCGATACTTCGGTGGTCCAGCCGGAGGCGGGGGTGAGGAAGGTCGGCTCGCCGAGGCCCGGAACGCCGCGCACGGGGATGCCGGCGTGGACGCCGCCCGCGAGGGCGATCCCCGCGAAGAGGAGGATCATTGGAGCGTCTCCTTTTGCGTGAAGCGGTAGCTCGGGTCGCCGCTGGACACGAGGCGGTCGAGGTATTCCTCGCCGGTGATGGCCTGCACGAGCAGCTCGGTGGAGGGCGATGCGCCCGGGTCCGTGTCGCCGTCGAGCGCGAGCGTCGCGTCGTAGATGGTGGCCCCGCCGTCGGGCGTGGTCACCGCGTGGTAGCTGAATCCGCAGCCGCCCGACCCGAACGGGCACTGCGTGTAGGTGTCCGCCCCGATCGCCTGGATGTAGTTCAGGCCGAAGCTGGGCGTGATGATCGTGTACTCGAGCGCCGCGCCCACCATGTTCGCGAACGCCTCCAGAATGGCGGCGCAATCCGTGCAGTTCACGATCGAGCCGCGCGTGCGGTCGAGGAACCCGGAGAGGTCGATGTGGGCGTTGTCGAACGCCCTGCCATCGTATTGCGTGTACGCGCTGGCGCCCCACTGGGTGTCGTACGAGAGCCCGAGGTCGCGGTAGATGTGCTCGACGAGGCCGGAGATCACGGCGGCCTGGGTGGGCTCCACGCCGTCGACGGCGCGGAGCGCGGGGTCGATCACCGCCACCCACGGAAGATAGGGCGCGCCTTCCTCCTCGAAGGCGGGCGGCCCGAGGAGCGCGTAGATGCGCAGCGGCACGGCCTGCGTGCCCACGTCGTCTTCGCCGACGCGCCACCGTAGCGTGAGCGTCTCTTCCACCACGCGCGGGCCCGTCGCGAGCGCGGTGTCCTTCGTGAAGGTGAGCGTGCTGCCGGGGGTCGCCTCGCCGGCGGTGAGCGTCCAGCCGTCAATCGCGGCGGTCAACGCGCCGGGTTCGAGGGCGGTCGCGTCGCCGCCGACAACGAGCGAGAGCGTCGGCCGCGCGTCCCAGGGGTAGGCGGCGGGGAGGTTCTGCGTGGTGAGGTCGTCCGGCGGCGCGTAGAGATCGTCCCAGGGCGCGGGGATCGTGGCGGCAACGCCGTCCTGGTCGATCGCGGCGAGGCTGAACGTCGCGGAGTCGTCGGCGGCCTCCCAGTAGTTTCCGCGCCGGCCGTCCGCGTGCCACACGAGCGCGATGCGGTCGTCCCCGCCGAGCGTTCCGGACGTGACGCCAATGCGCACGACCGCCGCGGTCGTCGCGGCTTCCGCTACGACAGTGCCTGTCTCCTCAAGGGATGCGAACACGCTGTACGTCCCGATGCTGACCAGCGCGCCGGCGTCGTTGCGGCCGTCCCACGTGACGCTGTCGACCCAGGCGCCGCTGTCCACGAGCGTGCGCACCGGCGCGCCCGACGCGTCGTGGATCGCGACGGTGACGGTGTCCCCGCCGGAGCGCGCGAGGGCGAACGTGGCGGTGCCGAGGAGCGGGTCGAGGGCGGCGGGGCCATCCACCGTGAGGGTGGCGGTGTCGCCCTCCGCGGGCTCGTCGTCCAGCTTCAGGTCGGCATCGGCGCACGCGAGGAGGAGCAGCAGCATGGGGAGACTCTACCTCCGCTTCGCGCTTCCCGCTGTCAGGCGTCCGTGGAGACGTGGTGATGCGGGTGTGCCGGCCTACCGCGGCGCGACCATCTCGGCGCTCGCGTCCCAGAGCCTCCGCGCGAGATCGGCGTCCTGCGCGGACTTCGACGGGTCGCGGCGCTTCATCTCGTGCCAGTACTCGCCGGTGCGCCCCTCCATCTCCGGGCTCGCCGCGAGGTGCACGATGGGGAGCGCGCCCTGTGCCGGCGGGATGAAGAACAGCGCGCCGATCACCGAGATCACGGGCTTCGCCCAGCCCGGCGCACCGGCCCAGATGTTGGTGGCGACCCCGCCCGGGTGGAGGCTGTTCACGGTCACCCCCGTGCCCGCGAGCCGGCGCGCGAGCTCGTTCGAAAACAGCACGTTCGCCAGCTTCGACCGGCAGTACGCGCCCATGATCGAGTAGCCGCCGCGCGCGTAGCCGGGGTCTTCGAGGTCGATCGTGCCGCGCTGGTGTCCGCGGCTCGCGACGACCACCACCCGAGACGGCGCGGACTTCACCAGCAAGTCCTGCAGCAGCGTCGTGAGCAGGAAGTACGCGAGGTGATTCGTAGCCCAGGTTTGCTCGATTTCGTCCACCGTTACGCGGCGGGTATCGCTCACGCCGCCGGCGTTGTTCACGAGCACGTCGAGGCGGTCGAACTTCGCCCGGTACGTGTCGGCCAGCGCGCGCACCGAGGCCTGCGACGAGAGGTCCGCGAGGAGGAGCGACACGCGCTCCGAGCCCGATCGCGCCTGGATCTCCGCGCGGGCAGCCTCGCCGCGGGCAGGGTCGCGCGCCACCATCACGACCTCGGCGCCGCGGGCCGCGAGCGTCACGCAGGCTTCGAGCCCGATGCCGCTGTTCGCGCCGGTCACGAGCATCACCTTGCCGCGGAGATCCTGGTCCATGTGCGCCCGAGGGTGAGCCCGCGGTTTATCCCGGAGCGGGGCCGCGAGCGGGCGCGGGCCTCCCGATGGGGGAGGACCGACGGCAAGCCGTGCCGCCGGCGGTTGGCGGTGGCTCGCGACGCCCCTGCGCCGTCGGGAGGCCGCCGCCCTCCCTCTCGCCTTCGGATACAAGGGTGCATGCTCCTGCTCCTCGCCGCCGTCCTCT
>CAXNIN010000116.1:0-11333 GCA_964202365.1 Myxococcota bacterium | reverse complement strand
CGCTCTCGCCGCCCAGCCCGAGGCGGGCGATGCCGGGCCGCGCGAGGTCCGCGGCGCTCGCCACGGCCGCGGTCGAAGCGGCGGGGAGCACCGCTACGAGCGTGTTGCCGACAAGGTCGGCGCGGGTCGCGCGGTCGATCAGGTCGCGCTGGACGAGGTAGTCCATCCATGCTTCGTCGGCCGACACGAAGGCGTCGGCGGGCGCGCCGGCCTCCACCTGCTTCGCGAGGCGCGACGACGCGTCGAAGCTGAACGTGATCGGCGGATTCCCGCGGGCTGTCCACCGGGCGGCCACCGCGGGGAGCACCTCGGTGAGGCTCGACGCCGCAAGGACGAGCAGGCCGTTCGGCGCGGCTCGGGCCGGTCGCGCGCCCGCGCCCACCGCCGCGACCAACGCGAGGATCAGCGCGCCCACCGCGAGTCCGACCGTTCTGCGCGCCACGAACCCTCCTGCCACGCCCACCTACCACCACGTTCGGCGCGGTGCGCCGGCGCAGCGCTCGGACACCCGAGCGCCGTGGGACGCGCCGACACCCGGCCGCCGGCGGGGCGCTGCGCCGGACGCGAGGTCCGACGCGCGTGTTCCACGTGGAACACGCGCCGCGCGCCGCTGTCCGCGCCGCCTTTCGCGCCGCCTAGTGCGGCGGGACGTACCCGAGCGGCCCGTCCACGCCCACCGGGATGCCGAGGGCGTACCAGGCGAGGAGCAGCGCGGTCCACGCGAAGCCGAACACCACCGAGTACGGGATCATCAGGGACATGAGCGACCCGATACCCGCTTCCTTCCGGTACTTCTGGAGCACCGCGAGGATGATGAGCTGGTAGCTGTTGAGCGGGGTGACGATGTTCACCACCGAGTCGCCGATGCGGTACGCCGCCGTCATGAGCTCGGGCGAGATGCCGACCATCATGAACATCGGGATGAAGATTGGCGCCAAGATGCCGAACTTGCTCAACATTCCGCTGATGGCGAAGTCCCCGAGGATGACGAGCCCCACGAACAGCGTGAGCAGGAGCGGGATGGGGAGGCTCGCCTCCACGAGGAGCGAGCCGCCGGCGTACGCGAGCATCCGATCGAGGCGGGTGTAGGCGAACCAGTTGACGAATTGCGCCATGAAGAACGCGATGGCGAGCACCGGGACGATGCTCTTGATGCCGTGGTACAGCGCCTCGACGAAGTCGAGCTGCGTGCGGAGCGTGCCGGTGAAGCGCCCGTAGACGACGCCCGGGATGAGGAAGGCGAAGAAGATCACGGGGACGATCACCTGCGACCACCGCGTGGTGGGGGCCTCGGCGAGGCGGCCCTTGGCGGCGGTCTCGACGACGAGGAGCGGCTCCTTCGCGAGCACCTCGCCCGCCCCCTCGGGGGGCGTGCTGCCCTTCGGCGCGACGGTGACCTGCTCGTGAACGATGACCGTGTCGTTCGCCAGGGCGGGCTGGCCGTCCCCGTGGAGCGCGGCGCCGGGAACGAGCACGAGCGCGGCGAAGAGCCCGAGCACCGCGGCGCCCGAGGCGAGGGCCAGGCCGAGGCCGGTCTTCTCGCGGGCGGTGAGCGCCATGCCGGCGATGACGTCGTCGGGGCCGGCGCTCACCGCGCCCGCGCGCCGCAAACGGGGCTCGATGATGCGGTCGGTGACGAACCAGCCGGCGATTGTGACAATGCCGACGGACCCCGCCTTGAACCACGCGTTGTGCAGGATGTTGACGGTGTACTCGGGGTCGAGGATACGCGCGGCGTCCTGCGCGAAGCCCGTCAGCGCGCCGTCGCCGCCGGTGGGGAAGAAGCCGGCGCCGAAGCCGCCGGAGACCCCGGCGAACGCCGCGGCGAGGCCGGCGATCGGGTGGCGACCAACCGCCTGGTAGAGCGCGGCGGCGAGCGGCGGGAGGATGATGTATCCGGCGTCGGAGGCGACAGACGAGTTCGCGCCGAGCATCACGATCACCGGCGTGAGGAGCTTCGCGGGCGTGAGGATCGCGACGAACCGCATGAGCGCCGAGAAGAACCCGAACTTCTCGGCGAGGCCGATGCCGAGCATCGCGACGAAGATGAGGCCCAACGCCGGCAGTCCGGTGAAGTTGCGCAGCATCGACGAGAGCGCCCAGTAGGCGCCGTCGCCCGAGAGGAGGCTCCGCGGGACAACCGGCGCGCCGCTCGCGACGAGGGAGACGATCGGCCGGCCGTCGGGTCCGAGCGCCGGCACCTTCACGGCCGCGCCGGTCGCGTCGAGCACGGGCGCGCCGGCGGCGTCGAGCTTCTCGACGAGCTCGACCGTCGGCCTCACGGGCTGCACGCTCCACCCGAGCGCGTCGCCGACGGCCGACACCGCGAGGACCGCGCCCGCGAGCAGCATGAAGAGGAGCACGGGTTCGGGGAGCTTGTTGCCCGCCCACTCGATCCAGTCGAGGAGGCTCTTCTTGGGGGGCGGGGCGGCGGGCGGAGCGGTGTCAGGGGCGGGCATCTCGCCAGGATACGGCGACCGGGGGAGCGACGGCAAGCCTGCGACGGCGGCACGGCTTGCCGTCCGCCCCCGCGCCGCCGGGAGGCCCGCGCCCGATTCCCCGGCGTTCTCCCGACACGACTACCGCACCAGCGGCTTGTACTTGATGCGGTGCGGGCGGTCGGCCTCGGCCCCGAGACGGCGCTTCCGGTCCTTCTCGTAGTCCTGGTAGTTGCCCTCGAACCACACCACCTGGGAGTCACCTTCGAACGCCAGGATGTGCGTTGCGATGCGGTCGAGGAACCAACGATCGTGGGACGTGACCACCGCGCAGCCCGCGAAGCCGAGGAGGGCGTCCTCGAGGGCGCGGAGCGTATCGACGTCGAGATCGTTGGTGGGCTCGTCGAGCAGGACGACGTTGCTGCCGGTCTGCAACATGCGCGCGAGGTGGAGGCGGTTGCGCTCACCGCCGGAGAGCGTGCCGACCTTCTGCTGCTGCTCCGTGCCGCGGAACCCGAACGCGCCGCAGTAGGCGCGGAAGTTGATCTCGCGGCCGCCGACCTTGATCACGTCGCGTCCGGCGCTGATGACCTCGTACACCGACTTGGTGCCGTCGAGCGAGTCGCGGGACTGGTCGACGTAGCCGAGCTTCACGGTGTCGCCGATGCGGAACTCGCCGCCGTCCACGGACTCCTGGCCGGTCACGATGCGGAAGAGCGTCGTCTTGCCCGCGCCGTTCGGCCCGATGACACCGACGATGCCGCCGCGGGGGAGGTTGAAGTTCAGGTCGTCGAAGAGGAGCTTGTCGCCGTACGCCTTCTTCATGTGGGAGGCCTCGATGACGAGGCCGCCGAGGCGCGGGCCGGGCGGGATGATGAGCTCGGCGCGGCTGCGGCGCTCCTCCGGCTCGTCCTGCAACATCTCCTCGTACGCGTTGATGCGTGCCTTGGACTTGGCCTGGCGCGCCCGGGGGGACATCTTGATCCACTCGAGCTCCCGCTCGAGCGTCTTCGCCCGGGAGGCCGAGGACTTTTCTTCCTGCGCCATCCGCTTCTGCTTCTGCTCGAGCCAGCTCGAGTAGTTGCCCTCCCAGGGGATTCCGTGGCCCTGATCGAGCTCGAGAATCCACCCGGCGACGTTGTCGAGGAAGTAGCGATCGTGGGTGATGGCGACGACGGTGCCCGGGTAGTCGTGCAGCGTGCGTTCCAGCCACGCGACGCTCTCGGCGTCGAGGTGGTTGGTGGGCTCGTCGAGCAGGAGCAGATCGGGCTGCTCGAGGAGGAGCCGGCAGAGCGCGACGCGACGCTTCTCGCCGCCGGAGAGGTTCTGGCAGGACTGGTCGGCCGGGGGGACGCGCAGGGCGTCCATCGCGATCTCGAGCTTGCGGTCGAGGTCCCAGGCGTCGGCGGCGTCGATCTTGTCCTGGAGCTCGGCCTGCTCGGCGAGGAGGGCGTCGAAGTCGGCGTCGGCGTCGCCCATCGCGTTGCCGACCTCTTCGAAGCGCACGAGCAGCGCGCGGCTGGCGGCGACGGCGGGCTCGATGTTTTCACGAACGGTCTTCGTTTCGTCGAGCTTGGGCTCTTGCGGGAGGTACCCGACCTTCACCCCGTTGGCGGCCCACGCCTCGCCCGAGAAGTCGGTGTCGACCCCGGCCATGATGCGCAGCAGCGTGGACTTACCGGCGCCGTTTCCGCCGAGGACGCCGATCTTCGCGCCCGGGTAGAACGAGAGCCAGATGCCCTTGAGCACTTCCTTGCCGCCCGGCCAGGCCTTGCGGAGGTCCTTCATGACAAAAATGTACTGGGCGGCCATTGTTGGAATCCTGGAAGCCGGCCTACCTATCCTGACCCCTGCGCGTCCGCACCGCACTCGCCGTCACGGATGCGCGGTGATATGCGCCGCCGTCCCCAAGTTCCGGAGAACACAGAATGTTGCGTCTCGTCCTCCTTTCCCTCGCTCTCACGGGCTGCGCTCAGAAGAGCGAGCTCGACGCCGCCAACGAGCGGATCAAGTCCCTCGAAGAAAAGGTCGCCACCCTCGAGAAGGCCCCCGCCGCGAAGGGCGCCGCGCCCGCCGCTTCTTCCGAAGAAGAAGAGGCCGCCGGCAAGCTCATGCAGGAAGTGCAGGAAGCCGTGAAGGGCAACGACTACGCCACGGCGAAGACGAAGCTCGCGGACCTCACCGGCAAGTACGCCGGCACCCGCGCCGGCAAGGCCGCCGTGCGCATGGCGTCCGAGATCAACCTCGTCGGCACCGACGCCGGCCCGATCGAAGCCGAGAAGTGGTTCCAGGGCAACGCCGACTTCTCGAAGTCCAAGGCCACGCTGGTCGTGTTCTGGGAAGTCTGGTGCCCGCACTGCAAGAAGGAGCTCCCCAAGCTCGCCGAGGATGAAGCCAAGCTCAAGGCGAAGGGCGTCCAGATCGTCGCGATGACGAAGGTGACGAAGTCCTCCACCGACGAGAAGGTCGAGGAGTTCATCAAGGAGTCCAAGGCCAAGTTCCCGATCGGCAAGGAGAAGGACGGCTCCATGTCGAAGGCGTACGCGGTCTCCGGCATCCCCGCCGCCGCGCTCGTGAAGGACGGCAAGGTGATCTGGCGCGGCCACCCCGCCCGCCTCGACGACGCCACCATCGACAAGCTCCTGGCGGGCTAGCCGAATGCGCTGGGAGATCCCCCCGAAGCTCCGCTTCGACATCGTCGCCTTCGCCGGACTCAACCTCTCCGGCGAACGTCGCGTCATCGAAGTGCACGCCCTCGGCGGCCGCCAGGGGGATCTCCAGCCGGAAGACCTCAAGTCCGTCGCCATCATCGGCCCCGTGGGTCTGCGCGTCGTCTTCAAGACGAGCGACGACCCCGAGGAGTGGGTGAAGCACCCCTGGCGGTGCGTGCGGCTCATCGCCGGCCACACCTTCGACACGAAGGAGGGCCGGCCGTGCGTCCGCATCCCGGACCTCGACCTGCTCAACACCTTCGACGCCCGCCGCACGGACCCCGACTTCGAGGAAGGTTTCGAAGAAGCCGCCTCGCTCGCCGATTCTACCGCGTGGACGTTCGGGCGCTCGGGCAAGGTGTCGCTCAAGACGCACATCCGCGCGATCTCGGTAGACATCCTCCCGTAGCGCCGGCGCCGATGGCGGCGCCGGATTTGCCGGGTTCCACCTCTCGAAGGCGGGGGGCGGACGGCAAGCCGGGCGGGGCGTTGCCTATGCGCCGTCGAGCGCCGCGACGAACCGCGCGGCGATGTCCCGATAGCCGGCCGCGGTGAAGTGAATGCCGTCGTCCGAGCCGAGCTGAGGCGTGGCGCCGCGCCACCGCACCATGCTGCCGGGGCCGCCGGTGGCCTCCTGGAGATCCCACGTGACGCACCCGAAGGTGGGGCCCACCTCGCGTTGCACCCGCGCCACCCACGCGGTGTGGCTCCAGATGGCGAAGGTCGTGCCCGAGATCTTCCGTGCGCGGTCGCTCGGGCCGATGAGGACACAGGCCGCGTTGGGGAGCACCTTCCGAAAGCGGGTGAGCACCTTCGTGAGGTCTTCCCGGTACTCGGCCTCGTCGAGGCTCCGATCGTTGGCCTCGTTGGTGCCGTAGGCGAGCACCGCGAGGTCGACCGGGCGCCGCGAGAGGTACGCGCCCTGGAGGTCGGCGTCCCACGCGAGCCAGGAGGTGGCGGTGCGCCCCGTGACGCCCATGGCGTCGATGATGACACCGGGCACGTCGCGCTCCATCACGGCGCCGAACACGCGCACGGGGCCGTCGCCCGCCGGGTAGATCGCGAGGCGGTGGGCGCCGTCGGGCACCTCGAGCACCGCGGCCCCGGGGCCCGGCGTGCCGGCGCGGGTGGGCACGCGCACGGGCGTCGCGGCATCGACGAGGAGATCGAGCGCGCCGCCGCCGGGCTGACGCAAATAGAGCACCTCGAAGCGCGTCACGGCGCGGCCGTGGGGGTTCGACTTCGTTGTTTGCACCCACCCGAAGCTCGTGGGCGCGAGGCCCTCGACGCTCATGCCGCCGGGGCCGAAGAGGCCGTCGTCGCGGCCGCCCTGGCGGTTGTGAAAGTCGCTCGTCCAACTTCCGCCGGTGCAGAGGTTCACGTCGGACGCGCGGTAGCCCTTCCACGGGGCGGCCGGCATCACGAAGCCGTGGCCGGCGTCGCCGTAGCGGTCCTGGAGCACGCGCCGCAGCTCGCCGGTGAAATACTCGCCGGCAACGTGGGAAGCTCCCCAGAACGAGAGCCGGGTGTGGCCCTCCTTGCGGGCGGCCTTCGCGAGAGCGGCGCGCACCCGCGCCAAATCTTCCGGGCGGCCACGCAAGGGCTCGGGCGCGAGCGTGGTGGGATCGAACGGGGCGCCGAAGCCGAGGCGGGCGCGGAGCTTGGCGGGGAGGTCCGGGTTGGGCGCGGTGGGGGTGACATCCACCCGGAGCATGCCCGCCGTCTCCGACGTGGGGGGCTTGGGCTCCTCCGGCGGGGTGGGGGGCGGCGTGGGCGGCGCGTCCGAAGTGGGGCGCGGAACGCCGGGCGACTCGGTCTTTCCGACGCTTGCGCACTCGTCGGCGGGGGGGCCGAGCGCGGCGTCGACACGGTGGCGGGTGACCCAGGGCGGGTCGGCCGGGCGCGTGATGGCGGCGGCGGCGGCGGGCGGCGCCCCGGTCACGGCGATTGGCGTGGAGGCGATGCTCGGCTCGGGGCGCGTCGCGAGGGCTACCAAAGCGGCGGTCGCGACGAGCAGCGCGGCGCTCACGACGCTGACGCGGGGTTGGGCGGTGCGGGGGGCGCGGCTCACGGGGTGCCCGCGGGGGTGGGCGTGTCCGACGGCGCGGGCGCGGGCGCGGGAGGGGGCGTCGCGGCGGGAGCCGCGGGATCGGGCGCCGGCGCGGGGGCGTCGGAGGGCTCGACGGGCGGCGGGGCCGCCGCGGGGGACGCGCCGCCGAGGGGGGCGTCGAGCGGGGGGGAAATGCCCGGCTCCGCGGCCACGGACGACACGGGGGGCGGGCGGCTCGGGCCGCCGGCGGTCATCCAGCCGTCGTATCCGTGCTCCACGGCGTCCGCGAGGAGGTTGCCGATGATGTCCTGGCCGGCCTTGGAGAGGTGGTTCAGGTCTGTCCACGCGAGGGGGGGCTTCATCGCGGACCACCGTACGATGGCGTCGGGCCCGCTCATGGCCGCCCACGCGTTCCAGAACGCGCAGCCCTCGTTGGCGGCGGCCTTTTGTTGCGCCGCGACGAGCCGGGCGAGGTTCGGCTTGGTGCGCGCGGTGCCGCCCTCGCGGGTGCCCTGGTCGACGGGGGTGATGAGCAGGCAGGCGGCGTCGGGCGCGCCGGCGCGGAGGCGGCGCACGGTCTCCGTGAAGTAGGGGATGTAGCCGGCGCCGTCGCCCTTCCCGAGCGCGGGGAGCCCGAGCTCGTTGCCGCCGAGCATCACCACGATGAGGTCGGGGTCGCGCTGGGCGATCTGGCTCGCGAGGTGCTTGCGGGAGTGTTGGGTGAAGCTGCGCGAGCCCACGCCCACCACCCCGAGGGCGTCCCACACCACACCGGGGCCTTGTGTCTCCATCACCACACCGTAGAACGGCACGTCGCCGCCTGTCGCGCCGAACGCGAGGCGGGTGTAGCCCTCGGGCTTGTCCACCGCGTGGCGGAGGTCGACCGTGGCTCCGGAAGCCGCGCTCCCGCTCCCCGCCGGGGCGCCGTCGAGCGTTGTCCACCAGCTCCCGCGGTCCGCGCCGCCCTGGAGCCAGAGCTCGAAGCGGTGCATCGGGGTGGGCTTGCCGCCCGCGCCCTTGGGGGCCGTGATGGTGAGGCGGCCGTCGGGCGAGGCGGTGCTCACGATGCCGCCGTAGGCGTAGCGCCCGCCGCCGCCGCCCAACAGGAGGCTGATGGTCTTCCAGTCGCCGGCACGGTCGATCGTCACGTCCCGCCGGAAGTTCCAGCGCGGGTCCATCCCGGCCGAGAGGTACCCGGGGCCGCCGTTGCCGAAGCGCTTCTGGAGGCGAGAGCGCACCTGCGACGTGATGCCGTCGGCGGCGATGGTGGAGTCGCCGTAGTGCGCCGCGCGGGCGATGCCGGCGCCGTTCGCGGCGCGGTGGAGCGCGCGGTAGAACGGGTCCATGCCGCGGTGGTCGGCGTCGACCAGCGCGGTGGCGACGCCCGGCGGCCGGGCCGGCATCCCGGCGGCGCTCGGGAGGGCCTCCGTCGGCACGCCCGGAACGACGATCGCGCCTTCGCCGGCGGCGGCGCTCGGGAGCGCCGAGGCGCCGCCGCCGGCGGCGGCGGCCTCCGTCGCGGCGAGGCCGTCGCCGGCTTGCTCCGAGGGGCTCCCCTCGGCGGAAACGGCGGGGGCCGCGGTCGACGTGTCGAGGCGCAGGCCGTCGAGCCCTTCGGTCACCCGGGGGCCCTCCCAGGGGGTGAGCGCGGCGAGCACGGGGATCGGGTCCCCGGGCACCCAGGGACGGTACTCCGCGAACGCCGGGTGTAGGTAGGACACCCCCACACACGCGCCCGCGGTGGCGAACGCGGCGACGAGCGCCCGGATGCCGCTTCGGTCAGAAGTCATAGTAGATGAAGGCAAGCGTGTCTCCGGGGCCCCAACGCGCGCACGCCCACCCGGCCACCACGATCGCGATTCCCCACACGGGCGCGGGGAGGGCGGCGAAGCGGGCGCGGGCGGGGGCGACCCAGGCGCGGGGCGTGAAGTGGGCGGCGTACCCGAGCGCCAACACGATCCAGGCGTGCGGGGCGAAGCGGGGCAGCACGAGCGTCATGTTTCCGAGCGACCGCGTGATCTCGAGCGCCTGGGTGAGGTCGTCGGCGCGAAACAGGATGCGCGCGACGACCACGAAGTGGAAGGTGAGGAACCAACGCCACGCGTTGCCGAAGAACCCGGGTTCGGGGAGCGTCGCCCCGGGCCCCGACTTCTTCCACCACCGGTTGATGCTCACCGCGCCGCCGTGAAGGAGGCCGTACACGAGAAACGTCCAGTTGGCGCCGTGCCAGAACCCCAAGATGAGCAGGGTTACGAAGGTGTTTCGGTAGGGCTTCCAGCCGCCGCCCCGCGACCCGCCGAGCGGGTAGTACACGTAGTCCCGCACCCAATCAGACAACGTCATGTGCCACCGCCGCCAGTAGCTGGCGACGGAGAGAGCCTGATACGGCCTATCGAAGTTCTCGGGAACACGAATGCCGAAGAGCCGCGCCGAGCCCACCGCGAAGTCGGTGTAGCCCGAGAAGTCGCAGTAGATCTGCAGGCTGTACGCGTACAAGGCCACCATCACCTCGGTGCCCGTGAAGCTCGAGGGGTCCGTGAACACCGAATCCACCATGCCGAGCTGGAGGACGTCGGCGACAAGGACCTTCTTCACGAGGCCCGTCGCGAGGCGGGCGAGCCCCTCGCCCACGTCGTCGCGTGTGAGCGTCCGTGGGCTCGCGAGCTGGGCCAGGAGCGTCGACGCGCGAAGGATGGGGCCGGCGACGAGATGGGGAAAAAACAGGAGGAAGGTTGCGAACCGAACGGGGTCCTTCTCGGCGCCCTGGCCGCGTCGAACGTCGATTACGTAGGCGAGGGCCTGAAAGCTGTAGAACGAGATGCCGATCGGGAGGTGTGCGTCGTGCGGGGCGGGGGCGTCCGGCCAGAACACCCGGATGTTCTCCAGAACGAACCCCGCGTACTTGTAGTACATCAGCGGTGCGAGGAGGAGCATCGACGCGCCGGCCACCGCGCGCCCGCGCTTGTCTTCGGCCAGGGTGTCGACGACGCGCCCGAGCCCGTACGCCAGCGTGATGATCACCCCGAGGAGCACGGTGTCGACAGGGTTCCAGGAGGCGTAGAACACGAGGCTGGTCACGAGGAGCCAGCCGGTGCGGACCCCGTTGCGCTGCAACGCCCAATGGACGAGGGCGACGAGCGGGAGGAACAGGAAGTAGTCGAAGGTAGGGAAGAGCATCGTGGCGGTGTGGGCGGCAGCAATATCCGGGCCACGCGGAAACTGCGCGGGCGGCCCGCTTCAGGACCGCGACCGGGCGTGCATTCTACGCTTCGTAGACACGGAGACATCGAACCTGCTGTCGCGTCGAGGCTTCGGTTCGGATTTGTACGGGCATGCTCACACTGTCCAGCCCGCGGCGGCGCAGACGCCAATTCGGGCATGGAAACCCATTGCCTCTTCCAAATCAACCAGCTATGGGGCCCGTGAACGTAGCGTCGTAGTTTGGCCCCACGCGGAGGATGCCTGTGTCGACCCCCCTCGAGAACACCCCTTGGTGGAACGATGTCCTTGCAAAGCTGAAGAATCGTCCTCTGCGCGAGATTGCGCGGGAGCACAAGGTCTCCGTGGCCGAGCTGCAGAACGCGTTGGAGCGCACCGGACATCTTCCCAAGCCCGGCGGCGATTCCGCGGCTGCCACGCCGACCAACACGGAGGCCGCTCCCGCGCCCTCCGCCCCCGCCGCGAAGGGCGCCGCGAGCGCCTCCGCCAAGGCGCCGGCCGCCGCGAAGTCCAGCGCCAAGAAGGCGGAATCCGCACCCGCCCCCAAGATCGAGGCCCCGGTCGCGAAGGCCGACGTGCCCGCCGCGAAGGCCGAGGGCGGCCGCGCCACCGGTAAGCTCGAGGCGCTCCGTTCGTTGCTCGGCAAGATTCCGGACGGTGAAGTCGCCGAGCGCGCTGGCGTGGCCCGCAAGACGGTTGTCGAATTCCGCAAGCGTCACGGCATCGACCGCTACCGCGGTGACACGGGTAGCACGGCCGCCGCTCCGGCCGCCGCAACGCCGAAGGCTGCCCCCGCGCCCAAGGCCGCTCCCGCGCCCAAGGCCGCTCCCGCCGCCAAGGCCGCTCCCGCGCCCAAGGCCGCTCCCGCCGCCAAGGCCGCTCCCGCGCCCCAGGCCGCTCCCGCGCCGGAGGCCG
>CAXNIN010000115.1:0-11424 GCA_964202365.1 Myxococcota bacterium | reverse complement strand
GCGCGTCGGGTGCGTCGCCGCGCACGAGGCGTGGGCCGAGCAGTTCGGCCGCACCTACGGGGGTGTCCGCGCGATCTCCGCGACCGCGCCCGGCCTCGTGGACCGCGCCATCGACACCGCCGCGCGCAGCTGGCGAAAGGTGGCGGCCTCCCCGTGAACGTACGGCGGGTGGGCGCCCCGACCGGGCGTCGAAGGGGGGCGTTGCGGGGGGGCCCGCCCCCCGCCCCAAGAACACCCGCTCGCCGAGCCGCTTACTCCGCGAGGAGCGGCGTCACCCGCTCGTGGAGGTGCTTCGGCAATCGATCGGCGATCGCGGCTCGGATCTCGCGGGGCGAGTGCCGCGCCGAGAAGTGGGTGAAGAGGAGCGCTTCGTTCTCGAAGAGGTCCGCGCGCTCGGCGATCTCGTCGAGGTGAACGTGCCCTTTGGAACGTGCTTTTTCGACCGATACGGCGTCGCCCACGAACGTCACCTCGATGATGAGGAGACGGGCCGTGCGCACCATCGGCTCGCGCTCGACGACGTCCACCACCGTGTCGCCCGTGAACGCCACCTCGACCACGTCGTGGGTGTCGGAAACCGTCTCCCCCGCGATGCGTCGCGCGTGGATCTCCGAAGGTTCGAGGCCCGCATACTCGGGACGGAGCTTCTTCTTCTGGCCCACGATGGCGTAGCCCTGGCACGGAACGCGGTGCGGCGAGCGAAACGGGATCGCGACGCGGCCGCCCCCGATGTCCACGCGGTCGCCGGGGCCGCACGGCACCACGGCGCACGGGAGCGTGGACCGGTCGAGCCGACGCCACACGTCGAAGAGGGCAAGGACGTCCGTGTGGTTTTCGCGGGGCACGAGGTAGCTCGGCGGGGGCATGCCGAGCAGATCGCGCGTGGCGGCGTGGTAGGCGAGGCCGCCCATGTGGTCCATGTGGCCGTGCGTGCACAAGATACGCTTGCGACGCACCGCGGTGGGCGGGCACCGCCCGATGTCGAACGCGAGCTCGAACCCGGGGAGCTCGATGCACGTCTCCAGCCCGCCCACGCTGACGGCCTGAACGTCGATGCCGACAAGCTTCAGCATGAGGCCGACATAACGTGACCCCATCCCGGACCGCGGGTGGCTAGTCGGAGAGCATCCCCTCGGAGAAGTCGATGTCGCTTCGGATGTTGCCCCTGGTGCTGCTCGTCGGGTGTGGCGCGGTCGCCGCCGCCCCGAGTCCCGTTCAGGTTCCTGCCAGTTACAACCCCATGGTCTCGCTCGCGCCGCTGGTGCGGGCCGTGGAGCCCGCCGTGGTGAACGTGTACACCAGCCAGACGATGGCGGTGAACCCGATGCTCCAGATGCGGTTCGGCCTGCCGTCCGAACGCACGGTGCAGGGCCAGGGTTCGGGCTTCGTGATCTCGGCCGACGGGTTCCTCCTCACCAACAACCACGTCGTCGAGGGCGCCAAGGAGGTGAAGGTCAAGTTCGCCGACGGCGCCGAACACACCGCCAAGGTGATGGGCACCGACCCCGACAGCGACGTGGCGCTCCTCAAGATCGACGGCGAACGCGCGTTTCCCTACCTGGAGCTCGCGAGCGAGGCGCTGCCGAACGTGGGCGACTGGGTGGTGGCGGTCGGCAACCCGCTCGGGCTCGGCCACACGGTCACGGCCGGCATCGTGAGCGGCATGGGGCGCAACATCCCCGACCTCCCGCTCGAGGAGTTTCTCCAGACGGACGCCAGCATCAACCCCGGAAACTCGGGCGGGCCGCTTATCGGCGTGGACGGCCGCGTGGTGGGCATGAACACCGCCATCATCAGCGGTGCCAACACCGTTGGCTTCGCGATTCCCGCCGGGCACATCGCCGAGGTGCTCCCCCAGCTTCGCGAGAGCGGGCGCGTGTCGCGCGGCTACCTCGGCGTGCAGCTCGCCTCCATCCCGGAGGTCGCCCAGAAGGCCATCGGCACCGGCGTGCTCGTGGCCGAGGTGGTGGAGGACGGCCCCGCGGCGAAGGGCGGGATCAAGGCCGGGGACGTGGTGGTGAAGGTCGGCGGCAAGGACATCGCCGACCAGTCCGCGCTGCTGCGCACGGTTGCGGCCATCGCGCCCGGGAAAAAGATCCCGGTGCTGGTGATGCGCCAGGGCAAGGAGAAGGAGCTCACCATCGAGCTCGGCGAGCGGCCCAAGCGGAAGTCGGCAGAGCCCGAGTAGCGTCGCGTCGGGGAGGTCGTCCGGGTTACGGGACGACCTCCCGCGGAGTCCGACGTGTACCACGACTTCCTCATCCTCGGCGGCGCCGGCCTGGTCGGTCTCCAGGTGTGCCGCCAGATCCTCTTCAACCTCGCGCCCCGTCGCATCGTGGTCGCGTCGCTCCTCGAAGCCGAGGCCGTCGCCGCGTGCGCCCGCCTCGAGCGCGAGTTCGGCGATTCCGTGGCGTTCGTCCCCGCCTGGGGCAACCTCTTCGTGCCCCGCGAGATGGCCAACCTCCCGCGCGGCCAGATCCTCGCGGACGCGAGGCTCCGCGGCAAGCTCCTCACCGCGCTCTACGACGACTACGAGGCTTCCTACCGTGATAATCACCTCGTGCAGCTCATCCGGCAGCACCGCCCCGAGGTGATCGTCGACTGCGTCAACACCGCCACCGGGTTCAGCTACCAGGACGTGTTCGACGGCGCCGCCAAGGTGCGCGGATGGATTGGCGAGAAGGGCTACTCGGCGGACGGCGTGGCCGACCTCGAGACGTTCCTCCTCTCCCAGTCCGTGCCCCAGCTCATTCGCCACGTGCGTTTCCTGCACCAGGCAAGTACCGAATACGCCACCAAGGTGTACCTCAAGGTGGGCACCACGGGCACCGGCGGCATGGGCCTCAACATCCCGTACACGCACTCTGAGGACAAGCCGAGCAAGAAGCTCCTCGCGAAGAACGAGGCCGCGTTCGGCCACACCGGGCTCCTCTTCCTGCTCGCGCGCACGCCCAACGCGCCGATCGTGAAGGAGGTCAAGCCGGCCGCCATGATCGGGTACAAGGCGGTCCAGGTGATGGTCGCCAAGGACAAGCACGACAACTCGGACCTCTACCAGGCCCACGAGGTCAAGCTCGACGGCGGCACGCTCAACCTCCGCGAGCCCGCGAAGGGCTACGAGAAGGCGGGTATTCTGACCGTGCCGGTGGTCGACACCGGCGAAAATGGCGTGTTCACCCGCGGCGAGTTCGCCGCCATCACCGCCCTCGGGCAGATGGAGTACGTCACCCCCGAGGAGATCGCGAGCACCGTGGTCCTCGAGATCCGCGGCGCCAACACCGGCAAGGACACCGTCTCCGCCCTCGACGGCGCGGTCATGAGCCCGAGCTACAAGGCCGGCCTCGTCCGCAGCGTCGCCATCTCCGACCTCGACAGCGCGGAGAAGGAGAGCGGCGTGTCGTCCGTCGCCCTCGGCCGCCTCGGCCCGCCCGAGCTCTCCAAGCTCCTCTTCGAAGCCGAGCTCCTCCGGCGCGCGTGCGGGACGCTCGAAGGCGTGCGCGAAGCCGAGCCCGCCGCCCTCGCGGAGCGCCTCGTGGCCGAGCTCGAAGCGAGCGGCGTCGCGCGGACCGCGCCGTCGATCGGCATCCCGGTGCTCATGCCCGACGGCAAGCGCCTCCTGCGCGGCCCGCGCATCAACGTGCCCGAGCTCGAAGGGCACAACACGAGCGTGTCCCTCACCGACCCCGACAAGGTCGACGCGTGGGCCAAGAAGGGCTGGATCGACCTTCGTCCCGCCAACATCGCCACCTGGCGCGAGCGCATCGGCAAGATGCTCCGGGCGCGCGCGTCGCTCCGGGCGGAGGGGTCCGCCGCGGCGAGCCTCGAGAGCTTCATGGCCACCGGGTTCGAGATCGGCGAGGTCGTCGCCTGGATCTTCAACAACGAGATGGGCGGGTACCGGGTGAAGTAGGCGGGGTGGGAACCGGGGGGCGCGGGCCTCCCGGTGGCCCCGGACCGTCGCGAGCCGTACGAACGCTCGGCTACTCCGCGGCGGTGTCCGCAGCCCGGCCGAGGAAGTCGTAGTAGCGCACCTCGATGCCCTGGCCCGGCCGGGGAATCGCGTAGCCGTCGAACACCACGGCGTTGTCGCCGGCGTCGTAGGTCCAGCCGTCGGACGGGCGGTTGTGGATGCGCGCGCCGTCGACGAACACTTCGAGGGAGTCTTCGGCGGGGAGCGCGGTGAGCGCGAACCGATCGGCCATGCCGCCGGCTTCGAGCCCGAGGCGCGCCAGAATCGCGCCGAAGTCGGTGGCGCAGATGCTCTCGAAGGCGCCGCCGCTCGTGGTGGCGGCCTCGTGGAGGCGCGCGCCCGCCTCGGCCTGGGCGGCGGGGGAGGCGCACCCTTCGGGGAGGCCGCCCGCGATGGCGGACACGCGGTATCCGCCGGCTGCTTTGCGGGCCGCGAGGTCGTCCAGGTAGGCGGGCACGGCCTCGGGGGAGTGATCGTCCTCGTCGGAGAGCACGATGACCGCGAGGCGGGCCTCGACGCGGGCGATGTCGGCGTTGGGGCCGCTCGCGAGGGGCTCGGAGAGGGCGGCGCGCACGGCTTCGAGGGGCTGCTCGGAGCGGTCGCCGCCGGTGCCCACGTTCACCTGCGTGAGCAGGGCCGGGGCGAGGTCGGGAGTGTCGGGCGTGAGGATGGCGCCCACGAGCGCGCCCGGCGTCTCGGACACGTCGGTGGTCACCACGCCGATGCGGTAGTCGAGCCCGGAGAGCGCGAGGGCGTCGAGGAAGCTGCCCACCTGCGTCGCGACGGCGTTCTGCTCTTCGCGCATGGACGCCGAGTTGTCGACAACCCAGAGGATGTCGGCGGGAACGTCGGGGTCCCCCTGGCGGAACACGTCCTCCCGCTGGACGCGGGTCACGTCGTAGTCCGAACAGCCACCGAGCAGCAGCGCGACGAGCATCGGCAGGCACGTAACCAGGATAGACATTCCGTGTGCTCGCCACCCTGTTCCTCCTGTTTTCCGCCTGTGACGGCCCCGGCGGCGGCGGCGCCGACGGCCCCCTCGACGGCGGTCTGACCGCGCTCGAGATCACGCCGGCCGCGCTGGACCTCCGCACCTCCGCGGCGGGCGCCTCCACCGCCGCGTTCACCGTGCGGGCCACCTTCGCGAACGGCTACGTGGAAGAGGACTTCCAGCAGGTCGCGTGGTCGCTCACGAACCTCTCGGCCGGCACCGTCGACGACCGCGGCACGTTCACGACGTCCGTCACCAACGGCGGCCGCACGTACGTCGTCGCCGAAGCCGACGGCCTCTCCGCGCTCGCCGACGTCACCGTCACGTACGACGAAGTCGTGCTCGGCGACGGCGTGCCCGCCGGCGCGGCCGCCGCGTTCGCCGGCACCCCCACGGCGGACTCCGCGCTCGGCCTCGCCTACCCGACGGACGGCGTGTCCGTGCCCCGCAACCTCCCCCGCATGGACTTCCACATCGCGGACACGACGGGCGCCGACCTCTACCAGATTGTGTTCGACTCTTCGACCACCCACGTCGAAGCCATCGTCACCGAGCCCGAGCTCGCGGTGAGCGGCGAGTTTTGGCGGATGGTCACGGCCACGAACGCCGGATCCGACGTCACCGTGTCGATCCGCGCGGCGTCGGTCACCTTCGCGGGCGACGAGGTCGCCTCGGTCACCGCGCTCCGCGAGGGCGCGCCGATCCGGATGGTCATCAACCGGCTCGACGCCACCGGCGCCATCTACTTCTTCGTCACGACGGACAGCGGCATCGCGCGCGCAGCGGTCGACGCCGACGGCTGGGAGTACTGGTTCTCGAACAGCTCCGGCAACGCGGGCGGGGCGTGCGTCGGGTGCCACGTGGTCTCCGCCGACGGCGCGCGGATGTCCTATTCCTTCTCGGTGGGGGGCTCGGGCGACCGCTTCGGCCTCGCCGAGATCATCGACGGGACGCCCGAGATCGTCGTGTCGCACGACACCCGCGCGGACAGCGGCTACTTCACCACGATGGACCCCACCGGCAGCTTCGTCGCGGTGGCCTATGCCGGCACGATCGACGTGCACGACGCGAGCGACGGTTCGTTGGTCTCCACGATCGACCACGAGAACGGCCTCACCATGCCGGACTGGTCGCCGGACGGCAGCGCGCTCGTCGCGGTAGGGGCCTACGAAGTGCGCCTCGACAGCGCGTTCCCGAAGTCGGGCCTCCTCGTGTTTCCGCACCTCGGCGAAGGGCAGTTCGGCCCGGGCGAGACGCTCGTGCCCATCGAGGACGACACCTGGTACTACTACCCGGCGTGGTCGCCGGACGGCCGGTGGGTGGCCTACAACCGCTCGCAGACCGGCACCTACTTCTCGGCGGACGCCGCCCTCTACATGATCTCCGCCGACGGCGGCGAGGGCATCCCGCTCGCCAACGCCAACGGGGTGGACGGAAACGCGTCCTGGCCCCGGTGGGGCCCCATCCCCGACGACGACGTGCTCTGGCTCGCCTTCTCCTCGAACCGCGACTTCGGCGCGTACCCCGCCCCCTTCCCGCAGGTGTGGATCACGGCGGTGAACCCGTCGCTCGCCGAGGAGGGCGCCGATCCCAGCTTCCCGGCGTTCCGCATGCCTCAGCAGGAGCTCGCGCGCGGCAACCACGCCCCGTGGTGGAGCGCCTTCTGATGCTCCTCACCCTCCTCGCGTGCGCGGGCGGCGACGCCCTCGACGCCAACCTCAACGCCGCCACGTGGTCGGACGGCTGGTCGACGCACCTCGTGTGGCGCGCCGCGGCCGAGAGCACCGACACCGCCGCCGCGGCCGAGCCCACGATGGACGGCGCCCTCGCCGCCGAAGCCGCCGCCACCCGCACGCTCACCGTGCGGGCGCTCGACGACGCCGGTCCCGGCGCCACCCTGCGCGCCTTCACCTTCGACACCACCGACGGCCTCGCCGTCTCCGCCGTTGACGGCGCCCCGCTCGACCCCCCGGTCACCCTCCTCACCTCCGCCTGGAAAGAGGGCGACGCCGTCACCTCCGGCGCGTTCACGGCCACCGCCGAGCCGCTCGCGGACATCGTCACGTGGTACGGCACCTTCACCGACGTCGCGACCGTACAGGTGTCCGGCCCCGCCGACAGCCCGGTTGCGGGCACGCTCCGCTTCGCGTCGGGCGTTGGGCTCGTTCAGTTCGCGCTCCCCGGCCTCGAGGGCGACCTCGTCTGGTACGACCCCGCCGCGGCCGAATAGCCCCGCGCCACGTCGGAAAGGGGCGGCCACCGTACCGACCGGGCCGCGTCAGCCGGGGCGGCCGTGGTTACGTTCCGACGTGCTTCGTCTTGCCGCCGCCGCGCTCCTCGCCGCCGTGCTCGCGGGGGTGGGCCTGTTCGCGGGGTGGGGGGCCGACCGCTACTGGGCGAGCGCGCTCTTGCTCCACGCCGAGCCCCTGCTGCTCGTGCTCGCCGTGTGGGCCATCGCCGCGCTTCGGTGGACCAACCGCGCCGGCCTCTCCTTCGGCGTGTCGCTCGGCATGATCGCGATGGTGGCGGGGATGCGCGTTCCCTTCCCGGTCGCGGTCGAAGCGGGCACGCCCCCGCCGTGGATAGGCCCGGTGTCGCGGTGCGCCGCCGCGCTCGACATGCCGCTCACGTCGGTGCGCATCCTCCAGTGGACGCTGGACGCCTCCGTCTCCCCGAGCGCCGTGCGCGACGTGGTGGAGCGCGCGACGCCGAACGTGGTGGTGCTCCACGGGTTCGTGGCGCCGTCCGCCGTGGCCGCCGTGGTCGACGTCGTGGGGGGCGAGGCCCAGGTGCACGGCGAGGGCGAGAACGCCGTAGCTGTCGTCACCGCGGGCGGGTTCCACCCCTGCGGCGAGACCCTCGAATGGACATCCGGTGACGACGACATCGGCGACGGCTACGTCCTCTCGTTCGTGGGCGTGCCGCCGCGCACCATCGTCCCGCTCGTCGTCACGCGGTTTCCATCGCCGAACGAGCCCGAGTGGGCCACCCGTATGGACGCCGCCACCGCCCGCGTGTTCGACCTCGTCGGCGCGCTCGAAGGCGCGTCCACCGTGGTCGTCGCCGACGCCGCGGCGCCGCGCACCTTCCGCCACCTCGACGGCGGCATGGCCGCCACCGGGCTCTCCACCGTGCCGCTCCCGCCGAGCTGGCCCGCCCGCCTCGGTCCCGTGCCGCTCCTCACGCTCCACCCCTACGGGCGCATGTGGTCGGGGCCGCTCTGGCGCATCGTCGACACCCAACGCCTGTCCGCGTCGCGCGGCACCCACGCGCCGGTGCTCGCGGTGCTCGAGGGCGTGCACGGGAAGAACGAGGCCGGGCCCGCCCCGGCGCCGCGCCGAACGCTCGACGCGCCGCGGCTCGAGCGGGCGCCGGCGGAGTAGGGGGGGCGGAGAATCAGCGGGTGCACGCCCCGTCGAGCACGCCCCGCCAGCCACTGGGACAGGCGCGCGCGACGCGAATCCAATCCTCGGTCTCCTCGGGTAGAGCGCCGATCTCCACGGCGGGGTCGGCGATGAGGTCGTGGGCAAGGGCCCGTACCAGCGGGCGGTCGATCGCCTCGCGCGCTTGGAGCGAGCTCGCCTGGAGCCGCAGCTCCGCGACGGCGTCGGCCACCACCTCGATCGGCGTGCCCCTGCGGTCGGCCACGAAAACGACGCCCCGCACGGGCCGCTGCGCGGCGGCGCCGAGCACGAAGGAGGCACGTGGGCCGGGTCCGCGGAGGAGCGCGTGCGCCGAGGTCGAAACGGCAGCGAGCGCCGACGTATACAGCGGAAGGGTGACAGCCGCCTCGGCCGTCGCCGCCATTACCGTACCTTCTCGCGTCGATACGCACCTCAGGTTCGGTCGTGCGGCGCTTCGGCGCTCCGGGGCCACGGATGCGCCCAGGCGGCGTCTGGAAAACGCGAGCGCCGCGTGGCTGGGAACGTGCACCCACCGGCCCGGTTTCACGTCGTGGCGTCGGCCACCTACCCAAACGTAGGTTGGGTGGGCGCTCCGGTTGAACAAGAACGCTCCCAACGGACCCGCGGTGCCGCTCGTGCAAACGGGCGAGTCGTCCGGAGGCAAGGGGACTACCCCGTCCGAGCGCCGAAGCGAGAGCGGCGCGCCGTCCCACCATCCGTCGCGGTCGGTGTCCCAGTCCGCGGGGTCCGTTCCGAGCCGCCGCTCGTGAACGTTCGCCAGTCCGTCTCGATCTTCGTCGGCAAGGGCCGCGCGCTCGGCCTCGGCGTCGCCGTCGAGAACGTCGCGTATCCACTCACCGCCGGCCCCGCTGAGCGCGCCGCGGAGCGTGTCCCATGACCATACCTCGTTCCACAACCTGCGCTCGGGGATCACCTCGGCCACAGCGCGCATGAACCGGTAGGACGCGGCGTAGTAGCTGCTGCGCACCGTGGCCGTGTCCCCATCGTTGTTTTCCCATCGCTCCAATCGACCGGGTAGGTGGGGCTCGTCCACCTCCACGAGGCCAACGAAGGCCTGGGGAGCGCGCGCCAACGCACAGTCCGTCAACAGATTCGTCGCCCCCTCGACGATCGCGGGAGGGCCGGTGTGCACCCACGCGTGCGCCAGCTCGTGCACCAGTACGCGAAGAGCGAATTCTTGGAGGTCGATTGCGTACAATCCGGACGCTCGGCTCGGGGGTGTCCCCTCGTGCAGGAGCAGCGGGTCCGGTGCGCTGTGCGTGGAGCGGGCCCGCCCCGCAAAGCCGCCGGCCACATTCGTCATCCTGATCTCCACGGTTGCCGCGGTACGGGCTTCGACCCCTGCGCACGCAACCAGAAGTGGCCACATCCGGTCGGCTGTTCGTGCTGCGCGTGCGTCGCGGGAAACGAAGTCGGGCGCCGCGAGGGCGAGCGGTGCCACAATCAGCAACGTCGCAGCGATCAGCGGGCCATCCAAGCGTGGGAGAACATGCGGGGCGCCGAGAGTGCGAGCTTCTGCAGACTCGCGTACTCGCTGGAAGGCCGCAAATAGAGCGCAATCTGAACGATCTGAAAGCCGCTTAGTGCGTCAGTGTATTCGTACGCGCGGTCCGCGAAAGCGTAGGGCCAGCCGGGCTCCAGCGGGGGGACGCAGTCCTCACCACCGAACAACCAGTCCCAGAATGTCCCCCCGTCCTCGCCGTCTTCCTCCTCGTGCCCACCCATGTCTTCGTCACTGTGTTCACGCTTTGCATCTGGGTCGTAGTATGAGTTCTCAGGCAGATCCGGATTCTCCGGGTCCGGGACTATCGCTCCGGAGTCGTCGTGAGTACCCGACTCGCCCTGCTCGGAGGAGGAGCGGCCATCGTCTTTTGATGAAGTCGAACCATCTCCACCCGAAGGAGTTTCGGCTGTGTCCGTTGCCGTTGGCTCGTACTGCGTCTGAAACGTGTAGCGGTCGAGGTAGTCTCCGGTCGGAGTCCAAAATGAGGTGACTGTGACCGAAACTATCCTTGGATTGTAGGTCAAGATAGTAATGAGTGCCGCGTCGAACGCGTATACTTCGGGGAGTAACGTGTAGGTTGCCCCGTGGGAACGCCCCCCGACCAGGTCGTTCATCGTCGCAACCACCTTCGCCAACCGCTCGGCTGCATCGTCGTCGTCTAAAAACCTAATCGTGACAACCGAGTCGCGATACGCATCCTTCGGTAAGGGTGTTGGCTGCTTCAAGTCTCGCCAGTTCATTGTAGGGCTGGGCATGCGCAGTTACAGACCAGTCAGCAGGGTTCGAATTCTACGAGACCACCGACGCGTCCAGCGAGAGGGGCAGAGCCGGAAGCGTACCAAACGTTCCAGCCGAAGCGCACCAGCTGGTTGGGAGCAGTGTTGGCCAGCACGTCGGTCAGCGCACCGTAGTTGAAACCGTCGACGGTCAACGCGCTGCCCAACTCGTAGACGTTACCCGGACTACCGTTGGAGTTCGCCACCTGATAGGCGAAGGCGCAGCGGAAGTTCGGCTGACTTGCTCGCTGTTCAAAGGTGCCACGCAGCCGGGCGACGGCCGTCGCGGAGACCCAGCCGGTGGCCGGGGCAAACATCTTGGCGTTGACATCACTAACTGCGACGAGCGTCGTCCAAGGAAGGGAGATGCGTCTCAAGTGGCCTCCTTATGGGAAAGCGTACCCCTGGGTGCCGCGTTGCGCAACCGAGTACAAAAAAACACGTCGTTCCGGGTTGGTAGCCCGGGCCGTGAGTCTGGCGTGCCGTGACCTGCGACGGGTGCTCGACGCCCGGATTCGGGGCGGGCCGCTCCGCGCCGCGGCGACGTCGGCGCAGCGCCGCGAAGGGCGGAGGTTCCGGTGGTAGCGGGCCGCACGAACCACCGACGCCCGTGGAGGCCGCCGTGGCTGCCGCACCGGGCGCGCGTCCGCGCGCGACCGGGTGCCCCTCTGCCCTGACGTGGAGCCACTTCGGGTCATTCCTCAGCTTCTCCGATCCCTTCCTGTGTTCGTAGGGCGAGCGCAGCGGACTCGACCAGA
>CAXNIN010000114.1:0-11463 GCA_964202365.1 Myxococcota bacterium | reverse complement strand
CAGGCGCCCGGCGGGCGGGCGGCTCCGCCGCCCGGCTCGGCGCGCGCGCCAGCCGAGCGCGCAGCGCGAGCCCAGAGGGGGCCGACGGCGTCGGGGCGTTTCGCCCCGGCGCCGGGCCGCCCGGCTCTACGTGAGCACCCCGAGCTCGCGGCCCACGGCCGTGAACGCCGCGACCGCCTGGTCGACGTGTTCGGGCGTGTGCGCCGCCGAGAGCTGAACGCGAATGCGCGCCTGCCCGCGCGGAACCACCGGAAAGCTGAACCCGAACACGTAGATGCCGCGCTTGAGCATGCGGTCGGCCATCTCCGTGGCGAGCCGGGCGTCGCCGAGCATGATCGGCACGATGGGGTGCACGCCGGGGCGAATCTGGAAGCCCGCGGCGGTCATCGCGGCGCGGAAACGGGCGGTGTTCGCCTCGAGTCGGTCGCGCCGCTCGGTAGACGCCGAGAGCATCGCGATCGCCGCGCCGGACGCCGCCACGAGGGCCGGCGGGAGCGTGTTCGAGAAGAGGTAGGGGCGCGAACGCTGGCGAAGGAGGTCGATGATCTCCTTGCGGCCGGTGGTGAAGCCGCCCGACGCGCCGCCGAGGGCCTTGCCGAGCGTGCTCGTGACCACGTCGACGCGGCCCATCACGCCGCAGTGCTCGATGCTGCCGCGGCCGGTCTTGCCGACAAAGCCGGTGGCGTGGCTGTCGTCCACCACCACGGCGGCGCCGTGCTTCTCGGCGATGTCGCAAATCTTGTCGAGCGGCGCGATGTCGCCGTCCATGGAGAACACGCCGTCGGTCGCGATGAGCTTGACGCGCGCGCCCTGGTCGGCGGCGAGGCCGAGCTGACGGTCCAGATCGTCGAGATCGAGGTGCTTGTACCGGAAGCGCTTGGACTTCGCGAGGCGGATGCCGTCGATGATGGAGGCGTGGTTGAGCTCGTCGGAGACGATGGCGTCGTTCTCGCCGAGGATCGTCTCGAACAGGCCGCCGTTGGCGTCGAAGCACGAGGAGTACAGAATCGCGTCGTCCATGCCGAGGAAGCGGCTGATGGACGCCTCGAGCTCCTTGTGGAGGTCCTGCGTGCCGCAGATGAAGCGCACCGAGGCGAGGCCGAGGCCGCGGCTCTCCAGGGCCTCCCGGGCGGCGGCGAGGAGCGTGGGGTGGTCGGCGAGGCCGAGGTAGTTGTTGGCGCAGAAGTTGAGGACTTCCTGGCCGCCGGCCACGCGGATCAGGGCGTCCTGCGGCGAGGTGATGACGCGCTCGCGCTTCTCCGTGCCCGCTTCGCGGATGGCGGTGAGCTGCTCTTCGAGCGCGGACTTGAGGGTGTCGTACATCGAACCTCCGCGGCGACTACGCCGGGTTCCGGGTGGGGGCGAACGGGGGAGAGCGGTACGCCACGTCGCAGAGAACGGGACCCGCCGTGGAGAGGCGGCGCGCCGGGCGATACGGGGTTGCATGGGAATTCCCGGCCACCGCAGCGATGTGCGCCCGCGAGGGGGGCTCGTGCGTCCGGTCCGCCATTCCGCGCTCCGCAGGCCGCCCTATTATCCTGTCCCGAAGGGGGCGTCGTGATCCGGGTGCGGCCTCCGAGCCTCCAGCTCCCCTTCGACCTCGCGCGCTGGGCGTTCGAGGAGACGCTCCGCGGCGGGCTCCCCCCCGACGAGCCCGAAATTCTTCGGTTTTTGGGCGGGCTCGGCTGGCGCTTCGAGCAGCGGCTCACCCCGGCCCGCGCGCAGCTCATGGCGGAAGAGGTGCGCCGCACGTTCGGAGGCAGCGCGCGCGCGGCCGGCGCGATCCTCCGGGAGGCCCAGGATCTCGCGCTCCAGGCGCGTATGGAGGCCCTGGTGCTGCCGCGCATGGGGGAGGCGCACCTCGACCAGATGGTGCGCGTGGAGGGCCTCCTGGCGCCGCCCGCGCTGCTCCTGTACCCGCACGCCGGGCACGTGCTGCTCCTGCTCGCCACGCTCGCGCGCCGCTGGCCGGGCGTGGTGGTGTTCGGCCCGCGCCCGCTGCTTCCGCCCGAGTGCGGCGCCGCCACGCGCGTCACGCGCCGCCTCGCCGAGAAGCGCGCGGAAGATGAAGCGCGGCTGCCCGTTCGCTGGGAGAGCGACCCCGCCGCGATCCCCGGGTGGCTCGCCCGCGGGTACCTCGTGGCCGCCGCCTTCGACGACCGCGCGTGGACCTCCTACGTGCGCGTCCCCTTCCTGGACCGCGAAGCCCTGCTTTCGCCCGATCCCTACCGCATCGCGCGCGACGCCGGGGTGCCGCTCCTCACCGCCACCATCCACCGGGAGCGCGACAAGGTGAGCCGCGTCGTGATCGGCACGCGCATCGAGCCCGAGCTTCGGGCGTACCTCGCCCACGTCGAGCCTTTCCTGCGCGCGCACCCCGGCCACTACGCGCGGTGGCTCGCCGAGTGCCGCATGCGCGCCGGCGTGGACGACCGCCCGCTGTTTCCGGACGCCGCGCCGGACCGCCGATGGGCCCACTGGCCCGCCGCGTGAGCGGGAGCGCGATCACGCAGGTCGGGCGCTGCGCGGCCCGGGATTTGCAGATCGGGGGGCGGATCGCGGCGCGGCAGCGCCGGTAGATCATTGACAGGATCGTACCGCAGCAATTAGCAGACGGGCCCGTTTACGCATCGGAGTCGGACATGGCGAAGAAGAAGGCTCAGGGTCGGCAGGTGATCTTCCTCGAGTGCACCACGTGCCGCGAGTCGGGCATCCCCGGCGTCAGCCGGTACACCACCCAGAAGAACAAGAAGAACACGGCCGCGCGCATCGAGCTGGCGAAGTACTGCCGCTACGAGCGCAAGGTTACCGCGCACAAGGAAACCAAGTAGGTTCTCGCCAATCGGCGGGTTCCCACGGGCGTGCCTCCGGGCGCGCCGGTTTACCGATGCGGTTCGACGCGACGATCATCCTTTCATGAGGGGTGAATCCGAGCGTCTACCCGTGTTTTTGGGCGTACGGGCGCTGGTATAGCCAGCCCGCGCTTAGCCCGGGGGCGCCGGCCTCCGGATGACCGTGGACCGTCGCGAGCCGCGGGGGGCGCCGGCGAGCGCCTACGCGAGGCTCCGCGGGTCGATGTCGAGGATTTTCCGCACGCCGGTCGGCACGCGCCAGGACGCATGGTGGGACTGGAGGAACGCCCGGAAGGCACCCATGTCGCGGCCGCGGAGGATCACTTGGAACCGCCACCGCCCCACGAGGCGGGCCATGGGCGCCGGGGCCGGGCCGAGCACATCCACGCCGGAGAACGCGCGGGCCTGGCCGCGGGCCACGTGGGCGAGCTCCTGGGCGGCGTCGCGGGCGTGCGCGCGGTCGGTGGACTCGATGCGCACGAGCACGAGCCGCGACCACGGCGGGTAGCCGAGCATGCGGCGAACGCGGGCTTCCTGTTCGGCGAACGCTTCCATGTTGCCGATGGTGCCGAACACGGGGTGGTCGGGGTGGTGCGTCTGGAGAAAAACGCGGCCCGGCACGCTCCCCCGGCCGGCGCGGCCGATGAGCTGGGTGACGAGCGCGAAGCTGCGTTCGGCCGAGCGGAAGTCGGGGAGCCCGAGGATGTGGTCGACGCCGAGCACGGCGGCGATGTGCACGTCGGGAAAGTCGTGGCCCTTCGCCACGATTTGGGTGCCGACGAGCAGCCGGGTGCGGCCCTCGCGGAAGTCGTCGAGGATGCGCACGTGCGAGCCGCGCTCGCTCGTGGTGTCGGCGTCCATCCGGCCGATGGGCACGTCCGGGAAGGCCTCGGCGACGCCCTCCTCCACGCGCTCCGTGCCGCGTCCCAGGATGGCGAGCGTGGTGCCGCACTTGGGGCAATCGGGCTGGAAAGGGCGGTGGAAGCCGCAATAGTGGCAGTCGAGCCGGCGCGCGGCCTGGTGGTACACCATGGCGATGCCGCACGACGGGCAGTCGTACGCTTCGCCGCAGCCGGGGCACTCGACGAAGCTGGCGTAGCCCCTGCGGTTGTACAGGAGGATCGCCTTTCCGCCCGCGGCGAGCGCCTCGGCCAGCGCCGCGTGCACCGGCGCCGCGAGGAGCGGCAGGGCGCCATCCACCTTGAGCTCCTCGCGCATGTCCACGATCTCGAGCGACGGCACGGGGCGCGGCGTGGCGCGGCGCTTGATGGAGACGAGCTTGTAGCGCCCGAGGCGCGCGTTCTCCCAGCTCTCCAGCGACGGCGTGGCCGACCCGAGCACAACCGGGCACCCGGCCGACCGCGCGCGCACGATCGCGAGGTCGCGGGCGTGGTACCGAACGCCGTCCTCCTGCTTGTACGAGTCGTCGTTCTCCTCGTCCACCACCACGAGGCCGAGGCGCGGGATCGGCGCGAAGATCGCCGAGCGCGCGCCGATGGCCACCTCGGCGTCGCCGGCCTCGATGCGTCGCCACGCGCGCAAGCGTTCGGCGCCGGTGAGCGCGGAGTGGAGCGCCGCGATCTTCCCGGGGAAGCGCGCGGCGAACCGCGAGACGAGCTGCGGCGTGAGCGCGATCTCCGGCACGAGCACGAGCACCTGCTTGCCCTCCGCGAGCGCGCGCTCGGCGAGGGCAAGGTAGACCTCCGTTTTTCCCGCGCCGGTCACGCCGTGCAGCAGCCAGGTGCCCTTCCCGCGCACGGCGTCCACCACGGCGGTCTGCTCGGCGTTGAGCACCGGCGGCGGGGTGGGGGTCACGTCGCCGAGGAAGGGGTCGCGCTTGGGGCGCGTTTCGCGGCGAACGAGGCCGGTCTTCTCCATGCGGCCAATCGCCGGGGCGTCGAGGTCGGCGAGCGGGCGCGGCCCGGCGGCGAGCGCCTCGGCCATACTACGGCTCTTCGTGGCGTTGGCGGGGATCTTCGTGGCGTCGCCGACGAAGGTGATCCAGTCCTCGTTGTCCTGGGTGCCCTCCACCACCACGTCGTCGAACGACACCCACTCGGCGTCCATGGCGGCCTTGAGCGCCTTGCCCACGTCCACGATTTCGCCGTGAAGGCGGCGTTCGAGCGCGCTCTTCGTGATGCCCGGCCGCGACACGATCTCGCGGAGCACGGCCGCGGCGGTGCCCTCGGGCGAGCCGGTCGCGATGGTCTCGATGCCCGCGGGGGTGGGGTTGTACACGTGGCGGGTGCGCACGGCGGCGCCGGAAGGCGTGGCGGTGGCGATCACCTCGCCGAGCGGCGCGAGGTAGTAGTCGGCGATCCAGCCGTAGAAAGTGAGCTGTTGCGCGTCGAACGCGCGGCGGTCGAGCACCTGGTCGATGCGCTTGACCTCGGGCACGTCGGGCGCCGCGATCGTCTCGACCACCCACCCGTTCACGCGGCGTTTGCCGAACGGCACCACCACTTCCTGCCCGAGGGGCAGGACGGCGGGCGCCGCGTAGGTGAAGAGCCCGTGCACGGGCAGGGGCACGGCTACCCGTACGTAGACCATGCCCCCGCCCGGCTACCGGTAGCGCGCGAGGAGCGCCCGGGCGCCGTCGGCGTATTCCGGCCGCCGAAGCGCGTAGTGCAGCGTCGCTTCGAGCAGGCCGAGCGGGTTCCCGGTGTCGAACCGTTCGCCCTGGAAGAGGTGCCCGCGCACCTCGCCGCGCGCCGCGAGCACGGCGATGGCGTCCGTGAGCTGGATCTCCCCGCCGGCGCCCGGCTGCGTCCCGCGGAGGATCGCGAAGATCTCCCCCGGCAGGATGTACCGCCCCACGATCGACAGGTTCGACGGGGCGACTTCGGGCGCCGGCTTCTCCACCATCGCGCGCACGCGCATGGTGTCCGGCGTCTCCATCTCCCCGGCGCAGATGCCGTAGCGCTTCGTCTCCGCGCGGGGCACTTCCTTGAGGGCCACGACGGCGCCGCCGTGTTCGGCGTGCACCCGCGCGAGCTGCCCGATGGCGGGCACCTCGGCGTCGATGATGTCGTCCCCGAGGAGCACGGCGAACGGCTCGTCGCCCACGGCGGCGGCCGCCGCGAGCACGGCGTGGCCGAGGCCGCGCTGCTCCTGCTGCCGCACGGACACCACCGTGGCGAGCCGCGCGACGCGGCGCACCTCGGCGAGGAGCCCGGACTTGCCGGCGGCCTCGAGCGTGGCCTCCAGCGCGGGGGAACGATCGAAGTAGTCCTCCATCGCGGATTTCCCGCGGGAGGTGACCAGGACGATGTCGGTGATGCCGGCCTCTACCGCCTCCGCCACGACGTACTCGACGCACGGGCGGTCCAGGAGAGGGAGCATCTCCTTGGGGACCGCCTTCGTGACCGGGAGGAAGCGGGTGCCGAGGCCTGCCGCGGGCAGGACGGCCTTGCGCACCATCAGAGGTCTCGCGAGGACCGTTCGAGCTGCTCGAGCTCCGTCTTGCAGTCGATGCAGTGCGTGGCCACCGGGCGCGCGATGAGGCGCTTGTCGGAGATCTCGCCGCCGCACGCAACGCAGGTGCCGTACTCCCCGTCATCGATGCGGGAGAGGGCTTCCTTGATCTTGTGGATGAGGACGCGCTCGCGGTCGCGGATGCGGAGCTGGAAGTCGCGGTTGGACTCCATCGACGCGAGATCGATGGCGTCGGCGAGGTTCTCCTTCTCGTCCGTCAGATCCCCGAGCGTGGCGCCGGCTTCCGTGAGGAGGGCCCGGAGGCGCTCCTGGAGGAGGTTCCGGAAGAACTCGACCCTGTCCTTCTCCATCGTGACTCCATTCCCCGCACGCGGCGGGGGTCCCCAGTAACCGAAAATGACGGTCCGATCGGCCTCGGCGTCCTGTCCGGGAGCTTGCCTGCCCGGAAAGCGGGTAATAGTAGTGCCGCATATGTGGTGCGGCAAGCCTCGTCTCTCAATCGTCGCGGGGCTCCTGTTTTGCACCGCTCCCGCCTTCGCGTCCGAGCTTGGCGCACGGG
Source organism: Myxococcota bacterium (assembly GCA_964202365.1). Lineage (GTDB taxonomy): Bacteria > Myxococcota_A > UBA796 > UBA796 > SXON01 > CAJBVW01. Next base: position 4,617 of record CAXNIN010000114.1, on the reverse strand, counting down.
CCACCGCCCGCGGCGGCGTGGGCTTCGCGGACGCCGGGGACGCCGCGGCGGAAGAGTGGAACATCGCTGCTTCCGCGCTCGATCCTCGGTACGTGATCTTCGCCGGCGCCGGCCTCGGCCCGGACGACTACGTCAACCTCCGCGCGGGCGCGCTCGACAGCCGCACGTCGCCCGTGGCGCTCGGGGCCGGCTACGCCCGCCTCGTCGACGATGTCGCCCCCACCGGCGCCGATCGCCCCGGGTGGACAACCCCCGGCGCCGCCCTCTCGAACCCCACCGCGTGGCAGCGCGTGCACCTCGGCCTCGGGGTTCCCTTTCTCGAACGCCGGATGTCCGTGGCCGTGAGCGCCCGCTACGACTGGCGCACGAGCGCGCTCGCCGGCGACGACAACGCGTTCGACTTCGGGCTCTCCGTGGCCGGCCGCCCCATCGACCAGGTGACGCTCGCCCTCGGCGCCCGCAACCTCCTCGACAGCGACTACCCGCGCATCACCCGCCAGGCCGACCTCGGCGTGCGGTGGACACCCGGCCCCCGCTTCGGCGTGGAGGCCGACATCTCCGCCCCGATCGACGCGAACGTCTCTGTCGACCGCTTCGTGTGGCGCGGCGGGCTCGACGCCGGCCTCGCGGACTGGCTCGCGCTGCGCGGCGGCTGGTCCACCGAAGCCGGCACGAACTTCGCCAGCGTGGGCGTCGGGCTCATCCACACGTCGGTCGTGCTCGACTACGGCGTGAAGATCCAGCTCGACGACCCCTCCCGCAACTGGCACGCGCTCGACCTGCGGGTGAACTTCTAAGGGTGTTTTTTGGGGCGGGGGGTGCCCCCCCGCAACGCCCCCCCGGAGCGTCCCTTACGGCGTGGGGGTGTCCGTGCGGGCGCGTGGCCCGAAGGCCGGCGCGTGTTTCGCCGCCCGCCGCGCTATTGTTGGCCGATGCTCGCCCTCCTCCTCGCCTGCGCGACGCCCGCCCCGGCGCCCGCCGCCTACGCTCCCGACCTCTCCGCCTACGCGGGCGCGGAGGCGTCGTGCCTCCAGGCCCGCTGCGCGGATGCCGCCGACGCCGACGCCTTCGGCGCCTGCCGCGCCGATCGGTGCGGGCACACGGCCGCGGTGTGGACCGTGAACCCCACCCTCCTCCGGTACGACGCCGGCACCGTCACCATGAGCGTGGCGGTCGGCGTCACGCCGGGCCTCTACGGCGACGTTCCGGAGCCCACGCCCGGCGAGACGTGGCTCGGCGCCACCGTGCTCACGACCAAGGGCGAGGAGATCGACATGGCGGTGCACACCGTCTTCCCCGACCGCCTCGGCGAGCCGTTCACCTTCTCCTCCGAGGTGGGCCCCGATGTCGACGTGGTCATCGTCGGCCTCTGGGGCAAGAAGATCGAGCCGTGCGACTCCACCCGGAGCGGCTGCCAGATGTTCGGCTTCGTGCTCGATCAATCGCTCGCGGCGTTCCCCGCCGAGACGTACGTGGCCACGCCGCCGCGGCGGCAGCGGTTTTTGCCGGGGGTGATGTCCCTCCAGGTGGTCACCCCGCCGGCGCTCCCGCCCGCCGAGATGGGCGCGATCTCCGACGCCGTGAAGGCCTTCGCCGCCGCCGAGGGCGAGCGCTTCGGCACGAAGCTCGACCCCGTGTACACGGTGCACGCGCGCCCGGAGTCGGCGGAGGGCGGCGCGCCCGCGGCTCCGGCCGACAGCGTCGTGGTCCACAAGCACGTGCACGACGGCCCCTTCGCTTCCCGGTTGGCCGCCGCGCTCGACCCGCTCGCCTCCGGCGACGTTTCGGTGCGCCACGAGCCCGACGCCGCCGTCGATCTCGACGTGCGCCTCGGCGCGGACACCTGCCCGCCCGGCACCACGTGCAGGTAGGAGCCGCCTGGGAGATCTCGCTCGCCGCGGTCTCCACGCTGCTCTCCCTGCGGCTCGCGCTCCTCATCGGGGCCGCGGCGGTCGAGGTCGCGCGTCAGCGGGCCCGGGAAGCCCGTCCGGCGGCCCCTGGAGCCGTTCTCCCGCGCGTGGCCGTGCTCGTGCCCGCCTACAACGAGGAGCGCGTCCTGGAGGGCACGGTGGCGAGCCTCCTCGCGAGCGACCACCCCGCGCTTGAGATCGTCCTCGTCGACGACGGGAGCACCGACGGCACCGCCGCCGTCGCCCGCCGCGTCGCCGCCGCCCACCCCCGCGTGCGGGCGCTCGTGCTGGCGCAGAACGGCGGCAAGGCAGCGGCGTTGAACGCCGGCATCGCCGCCACCGACGCGCCGCACCTCGTCACGGTCGACGCCGACACCCTCCTCGCGCCCGACGCCGTGCGCCGCCTGTGCGCCCGCCTCGTGGACGCCGACGCCGTGGCCAGCAACGTGAAGGTCGGAAACCGGCTTCGCTGGCTCACGACGTGGCAGAGCCTCGAGTACGTGGTGGGGCTCAACCTCCACCGCCGCGCCCAGGCCGCGCTCGGCTGCATCACGACGATCCCCGGCGCCGCGTGCGCCTTCCGTCGCGAGGCCGTGGCGTCGGTGGGCGGCTTCTCGTGCGACACCGTCGTCGAGGACACCGATCTCACCCTCGCGCTGCTGGCCGCCAAGCTGCGAATCGTCTACGAGCCGCGCGCCGTCGCGTTCACCGAGGCGCCCGACACCCTGCGCGGGCTCTACCGGCAGCGCACGCGCTGGGCGCGCGGCTACCTCCAGTGCCTCTGGAAACACCGCCGTTCCTTTCTGCGTACCGACATCCTCGGCGTGTTCGGCATGCCGGACCTCCTCTTCGTCAACGTGCTCGTGTACGCGCTCGTGCCGTTGTCCGTGCCGGGCCTCGTGGCGCTGCTCGCGCCGTCCGGCCTCGGCGCGTTCCTCGGCGCGCTCGCGAGCCTCTTCGCGCTCGACCTCGCCCTGGCCGCCGCGGCCTACCGTGTCGACGGCGAGGCCCTCCGCGAGCTCCTCCACGTGCCCGCGCGGCGGCTTTTCTGGCCGTGGTTCCTGCTCACCGTCTTCACCGTCGCCGTGTGGCGCACGGCCCGGGGCGCGCGCGGGTGGGGAACACCGGCCCGGCGCGGCGAGCTCGCCGAGGCGGGCAAGGCGGGCCGCACGGGCGTGCTGAGCCGGTAGCGGGTGCTCCCCTGCTCCACGTGCGCGATCGACACCCTCGGCCAGGCCCCCCCCCCCGAGCGGCGGCAGCTTCACCGCCATCTCCGCCGGCATCTTTCACACGCGCGCGCTCTCCGCCCCCGGTGCGATGCGGTGCCGGGGCAGCGACGACTTCGGCCAGATCAGCGTGCGCTGAGCGCCACCGCGTCGCGAGCCGGGCCGCGTCAGCGGCCCCCGATGCCCCGCAGGGCGCCCCCGAGGTGCGTCATCAGCCGGCCGAGGTTGTCCATGCACCCCGCCTCGGTGCCGCCCCAGGCCCAGAACGAGATCATCACCTGGTGCCCGTCGCGCGCGTTCGGCGGCAGCGCGCGGAAGTGCACCGGCACGCGTGTGGTGCCGATGACGCCGAGCTCGAAGCGCGGGTCGACCCCCGAGAGCGTGATGTGCAGGGCCTCCGTGAAGGTGTCCCACGCGGCCGCGGAGCGGTTGCGGGGCAGGTCGCGGAACAGCACCATCACCCGGCCGGAGCAGCCGAACCGGCGCACGGGGGGCTCCGCGGGGTCGGCCTCGGGCGCGGAGAACGCGCAGTCGTTCGTCTCCAACTGCGAGTCCGGGCCGTTGAGGGCTTCGAGGAGGGTGTAGAAGCGGTCGACCGCCGCGTGCGCGCCCCAGGGGACAAAGTCCTCGAGGGCGGTGCGGATGCGCTGCGGCTCGGCGCGGAAGTCCACGTACCGCGCGGCTTCGTCCGCCCGCGCGTGGGTGTAGGGGTGGGAGCGCGCGAGCCCCGCCACGTCGCCGTCAAAAATGCAGGTTCGCGTCGGCTTCGGGCCTCCGGAGCCCTCTATCGCCGTGCGGCCCGGGCCGGGCGCCCGCGACGACGGCGGCATGGCCTGCCATCCGTCCACCGGGGACGGGAGGCCCGCGCCCCCGACGCCCCCCGTCGCTATTCGCCGTCGTCGCCGGACTCGCGCTTGCTGGCCTCCAGGGCGGCGTTGTCGAACCAGCCGTCGTCGGTCGTGGCGTCGGCCGCCGCGGCCATCTCGACGTGCTCGGCGCGTCGCGACGCGGGGGCACCCCGGCTCGACTTCTGGTGCGCCGGCGCCGCCGCGAGGCCAACGGGCATGCTCTCCGCGTACACCGGGGCCGGCGTCGCCACCGCGGCCACGCGCTGCGGGGCCTGCCAGCTCTCCACCCGCAGCGACAAGAAGCTCGCGAGCGGCACCGTCACCTCCTTCGGGCCCATCGGCAGCGCCACGGTCACCGCGTCGTCCTGGAGCTGCCCGATGAGCACGGTGCCGGTCATCAGCTCGATGCGCCAGTCGCCGGTGGGGTCCGCGACCGGGGCGAGCGACCGGCACTCCGACAACTTCGGCGCGAACGTCCCGAGGTGGTTCTCCACCACGAGCGTCGTCTTCGACGGGTCGACCAGGAAGTCGTCGCCCCACGCCGTGCGCATGCGGTACACGGGGCCGCCGGGCCAGCGCGCGCCGCCCTGGAGCTGGAACCGGGCGAGCTCGTTCATCGGCAGGTCCACGGTG